>NZ_JARRCW010000001.1:2356666-2687500 GCF_031501865.1 Pseudovibrio sp. M1P-2-3
TTTGAACCAGTTCAAAGGCTGTAATATTGCGTGTCAATTTTTTCTATATATGGCGTTTGATTTTTCATCACGCACTATATGTGGTATAAAAGATAGGGTTTCAGATTCTTTTTAAGAATTGAATTGCAATTAGTTTTGTATCTTTTTCACTATTTCAGCCGTGCGGTGAGCGGCTTCGAGTGAAACTCTATAGGTTCCAAAACCACTGCAATCTTTGGCCAATGCTAGGGGGCATTTATGAAAGTTGAACGGCGCTATACGAAAGAAGGGCAAAGCCCTTATGCCGGGATCGAATTCCGTGACGCTACAAGCGAAATACGAAACCCGGACGGGTCAATTGTTTTTCGTCTCGATAACATTAAAGTTCCGACACAATTTTCTCAGGTTGCCTCTGACATTCTTGCGCAAAAATATTTCCGTAAAGCTGGAATTCCCACCAAGCTAAAAGCAATAGAGGAAAACAACGTACCAAGCTGGCTTTGGCGCAAAGTTGCAGACACAAAATCTCTTAGCAAGCTAAAGACTTCCGATAGATATGGCTCAGAGACCGATTCGCGTCAGGTTTTTGATCGTTTGGCAGGTACCTGGACATACTGGGGATGGAAGGGTGGATACTTTACCGGCGAAAAAGATGCTCTCGCCTTTTTCGATGAATTGCGTTTCATGCTCGCTACCCAAAAGGTCGCCCCCAACTCACCACAGTGGTTTAATACAGGCCTACATTGGGCCTATGGTATTGATGGTCCAAGCCAAGGGCATTTCTACGTAGACTTTGAGAGCGGCGAACTGGTGCGCTCCAACTCAGCCTATGAGCACCCTCAACCCCATGCGTGTTTCATTCAGTCGGTAGATGATGACTTGGTGAACGAGAATGGCATTATGGATCTGTGGGTTAGAGAAGCTCGCCTCTTCAAATATGGATCAGGCACAGGCTCCAACTTCTCCCGTTTGCGATCTCATGGTGAAAAACTCGCTGGCGGCGGCAAATCTTCCGGCCTCATGAGTTTTCTCAAAATTGGAGATCGAGCTGCTGGAGCTATCAAGTCTGGCGGAACCACACGGCGTGCAGCAAAAATGGTGGTCGTTGATGTTGATCATCCCGACATTGAAGAATACATCGGCTGGAAAGTCAAAGAAGAGCAAAAGGTTGCTGCTCTCGTAACAGGATCCAAAGTATGTCAAAAACACCTTCAATCAGTAATGAAATCTTGCATCAACTGCGAAGGTAGTGGAGATGATTGCTTTGACCCAAAGAAGAACCCTGTCCTAAAGCGGGAAATGCGCGCAGCCAAGCAGGCTCTAATTCCAGAAAATTATATTCAACGGGTCATTCAATTTGCGCGGCAGGGCTATAAGACAATTGAATTTCCAACCTATGATACAGATTGGGATTCAGAGGCCTATCTGACCGTTGCCGGGCAGAATTCAAATAACTCCGTTCGCGTTACTGATGGTTTTCTGAACGCAGTCTTCCAAGACACTGACTGGGATTTGACTGCCCGAACGACCGGGGAGACAATAAAAACAGTCAAAGCAGCAGACATATGGGAACAAATTGGATACGCCGCTTGGGCATCAGCAGACCCAGGCCTTCAATACCATACCACGATTAATGAGTGGCACACGTGTCCGAATGCAGGCGAGATTCGGGCATCAAACCCTTGTTCTGAATATATGTTCCTTGACGACACGGCTTGTAATCTTGCGTCACTGAACCTAATCCAGTTCCGGAATGAGAACGGCAGCTTTAACTACGATAATTTTGAACACGGCGTTCGGCTTTGGACCATGGTTTTGGAAATCTCCGTATTGATGGCACAGTTTCCTTCAAAAGAGATTGCCCAACTCTCATACGAATATCGAACTCTGGGCTTAGGCTATGCAAATATCGGCGGCCTACTTATGACAGCCGGCATTCCTTACGATAGTGATAAAGGGCGTTCGCTTTGCGGAGCAATTACCGCGATCATGACAGGCGTATCTTACGCAACTTCCGCCGAAATGGCTGGAGAGCTAGGGCCTTTCCCGGGCTATAAAGCCAATGCCGATCATATGCTACGAGTAATTCGCAACCATCGGCGGGCCGCTCATGGCATAAGCGAAGAATGTGAAGGACTATCCACCCCTCCAGTCTCTTTAGATCACAAATCCTGTCCAGAGCCTATTTTGATAGACCGAGCCAAAGAAGCTTGGGATACCGCATTAAAGCTGGGACAAAAACATGGTTATCGCAACGCCCAAACAAGTGTCATCGCTCCAACTGGTACGATTGGCCTTGTCATGGATTGCGATACCACGGGTATCGAGCCTGACTTTGCATTGGTAAAGTTTAAGAAGCTTGCAGGCGGTGGCTACTTT
The DNA here is from genome assembly GCF_031501865.1 of Pseudovibrio sp. M1P-2-3. Lineage (NCBI taxonomy): Bacteria > Pseudomonadati > Pseudomonadota > Alphaproteobacteria > Hyphomicrobiales > Stappiaceae > Flexibacterium > Flexibacterium corallicola. Next base: position 2,359,025 of record NZ_JARRCW010000001.1, read on the forward strand.
AAAATTATAAACAGAGCTGTTCCCGAAGCCCTTAGAGCGCTTGGTTACGGAGAAGCTAAAATTGCTGAAATCGAAGCTTATGCTGTAGGGCACGGCTCCCTATCGCAAGCACCCGCAATCAACCCAACATCTTTGCGAGCAAAGGGGTTCGATGATAAAGCTCTAGAAAAAATTGCCTCGGCCCTTGGTTCGGCTTTTGATGTAAAATTCATATTCAACCGTTGGACACTCGGTGACGAGCTTCTTACCCAGTCTCTAGGAGTAAGCGCAGATCAGCTTGAAAATTCCGAGTTTGACTTACTAGCTCACCTTGGTTTTACAAAATCCGAAATTGAAGCAGCAAATACGCATGTTTGTGGAGCAATGACCCTTGAAGGTGCCCCTCACCTTTCTAAGGAACATTATGCGGTATTTGATTGCGCTAACCCTTGCGGGCGCACAGGTACGAGATATTTGTCCGTTGAGAGTCATATAAGAATGATGGCAGCCGCTCAGCCATTTATTTCTGGCGCCATATCAAAAACCATTAATATGGCAAGTGGCGCGACTGTTGAGGATTGTAAAGACGCATATATGTTGTCATGGAAGTTGGGTTTGAAAGCTAACGCCCTTTACCGCGACGGCTCAAAACTCTCTCAGCCACTGAACGCACAACTTCTGGAGGACGAAGACGCTGAAGACGCAGTTGAAGCAATCACCGCAAAACCACAGGCTGCACAGGCGGAAGTTCTGGCCGAGCGTATTGTTGAGCGGATTATTGAACGCTCTGTACGTACGCGTGAAAAGCTGCCCAACAGGCGTAAAGGGTACACCCAAAAAGCCTCAGTTGGCGGACACAAGGTCTATTTAACGACCGGTGAGTATGAAGACGGACGCATCGGTGAAATCTTCATTGACATGCATAAGGAAGGTGCAGCGTTCCGGTCGTTAATGAATAACTTTGCAATAGCTATCTCTTTGGGGCTTCAATATGGAGTTCCCTTGGATGAGTACGTTGATGCTTTTACATTTACCCGTTTTGAGCCTGCTGGTATGGTCATGGGTAATGATGCAATTAAAAATGCCACTTCCATTCTTGATTATATTTTCAGAGAGTTAGCAGTTTCCTACCTTGGCCGAAATGACCTTGCCCATGTTCCTCCGGAAAGTCTTGTAACATCCACATCGGTTTCGCGTTTCAATGAAGGCAAACAAGATGCGGAAGCGCAACCTGCAGTAGTGTCTCACGGGCTTGTAAGGGGACAGACCGAACAGTTTCGCCTAATTAAAGGAAACGAAGACGGTGGAAGCTTTGCAGCCCACGTAACATCAACTTCAACTGTCATTTCGCAGACTCTCAGCAAAAACTCTGATAGCTCTAGAGACAGCGGTAAAGTCGAAATGGTGAAAGCGGAAACTTCCAAGGCCACGCAAGTAGCCCAAGCCCGTATGAAAGGCTACGAAGGTGAAAGCTGCTCCGACTGTGGTAACTTCACAATGGTCCGCAACGGGACTTGCTTGAAATGCGACACTTGCGGCAGTACGAGCGGTTGTAGCTAATTGCGCATAGTAGTGCCATTTGGCTTTATCTACATATTTTCAAAGAGTGAGGCCTGTAGCAATACAGGCTTCATTTTCAATTAAACACATGAGAGAAGCCGAATATTCACAATTCAAGACTTTACTTTATCCATTTGTATTTAAAGATATATTTAAAATGCAATTCATCAAGAACTCAGCTGACCGATGTCAGAAAATAGCCTGCATATAACTAATACCCTACTCAAAGACCTTATACCGCACACGTTGCCTTCATATAGACTGTTTGCTAATTCGAAACTAAAAGATTACCCCCTTAACTAAACCACTCAAAGCGTCCAAAGAGAGACATAGTTTGTAATGATCCGCCATATAGTTTTGTTTAATGCCAAAAATCCAAAGGATAGAGAAAAAGTTTATGAGGGACTAAACTTATTGAAGCAAAATCCTTTTTGTATGCATTTGGAAGTTGGTCGAAATATAAAAACAGACAGTATCTCTGAGAACTGGGTTGATTTTGTAGTTTACGGTGAATTTGAAAATGAGGAACAGCTAAGTGCCTTTAAGGCTCATGATATTTATCATAAATCCATTGAAGTCGTACGCCCTTTGAGAGACAGACGATTGGCAGCGGACTTTCTATCTTAAGCTCCTTGGGAGTGTGCTCGAAAAACTCGTTAGCTGTATGATTATATACCTAGCTGATACGAAAACACACTTCCTAATTTTTATTGAAATTGTCCTTCTTTAGAAGGCCCAAGTACGGACGCAACTCCCTCTACTGAATATCTATTGCCCCTTCTAAAGCTCCTCAAAAACAGTGATCGAATAGAAACACCCCATTATCTCGAGTGACTTCCACTTTGAAACAAAGTCAGAATTTCTTCAGGCCTTTCAACCGCAGCAGTCGGGTTCATATCCTTTAGTGAGCTAAAGGTTCCATTGCCCCAAGACACTGCAATACTCTTTATTCCAACTTTACGCGCAGCTTCGATATCCCGTATCTCATCTCCAATGGAAAAGGTGGATGAGTGTGATGCCTTACATTTTCTAATAGCCTTTTTAAACTTAGGCGCCTTCCCAAAGATCGACACACCGGCGGAATAATAATCAATCAGGCTAGCAACCTGACCACCCAGCACATACCTCATATTTTTTTCCGAGTTGGAACTCACAACTGCTATGGAGACATCTAATTCCCTAAGATCCTTCAAAACATCATATACCCAGTCGTAGGCTTGAAACATATCAACGTCTCTAGTTGCCATTTTTCTGACTTCACGAACAAGTATAGGGAGCTTCCAACCGGAAATTTTCAGGTATGAGATGACAAAGCGTGGATTTCTCCCCTTCAACATCTTGTACTCTTCAAAGGAAATTACGCGCGTTTTATATTTGCGGGCGATATTGTTGTAGACATCATAGAACCACTCACCACTAGTGGCGAGGGTGCCATCAAAATCAAAAATAGCCAATTTTCGTGAATACACACTAAACCTTATTCAAAGTGCAGAGGAACTACTTCAAAAGCATACTCGATACAAAACACCTTTATCCTACATCCAGCAAGCTCCTAAAACTCCTATTCTTTATGGGGGTAGAACAACCGATCCTACTCAGCCAACTGCATCAGACATGAATTGTCAGGTTCCACTCCTCAAAAAGGCAACCAAATTACTAGAAACAAGAAAAACAACAACAAGAATACGTGCAGTCTATTAAAATGCTTTGCCTTGAGGGTAGAAAGCTGAACTTTTTTCGGTTAGAAACGCGTGAAAACGTAATTCAAAGGCATCAAGGGTACCAATGGAAACCGTTCTTATCGTAATACACTTAATGGTCGTTCTGGCCTTGGTTGCTCTTGTACTCTTGCAACGCTCTGAAGGCGGAGCTCTGGGTATGGGAGGAGGCGGCGGCAGTGGCGGCGGCTTTATGACAAGCCGTGGTACAGCCAACGTCCTCACACGTGGCACAGCTATACTCGCTGCTGTATTTTTTATCACCTCATTAAGTTTGGCTCTTATTTCCCGTTGGGATGAACGACCAGGCTCTTTGCTTGATAATGTACCTACAGCTGTTCAAAGCGAGCAAACTCAAGATACTGGTAGAGGTTTGTTAGAGCAGTTGCAAGGTAACAGTCAGCAACAGGCTCCAGCTCAGCCATCAGGACCACAAGTGCCCGCAGCACAATAAACTTCTTTTGTGCTGAAAGGTACATCGAACATTATAATAACGGCGTTGCGTTTAACGCAGCGCTCGTTTTCTTGCGTTTAATAACCATAATAATTAGTACCCTTTGAGGTGCTATTCCTAAGGATACGGTAGCGATCAATGGCGCGTTACATCTTTATTACAGGCGGTGTTGTGTCTTCTCTTGGAAAGGGACTAGCATCAGCCGCTCTCGGCGCTGCTTTGCAGGCTCGTGGATACAAGGTTCGTCTTAGAAAGTTGGACCCATACCTCAATGTAGACCCGGGCACGATGAGCCCCTATCAGCATGGAGAGTGTTATGTCACAGATGACGGCGCCGAAACTGATCTTGATCTGGGACACTACGAACGGTTCACAGGTCGTCCAGCAAATAAGCAGGACAACATAACCACCGGTCGTATCTATCAAGAAATTATTGCAAAAGAACGTCGCGGCGACTACTTGGGCGGTACAGTACAAGTTATCCCGCACGTGACCGATGCAATCAAAAATTTCGTTTTGGATGGAAACGAAGACTACGACTTTGTACTGTGTGAAATTGGTGGAACCGTTGGTGACATTGAAGGACTTCCCTTCTTTGAGGCTATTCGCCAGCTTGGGAATGACCTGCCAAGAGGTCAGGCAATTTTCATTCATTTGACGCTTCTTCCATATATTCCAGCCGCTGGAGAAATGAAAACCAAACCTACACAGCATTCGGTAAAAGAGCTGCGTTCGATTGGTATTCAGCCTGATATTCTTCTCATCCGCTGTGACCGCCAGATTCCCGAAGCTGAACGCAGAAAACTTTCGCAATTCTGTAATGTTCGCGAATCGGCCGTCATTCCCGCATATGATGCGAAAAGCATCTACGATGTGCCGATTGCCTACCACAAAGAAGGTCTTGATGAGCAAGTCTTGGAGGCATTTGGTATTACTGGCGCCCCTGCTCCAGACTTCTCGCGCTGGGAGCGTATTTCTAATTCATTGGCAAACCCCGAGGGTGAGGTCAATATTGCAGTAATTGGCAAATACACAGTCCTTAAAGATGCGTACAAGTCTCTTATTGAGGCCCTCGTACATGGCGGGATTGCAAACTCTGTCAAAGTCAATATCGACTGGATCGAATCTGAAGTTTTCGAGAAGGAAGATCCTGCCCCTTACCTTTCAAATGTGAACGGTATTCTGGTTCCGGGCGGCTTTGGCGAACGTGGCTCAGAAGGTAAAATTGCCGCGGCCAAATATGCCAGAGAAAATAAAATTCCTTACTTTGGCATCTGTTTTGGTATGCAAATGGCCGTTGTAGAAGCTGCCAGAAATATGGCTGGCATTGCAGAGGCTAGTTCCACAGAGTTCGGCACAACCAATGAGCCTGTTGTCGGATTGATGACCGAGTGGAATAAAGGAAATGAAAAAGAAACCCGTAATCATGATGGTGACCTTGGTGGCACAATGCGCTTAGGCGCATATGATGCACTCTTAGAAAAGGGCTCACGCATTGCGGAAGTTTATGGCAATCAGAATATCTCTGAACGCCATCGCCATCGGTATGAAGTCAACATCGACTACCGCCAGCGTTTGGAACAAGCTGGCCTGAAATTTGCTGGAACTTCACCTGATGGCTATTTGCCCGAGACCGTTGAAATCCCAGAGCACCCTTGGTTTATTGGGGTCCAATATCACCCTGAGTTAAAATCACGTCCATTTGAGCCTCACCCGTTGTTTGCATCTTTTGTTGCTGCTGCACGGGATTACAGCCGCTTGGTATAGGGTGAACTTTCATGGCAATTGCCCTTAAGAATATTATTAAAACTGTCTCGTCTATGGACGAGGCAGTTAAGCAATGGACTATGCTCGGTTTTTCTGTAGAGAACATAAGTTCTCTTACATCTGATAATAATTACCATCAGATATCTTTGAAGAATGTTACTATTCAACTGTTTTCAGAGAAGAAAAATTCGGCTCAACCGATTCCTTTTCACGAAAAATCTGCCCTCAGATCATATCTACAAAATGCTTCGAAATCCTCTTTGCACAGGACTGAGCTTTCATTTAGCAGTCAAGATATTCAAAGAGATTACGCTGCATTGAATACTGCCGGATTTGGAGATTACGTTGACAGACGCCTTTTGCAGCCAGATAACTCCAACCAAGCTGCATGTCTTTTTTCTCGGGACCCACTAACTTCTGAGATTTCTTTTTCTTCGCATAGCTTTAGTAACACTAAAACACAGCTTGATTCAGCACTAGCTACCCACTCTAATGGCGCAGAAGATATATCATCCATTGTTCTTGTAGCCGATAACCCTGCCGATCACCATGAGTACTTGAAAGCTCTCACTGGATCTAAAAGTGCGCGATTATCCAGCCTAGGTCTGGAGCTTGAGACAGGGAATGTATCCATTCAGGTCCTTTCCCCCTCCGCCTACAAAGCTCTCTACGACTTAGCTGCGCCTAACAATACACAGGGCTTGCAACTAGCGGCCATTCATTGTCGCTTCAAAGAGCTATCACGGTTTGAAAAATTTGCGAAAAATGCGGACCCAAGAGAACACAATGGTTACCTAGTCATCAGCCCAGATAATATCCTAGATCTCGCTATCATCGCTAGCTAATCTCTTATGGTCGGGAACTTTCAGCTTTTGCCAATAGTGCGCATCCTTCTGCTGAGATAGGCTCAGCAGAATACTTAATTTGCAATAGGGTAGTTTGGAATGCGCACTTTCCGCCACCTCTTGATTACATCTCTGATTCTATTTACTTTTTTTGCATCTGAAGTGTTCGCATGGCCAGCCAGAACCACACAGCCACTCAACTTTCGTACAGGCCCTAGCCTCGATGACGAAGTCGTTCTGATTATTCCCTACGGGAACTATCTGGAGGTAAGAGGTTGCCTCTCTTGGTGTCTAGTTGTCTATGCCGGTCGAAATGGATGGGTTAGTTCAAATTATATTGCTCCTTTAGAAGGCGGGCCTCCACCTATTGTTACAGCTCCGCCTGTAACAAACCCTCCATACTGGGGCTTTCCGGTTTTTACTCGCAGAAGGCCACTCGCACAACCAACTCCCCCAGCAGGCTTACCAGTGGAAGAGCTTTCAGCATGGGAACGTATGCGTCGATCTTTAGACTGGTAACTATAAAAGAAGAGCGAACCATCTAGTTATACAGGCAGCCTATAACGCACTATTATTTTCCTACTCGCGTAGTAGGACCCACTTTGAGCCACAACAGCTACAAATACTGCTATTTTTTGCACAACTTCACAAAAACCCTCATATTTTCACTGTGTTCAATCTTGACTGAGCTTGCTCAAATCATAAAGGAACTTTATTATCCGCCAACCTTGTACAACGGGCTGACACAACTGTGTTATTTCTAAGGAAATAAACAAAAGAACGGATTTTAATATGCTGGACACGCTGCGGAAAAAGGCAGGTTCTTGGATTGCAAAAGTACTTATAGGCTTACTTGCAATCAGTTTTGCCGTTTGGGGTATTGCTGATGTCTTTACGGGCTTTGGGAATGACTCAGTCGCAAAAGTCGGTAAAACTGAAATTTCTACCTTGCAATTTCAGGAGGCTTATCAACGTGAGCTAAGTGCACTTTCAAACCAGCTTAACCAGCAGATTACGGCTGAACAAGGGGCCGCTTTTGGTATACCGGGGCAAGTTCTGGGTCGGTTGATAGCCGAGGCTGCAGTAAATGATGAGGCAACATCATTGAAACTTGGCGTCTCAGATGACGCTATTTTGGAAGTCATTCAAAAAGATCCAAGTTTCCAAGGAATAGGCGGAACTTTCGACCGTAACCGCTTGAACAACTTTTTACGCGCAGTTCAGATCTCTTCGGATGAATTTGTTGTTCTTCAGCAAAAACTGGCTGAAAGGCAACAGCTTGTCGAAGCTCTTGCGGGAGATGTTGCGGCTCCCAAACCTTTAGTACAGTTGGCATATCAATATCAAAACGAAGAACGTGTAATTCAATTTGTTTCTCTGCCCGAAACTCTTGTTGGTACAGTAACACCACCAACAGAAGAAGAGCTAAACAGTTACTTTGAAGAAAACAAAGCAAATTACCGTGCCCCAGAGTTCCGTAAAGCCACATTTATTGAATTAACTCCAGCCTCCGTTGCTCTGCCTCAATCTGTTACAGATGAGCAAATAAAAGCAGAGTATGAGCGCCAGAAGCCAAGACTTCAAACAAAAGAGCAGCGTCAAGTTTTCCAACTTTCATTTGCCAATGAAAGCCAAGCAGAAGAAGCCGCACAGCAGCTTCAAAGCGGAGCCAGCTTTGAGAATATCATGAGTGAAAGAGATTTGACTGAAAGTGATGTCGATCTTGGCCTTATGACGAAATCTGGCTTTTTGGACCAATCTATTGCAGATGCGGCATTTGCCTTAGCTGAAGGCGAAACAAGCGGCGTTATCAATGGAAAACTATCCAATGTAATCATAAAAGTTAACAAAATAGAACCAGCGACAACGTCTTCTCTTCAGCAGGAAGAGCCTCGGTTACGCAAGGAAATTGCCGAATCTATTGCCGAGGATGAAATCCAGAACCTCTATGAGGAAATTGAAGATGCTCGCGCAGGTGGCAGCACATTTCAGGAAATCGCAAGTCGTTTCAAGCTTAACCTAGAAACATCTGCTCCCTTCAATAGATCCGGCATAGGCCAGGAGGGTAACAAAGTTGAAGTGCCTTCCGCTGAAAACTTTATTTCAGATGTATTCGGCAGTGATATTGGTCAAGAGAATGACGCTATCGCTTTAGGTACAAATGGATACCTGTGGTACCAAGTTGATCAAGTTATACCAGAAAGGGACAAGTCTCTCTCTGAGGTTAATGAGCTGGTTAAAACAGATTGGACTGATGACAAGAGATCAAAGCTTCTAGACGAAGAGGCGAAAAGCCTTCTGCAAAAGCTTGAGAATGGTACGCCTCTATTTGAAATTGCACACGAGACAGGCTTGACTGTTGAAACATCAGAACCCTTTTCAAGGAATTCTGTACCGTCTTCTCTCTCCAGAGAGGCTGTTTCAGCGGCATTTTCCGAGCCGGTTGGCTCGACAGCCGAGGTTATAGGACGTCCCGATGAGCGGCTTCTAATTAAGGTTATCAGCTCAAACACCCCTGTTACCAATGAGCAGCAGATGCAGCAACTTGAACAAGAGATGGCCAATGACGTTCAAAATACATTGGTGAATCAATATGTTCAGAGGCTGGAAACAGATGCCAACGTGCAGGTGAATCAAAACCTGCTCTCGCAAGTCTCGCGTTCCGCCGCTCGCTAGGAGACCTAGCTGTACCCAGTTTGGACACAACACAAACTGGGTACCTGCCATTATTCAAAAACAAGCTTTGCAGGAAGGAACGTACCTTGAGCAATTTAAAAGCTCTAATAGCCAAGGTCGCGGATGCACACTTACTAAGTCGTGAAGAAGCTCAACAAGCCTTCGAAATCATCATGTCCGGTCAGGCCACTCCGTCCCAAATAGGGGGGTTCCTCATCGCCTTGAAAATGAGGGGCGAGACAATTGATGAAATTGCGGCGGCTGTTGAAATTATGCGTAAAAAAATGCTGCGCGTCTCCGCTCCCATAGATGCGATAGATATAGTTGGAACGGGGGGCGACAACTCCGGTACCTACAATGTATCAACCTGCACAGCCTTTGTCGTAGCTGGCTGCGGTGTTATGGTAGCCAAGCATGGTAATCGCTCACTTTCTTCCAAGTCAGGTTCTTCTGAAGCGCTGGTAGAGCTGGGTATTAATATTAACCTTGGACCACAAGAGATTTCCGAGTGCATCAACAAAGCCGGAATAGGCTTTATGTTTGCACCAGCACACCATAGTGCAATGAAGTATGTTGCCCCAACCCGTACAGAACTAGGTGTACGTACTATATTTAATATCTTAGGCCCCTTGGCAAACCCAGCTGGCGTAAGCCGTCAAATGACTGGCGTTTATGACACAAAGTGGGTGCGCCCGATCGCCGATACCCTGTTAAAACTGGGAACCAAGTCAGCGTGGGTAGTTCATGGCTCCGATGGCCTTGATGAGATCACAACCACTGGCTCAACGCGGGTAGCCCAGATTAAAGATGGTGCAATCACCGAGTTTGAAGTACACCCTAGGGATGCTGGACTGTCTATGTCATCTTTGGCGGAATTGAAGGGCGGCGACCCTGCCTACAACGCAGCAGCACTTCTTGACGTCCTCAACGGGGCAAACAATCCTTACCGTGATATTGTGCTATTCAATGCAGCAGCTGCATTAATTGTGGCTGAGCGCGTTTCTAATCTAAAGGAAGGCGTTGAGCTTGCCGCGCAAAGTATAGACAGTGGTAGCGCTCTTGCTCATTTGCAACGCATCATTACTGTGTCCCAATCGTAAAGTCAGAGTGGTACAATGGCTGATATCCTAAAGAAAATCGAAGCCTATAAAAAAGAAGAGATTGAGGCGGCAAAAGTGCATACTCCTCTGCAAACCATCAAAAACAATGCAGCTGAGGCTGATCCCACTCGTGGATTTTGCAGTGCAATTAAAGAAAAACACAGGCAAAACCAATACGCTTTAATTGCGGAAGTAAAGAAAGCAAGTCCTTCAAAAGGTCTCATTAGGCCTGATTTCCACCCACGTCAACTTGCAAAATCCTATGAAAATGGCAGGGCGGCATGCCTTTCCATTTTGACTGATTTTCCGTCTTTTCAAGGGAAACCAGAATATTTAATTGAAGCAAGGAAGGTTGTAAGCCTGCCAGTCCTGCGCAAAGACTTTCTGTATGATCCCTATCAAGTCTATGAGGCCCGTAGTTGGGGTGCTGACTGTATCTTGCTAATTATGGCTGCTATCGAGGATGGTCTAGCTCAAGAGTTGGAGGAAGTTGCTTTTGAGTTGGGTATGGATGTTTTGATAGAAGTGCACAATGAGGATGAGTTGGGCCGGGCACTTAAATTGAAGTCCCAACTTATTGGAATCAATAACAGAAATCTTCGAACATTCGAAACATCGCTTGAAACCAGCGAGAAGTTGGCTCCGCTGGTTCCAAAGGACAGGATAGTTGTTGGAGAATCTGGCCTATTTACGAGTGAGGATCTTAACCGTATGGAAAGAGCCGGAATATCCACGTTCCTTATTGGTGAAAGTTTGATGCGCCAGAAGAATGTGGAAGAAGCAACAAAGTTACTTCTAGAAAAATAGAACGCATACCAGCAAGAAGTCTGAGCAATGTCCCAAAACTCTAAACTTACGCATTTGGATGAAACTGGCGCAGCCCATATGGTGGACGTCTCTGAAAAGGCGGTAACAGCGCGCATCGCCCGTGCCTCCGGCTCTGTAAAGATGAAACCTGAAACTCTGGAGCTTATTCGCTCTGGTAATGCGAAAAAGGGAGATGTACTGGGTGCTGCGCGTATTGCTGGTATTCTGGCAGCCAAACGGACACATGAGCTTATCCCGTTGTGCCACCCCCTCCCTCTTTCGAAAGTTACAATTAACTTCACTCCAGCACCTGAGCTTCCAGGTATCCACGTTGAAGTGTTTGCCAAGGTTAGTGGACAAACCGGCATTGAAATGGAAGCACTAACAGCGGCATCAATTGCCTGTCTGACGATCTATGATATGGCGAAAGCTGTTGATAGGACCATGGAAATCACCGGTATTACTCTACTTGAGAAAAAGGGCGGAAAATCTGGCCATTTCATTGCGGCAAAGGATTGAATAATGTCTCTGATAAGCGTTGAAGAAGCAAAAGCCAGACTTCTTGCATCTACCTATCCTCTAGAAGCTGAAATGGTATCACTTTTGGATGCAGGCGGCAGGATACTTGCTAAGGATTTATGCGCGGAGCGCACCCAGCCCCCATTCGCCGCCTCTGCAATGGACGGATATGCTGTTATTGCAGAGGATACAAACCACTCAGAAAGACCTATTCAAGTTATTGGGGAAGTTGCAGCGGGACAGAGTTTTTCGGGTAAAGTTACGAAGGGATCAGCAGTAAGAATTTTTACGGGGGCCCCAGTACCAGATGGAGCAGACGCTATCTTAATGCAAGAAAATGCGGATAGAGAAAGCAATATCGTCTTTGCCAAACAACCTGTTTCAAAAGGAAAGTTCATAAGGCCGGAAGGTTTGGATTTTTCCAAAGGAGAAGTTCTTCTCAAAAGCGGGACCAAGCTAGACTATCGCGAGCTTTCCTTGGCAGCGTCCATGAACTATTCTCAGCTCCCTGTATACAAGCGCCCATTGGTGGCAATTCTAGCAAATGGGGATGAACTTGTTGCACCGGGAGAAGAGCCCGGACCAAACCAAATTGTTGCTTCCAATCAAATTGGTATTGCCCGTCTTGCGCGAGAGTGCGATGCTAATGTTCTTCTTCTGGGAATAGCCCCAGATAATAAAGAGCAAATAGCAGATAAAATAAAGCAAGCTCTTGAAGCCAAGGCAGATATTTTGGTAACACTAGGCGGGGCTTCAGTCGGTGATCACGACTATATTCAAGAAGTACTGGGTCAAGTTGGAATGTCACTTGAGTTTTGGCGTATTGCTATGCGACCGGGCAAGCCGCTTATGGCGGGCCATATTGGACAAACAAAAGTCCTTGGCCTTCCTGGCAATCCAGTCTCCAGTTTGGTTTGTGCATTACTTTTTCTGAAACCTATTCTTAGAAAAATAACAGGGCAACTTGATCTTGGCGGCGAAAGAGTTGCCGCAATCCTTGGGGCAAGTTTGGAAGAGAACGATTTCCGGCAGGATTTTCTTCGCGCAGAACTTACCGAAGATAACAATGGAAACCTTGTTGCAACACCATTTGCTATTCAAGATTCATCCATGCTTTCAATGTTCACTAAAGCTCATGCGCTTATCGTAAGAAAGCCCAACGCCCCAGCTGCGCAAACCGGAGAACAGGTCAACATTATTCCTTTAGGGCCTACTTTTTAGGAGAAACGGCGCACTTTGGCGCCGTTGATTTTAGAGCATTTTATGTTGATGGCTCACTTATGAGGACACAGTTAAACTGCTCATCAAGACCTCCCATGACGGATACTCGCTCATTTTCCATATTCTGGTCCATATTAAAAATAATACGGGATATATCGAGATCTTTAAGTTTGGGGGCAACACCATCAGACATAAAATCATATCGATCTTTTATACCTAACGGAAACAAGTTGGTATGAGATTCCATGAACTGGGCATCAGCCTTCATCTTGCCGGATGTCGGATCAATTTCATAAGTTACATCAATAGGCTGACCAACAAGCGAAAAATATTTATCTTCACATTTCTTGTTCTGTTCTGGAGCAGGTGACCCAGTGTTTTGGACAGCATAAATCTTCTTTAGTGGAGCAGAAAATTCGCCTTTTTTCGCATCCGCCAATGCAGGTAACCCGATTAAAAGCGCCCCTCCTACGATTGCTACCCCAAGTATATCAGTGAACTTCATAACTTTCTCCTCTTGTGACCGTTTCAAGTTAAAGATGAACTTGCAAACTGAAAGTGGAGACATATTCCCTTGAGAAGAGTGAAAAAACACACAGCAAACATTGCAAATTAATTCTTAAGTAGTGCCTCTAATGGCCAGAAGACAACTGGTGTACAAAATACTAGGAGGCATTGCTTTTTATTTTTAACTGATAATAGATGAACGTCAGAATCAAGTTCCTTCACAATTCTCGAATCCTTATTAAAATCCTTGATATTGCGCGACGAAATTCGGAGTTATACATGGCGTTACGTTTCTCTTACCTGCTCGCTCTTGGGATAGCTTCCGGTGTCGGCCTATGGATGGCCTCTGGCAAAGTTGTGATCGGTGGTGCGGGCGAGTCATCTCCACCCTCTCCGGCTGAGCAATTGAAGAATATTTCAAACAAACCAATTGCAGTAAGGGTTGCCTCTTTTCATGCACAACCGCGAGAGGCCAAATTGGAAGTTCGCGGTAGAACAGAAGCTGATGTCAAGGTAGTGGTTAGAGCCGAAACTACCGCCGTAGTCAGAAAGCGATTTGTAAACGAAGGTGATCTCGTCGAAAAAGGTGACCTTCTTTGCGTGCTTGATGAAGGAGCGCGAGCTGCAAGAGTACTTCATGCAAATGCGTTACTCGCCCAAGCAGAACTCGATTATCAGGCCTCGACAAAGCTCAATAACAAAGGGTTTACAGCTCAAAACAAAGTAGCTGCACTTAAGGCTTCCCGCGATGCGGCAAAAGCACAGTTACAGGAAGTGGAACTTGAACTTGATAAGACTGAAATAAGATCTCCTGGTCGCGGGATAGTTGAAAGCCCAATGGTGGAAGTTGGCTCTATGCTGCAAGCAGGCCAACCCTGTGCAACTATTATAGACTTTGATCCAATGCTTGTAATTGGAACGGTTTCGGAACGGGACATAAATAATGTCTACATAGGTCAAGAGGCTCAAGTTTCCCTTGTGACAGGCGAACAATTGTCAGGAAGCGTTCGCTATATCGCACCGGCAGCTAACCCGGATATGCGCACATTCAGAGTTGAAATCGAAATCTCGAATGAAACAGGGAAAATTCGTGATGGAATTACAGCAACTGCGAACCTTATAAAACCAATTCAAACCGCTCATTTTATCTCTCCCGGGATTTTGACATTGAACGATAATGGAGAAATTGGGGTTCGGGCAGTAAGTGATGAGAATAAAGTCCTTTTTTATCCTGTAGCCATTGAAGGCGGGACTACAGAAGGCGTTTGGGTAAAAGGTCTTCCAGACGAACTTCAAGTCATAGTTGTCGGACAAGACTTTGTCCTTGAGGGGCAGACTGTTAAGCCAATGCCTGTTGAGCTGGAGGTGGGATCATGATCTCTATGCTTGAAGGCATTTTGAACCGACCCAAAACTGTATTCTCCTTAATGCTCGTGCTCATTACTGCCGGAGTACTTGCATATCGCTCTATTCCCAAGGAAGCTGCACCGGATATTGATATCCCAATTTTCTATATCTCCATAAGTCAGCAGGGTATTTCACCAGAAGACGCGGAACGTCTCATAGCACGCCCGATGGAGACCGAATTAAGGGGCCTTGAAGGATTAAAAGAGATCACGGCCATTACAACCGAAGGTCACGCGGGAATTCTGCTGGAATATGATGTGAACTTCGACAAGGATCTAGCTCTTAATGAGGTTAGGGAGAAGGTTGATCAGGCGAAGGTAAAGATACCCGAAAATGCGGATGAACCTTCGGTAAACTCTATCAATATGGCGCTTCAGCCGACAATTAATATTTCACTTTCTGGAAATGTACCTGAAAGGACCCTCTATCAAATTTCCCGCCGTCTTAAGGATGTCATTGAGGCTATCCCTTCGGTAAAGGAAGCAGCACTGTCGGGCCACCGGGAAGAGCTTCTCGAAGTGATCATAGACACCCAGAAGATGGAGTCCTATTCAGTTACCCAGACGGAGCTAGTGAATGCTCTTGCTCTGAATAACCAACTGATTCCTGCGGGCTTCATGGATAGCGGAAAAGGGCGCTTCAACATAAAGGTTCCAGGCCTTGTCGAAACAGCGGATGATGTATTCTCCCTACCACTTAAGCAGTCGGGTGAAAGCGTTGTAACACTAGGTGATATCGCTACAATCAAACGCACATTCAAAGACAGGACCAAATCACTAATCGTCAATGGGCAGCCTGCAATCGGGCTTGAAGTCGTTAAGCGCATAGGCGAAAACATTATTGAAAACAATCAGGCTGTCAGAGCTGCGGTTGAACAAGTTACAAGGGACTTACCAGAGACGATCCATGTCACTTATATGCTGGATCAATCTGATAATATTAAAGAGATTTTGGCCTCTCTACAGTCCTCCATTCTCACAGCAATCTTCCTTGTTATGATATTGGTTGTGGCAACACTCGGGTTAAAATCCGGTCTGCTTGTTGGTCTTTCTATCCCGACTTCATTCCTTATCGGCTTTCTCATTCTCTCCTTTATTGGGATGACCGTTAACACAATGGTCATGTTCGGCCTTGTTCTTACAGTCGGTATGCTTGTAGATGGCGCGATTGTAATGGTTGAGTATGCTGACAGGAAAGCCGCTGAGGGCATGCCCCCTAGGGCAGCCTATATACGAGCCTCAAAACTCATGTTTTGGCCTATTGTATCTTCTACAGCCACAACACTTGCAGCATTCTTGCCAATGCTGCTATGGCCCGGAGTTTCCGGGAAGTTCATGAGCTATTTGCCGGTTATGGTGATTATAGTTCTATCTGCCTCACTAATTACGGCAATGATATTTCTTCCAGTCACAGGCGGTGTCCTATCATCGGCCAGTTCGTTTTTAGCTAAATATGGCGAGTTCATTCTGACCGGCGCCACGTCGTTGTTCCTCATTCTGGCTTTAGCTGGCAATCCAGCCCTAAAGGATTCGATAGGTAGTTATCCAGCTCTCACGCTCGGGATAATCGCAGGCCTATTAGTCTGTTTTCCACTCTATAAGCTCTTTAAGGCCGTTTTTTCCTATACGCGGGCACGGCTTAGTAAAAGCCGTGCCTCGAAAAATGAAAAGGCGCAGGTATTCAGTGGACAGGAAAAGTTCGACCCACAACAGCTTACCGGCTTTATGGGAATCTATATTCGAACACTAAGGGTTTTGGTTACGAACCCATTAGGCACATTCGCCACCATGGGGGGCATGTTGCTCATTTGTTGCGGAATTTTTGTCCTATTTATTGGCAAAAATAATGGAACAGAGTTCTTTGTCGCCGAGGAACCGGAAATTGCCAACCTGTTTGTCTCCGCTCGCGGAAACATGTCCTCTAAGGAATCTGTAGAGCTCGTAAACGAAGTGAACAGCATCGTTATGAATATCTCCGGAATTCAGAATATAACCGCCAAAGCCTTTCCTAGCGGAGCCGGTGGTGGAACGGGAGGCCAAGACAAGCCTGCTGATCTCATCGGCCAGATTACGATGGAGTTTGCAGACTATTGCTGCCGTCGCAAAGGCGAAGAAATCTTTCAGGAAATCCGTAATAAAACGGCAAATCTGGCTGGTATCAAGGTAGAGGTTCGCGGCGTAGAAGGGGGTCCTCCAACAGGCAAGGACATTCAGCTTCAAGTCGCTTCCAACAACTATGATGAGTTATCTGGTATTGTCACTAGAGTTCGGAAACATCTGGATTCCATGGAAGGGCTGTTAGATCAAGAAGATAGCCGTCCCCTGCCCGGCATTGAGTGGGTCATTAATATCGACCGGACAAATGCAGCACGCTATAAAGCTGACATCGCACCCGCCGGGACCATGATCCAACTTGTCACAAATGGTGTTTTGATTGGCGAGTACCGTCCCTCCGACTCTGAAGATGAAGTAGAGATCCGCGTTCGGTTGCCACAAGAAGAAAGAACGCTTGACCGTTTCGAACAACTACGCCTCCAGACGCCGCTTGGGCAAATACCCATGTCGAACTTCATTGAGCAGGTTCCGCAACAGAAAGTTTCCTCAATAGTACGGCGTGATGGTCAATACATCATGGATATCAAGGCAACTGTAGATAAGAGCAACGGTTATCTCGTCACAACTAAAGTCAAAGAGCTTCAAAACTGGATCGATAGCCAAGAGTGGCCGGAAACGGTCAGTCTGACATTTCGAGGTGCGGATGAAGAACAAAAGGAAGCACAAGACTTCCTACAAAAAGCCATGCTTGGCTCGCTGTTTCTCATGTTCTTGATTTTGCTTACACAGTTTAATAGCTTCTATCAAAGCTTTCTTACTCTCTCTACCGTTGTTATGTCGGTCTTCGGCGTACTATTGGGCATCCTTATAACTGGTCAGAAGTTTTCCATAATCATGACAGGTACGGGCATCGTCGCTTTGGCAGGTATTGTAGTGAACAATGCAATTGTGCTGATAGATACATATAATCGCTTGCGCAGCGAAGGGGAAGATCCCATTGACGCGATCCTAAAGACCTCGGCGCAACGAATAAGGCCCGTTCTGCTAACAACTATCACAACCATCGCCGGTCTCATTCCAATGGCGACACAGGTGAGCTTTGATTTTGTTGATCGCGTAACAACTTATGGTTCTGTCACATCGACCTGGTGGGTGCAGCTATCTACTGCGATCATTGCGGGTCTGACATTCTCTACCATTCTTACACTGGTTGTAATACCCACTATGCTTGCAGCCCCCCGCGTCTATGCGCAGTTTTTCACTCGCCTGATACATAGAATACGTACCGGGCGTGATGGCTCCCCTCCCCCTGATGGAGGCGGGTTCATCACAACAGTGGATGAGCATGTTCATCATAGAAAACAAGTTGCAGTGGCTGCTGAATGATATAAAAAAGGCGATGTTTTATTTCAAAAACATCGCCTTTCCTTCTTGAATATGTTGGTCCAGAGCACATCGCGTTCATTCGCATTCACGCTGTGCACTCTAACTTGTTTATATTGAGCGAATTCTTGTCGTTTGATTGAACTCAATCAAACGGAACGCGCTCTAGTCAACCCCAACGCACTCCACAGTACCTTCGCTCTGTTCTTTATCCCGTTTCAGATGCGCTCTAAATGAACTGAACGCAAATGGCAGGGATATTAGATAACAAGTTACAGCGAAGCTAAGTACCTCATAGGGGTAACTAGCTAGCAATGCAGCCGCAGCTACAATTGACACAAAAACAGGTAATACAAGCTCACGGCGGATCGCCATGCCAAACTGTTTTCCAGAAAACGAGGGCAGCTGAGAAACCATTAGAAACCCAACAAACAGGCAGTAAATGGCGATTGCAGCTGAGAAGCCGCTGATATTCATACCAAGCCTATCCAGATAAATTGGCAGCAGGACCACCAGACCACCAGCAGGAGCAGGAATTCCCGAAAAAAACTTGGCAGACCAAGCAGGCCTATCGGGATCATCCATAGCTACATTGAATCTTGCCAGTCGCAATGCACCCGATATCGCATAGAGTAAAGCAGCAATCCAGCCGAGCGATCTAACGTCATCCAAGGCCCATGAATATAGAATTATCGCAGGAGCAACACCAAAATTCACAAAATCGGCAAGGGAATCCAACTCGGCCCCAAACCGCGAGGTTCCTTTGAGCAGCCGCGCTATGCGTCCATCTAGACCATCCAGAACAGCAGCAACAAGTATACCGGCGATGGCTAAATCCCAGCGTTCTTCAAGAGCCATGCGCATTGCTGTTAAACCGGAACAAAGCGCAAGTAATGTCACGACGGTTGGAGCAACAAGGCGCATAGGTACGCGTTGAAACCGCGCACCTTTTTGTTTCCTGTTCATTTTAGGGTCCAGAGGACCTGGAAGTGGAAATTGAGCAGTCAAGCACACTAACCTTTGAAATCGAGTTCATAAAACTAGGAGACACGTGCAACAATGTCGCCTTTAGAAACCGAAGACAGGTCAGCAATAATACTCTCGCCCGCAATCATCGTTTGCCCGATAGCTACCTGAGGCTGAGTGCCTGCTGGCATATAAATATCCAAGCGTGACCCGAATCGAATAAGCCCAAAACGATCTCCAGCTGAAATAGTCTCACCTTCTTTGACAAAACATACAATACGGCGTGCTACTAATCCAGCAATCTGGACAACACCAACTCTATGCTCATCATTTTCGATTATGATGCCATTGCGCTCATTGTCTTCGCTTGCTTTATCCAGTTCGGCATTGAAGAACTTACCTGCCTTATAAGCAACACGGGTAATACGCCCGGCAATTGGCGCTCTATTCACGTGGCAGTTAAACACATTCATGAATACACATACACGCATGAGCGGCTCTTCACCCATATCCAGTTCTTTTGGAGGCACTGCCGGACCCATAAGGCAAACCGTGCCATCAGCTGGAGAGACAACAAGTCCTTTTTTAACTGGTGTCACACGCGGAGGATCTCGGAAAAAGTAGCAAACCCAAATAGTAAGAGCAGCTCCAATCCAAAATAGAGGATCCCAAATCCATCCTAAAACAATAGTCAGAACCGCAGCTATTGCGATAAACGGATACCCTTCCCTATGAATTGGAACAAAGGTTTTTCTAATCGTGTCTGCCAGAGACATATACACCACCTATTAAATAATCCCGAAACAAACTGTAAACACAAGTACACCGCCAGCCCATTTGTGTAGCGGTGTACCAATCTATCAGTATTTTAGTTAGGAGTCTCTTAGCCTTCTATGGTCCGTGATTCAATCTCGCTTTCTTCTGCGGTCGGTTTTCTTGTCACAATCCCATTATCATTTTGCCGAATGGCCTCAAGACGGGCTTCAACTTCTTTCACTTCGCGCTGTCGATCCCACATGGATGCATAAAGACCGCCTTTTTCTAACAGTTCGCTGTGGGTACCTTGCTCCACCGAGCGCCCCTTCTCCAACACGAGAATTTGGTCTGCGTTAATGACAGTAGACAGCCTGTGGGCGATTACAACTGTAGTCCGGTTTTGAGAAACCACATCAAGCGCCGACTGAATTTCAGTCTCCGTATGTGTATCCAGTGCGGACGTTGCTTCATCCAGAATGAGTATGGGTGGAGCTTTCAAAATTGTGCGTGCAATAGCAATACGTTGCTTTTCACCACCCGACAATTTCAGTCCACGCTCCCCGACTTCAGCTTCATAGCCCTTTGGTAAAGCTTCTATGAAGCTATCGATCTGGGCCAATTGGGCCGCTTTCCGGACTTCCTCATCTGTTGCATCCGGGCGGCCGTAACGAATGTTGTAGGCAATCGTGTCATTAAACAGGACAGTATCTTGCGGAACCATACCGATACTATGGCGAAGAGACTTCTGAGTTACGGACTGAACATTCTGCCCATCAATCAAAATAGCTCCATTTGTCGCATCATAGAAGCGGTATAGAAGGCGGGATATAGTTGATTTTCCTGCTCCTGATGGGCCGACAATAGCAAGTGTAGAACCTGCGGGAACTTCAAAGCTGATGTTATGTAAAATGGAGCGTTCTTCATCGTAATGGAAGCAAACATTGTCAAATTTAATAGTTCCTCGCTTCACTTTGAGATCTACAGCATCGGGCAGGTCCTGAATCTCCGGTTTAACAGCAAGAACCTCAAACATTGCCTCCAGATCTGCAATTCCCTGTCGTATTTCACGGTAGATAAAGCCTATGAAATTCAAAGGGAAAGACAGCTGCATTATCAGTGCGTTGATGAGGACAAAGTCACCCAGTGTATGCGTCCCTGCCTGAATTTCCCGTGCAGACAGGACCATACAAATTGCCATTCCTATTCCAAGAATAAGTGCCTGACCAAAATTGAGCCAGGCAAGTGATGTCCATGTCTTCGTTGCAGCATCTTCGTAGCCCGCCATTGCACTGTCGAAACGGCGTTTTTCCATTTCTTCATTGCCGAAATACTTAACAGTTTCAAAGTTCAGGAGAGTATCAACGGACTTTTGATTGGCATCATTATCCGCCGAGTTCATATCACGCCGGATCTCAATACGCTTATCTGAGGCCTTAACTGTGTAATAAATGTAGGAAAAGACTGTCAAAGCCACCACAGCCACATAGATCAACCCAAACTGATACCAAATGACTCCAGCCATAATGGCGAATTCCAGAAGAGTTGGGATACCATTAAGGATGGTAAAGCGAACGATACCTTCAATTCCCTTCACCCCCCTGTCGATGACACGAGTAAGCCCGCCCGTCCGGCGAGCCAAGTGATACCGCAATGATAAGGAATGTAGGTGCTCGAATGTCAGGTTTGCCAACTCCCGCACGGCATGAAGGCCTACATTTGCAAAAATAGCATCTCTCAATTGGTTGAATGCCACAGCCAGAATGCGGGTAGCGTTATATGCTAGAACCAGCATTACCGGTGCGACCAAAGCTTCTGGTAACCAAGTGGGAACACCTGGTTTTCCTGCGAGGGCATCCGTTGCCCAAGCGAAGAAATAGGGAGAAAATACAGTAATTATTTTTGCAATGAGAAGAATAAAGGTGGCGAAGCCCACTCGTCTTTTAAGGTCTGGCCGGTCTTCTGGCCACATAAAGCGCCAGAGAGTTGAGATTGGTCCAAGCAAGCTGGCCTGATCGGCATTCAGAACCGTTTGTTCAGGTCTCATATTCATTTTCGATTTATTTATCATTGAAACCTTTAGCTCCCTTGGGAACACTTGTTAGGTTTTTGAGAAAGAGGACTTTGAGACGCCTCTAATGAGGAAAAAAAGGAACTCATGGCTTGACTATATTTTTTCAGACCTGCGCAATTCAGTTGTACGCAGGTCGTTCGCCCTTCACTTTTCAAGCTAATAAGCTCCGCTCTACTGAGAATCTGTAGGTGCTGAGATATGGTGGATTGAGAGTAAGGAAAACAGTCAACAATATCACCGCAGCAGGCTGCATTGGGCTGGTTTGCTAGAAGCTCAATTATTTTTAGGCGTACCGGATGGGACAGGGCTTTAAATTGACTGGCAAGGTCATCGGCACTCCACTGACCATCGTCAACCTCTCTCGCATTATCTATATTTTTCAAAGGCATAGGATATACTCTTTGATCCTCTCAGTATTTTTACTGGCAACATTCATTATACCAAGTAAAGAGGATGGTTAATTAATCGCTTTTTACCGATATATTAATATGGAGAGAAATTGCAAGCTTCAATTTTGCAAAAAAAAAGCACCCCAACCGTTAGAGTGCTCCTTTCACCAAACATTTTAGGGGGTTACTGCTGCCAGTTCAAATCTCCTTCCGGAAGAACAAAAACCTGACCAGGATAAATTAAATCAGGATTACGAATTTGAGCATCGTTGGCGCGGTAAATTGTTGAGTAACGCATTCCGTCACCATAAACTCTGGCAGAAATTGTCCAAAGATTATCGCCTCTTCTGATGATAACAGAGGGTATTGAGCCAACCTCAGAAACGGAGGTAACTCCAGAATTTCCCGAGGCTGTGGAGCTTTGAGCAACGACTACAGGCTCCAGAATGATCGCGCTTTTTTTAGCTTTGCTGAACGCGACTTGAGCTCGTGCTTCCACCGTACCTTCTTCATCAGACACCCTGTCTGCTCGAACTTCGACTGTACCGAGAGATACCTCTTTGTCTGCTTCCAGTAACCATTTGCCATCCTTGTTACTTTCCGCTTCTCCAACCAGGTCGTCATCCACATAGACCCGCAGCTTCGCGTTTGGCTCACTTTGCCCTGCAACATAGATTTTACCCGCTTCGCTTTCCACTGCGGCAACGCGAACATCGCCTTCATTGCCTGTCTTGGAGACTTCCCCACTTGGTAGATCCGCCGCGAGCTCCTCAGTTTCTCCAATTGAGGATGTCAGGAGGTTACTCTCCTTCACATTAACACCGGGAAGTTGTAAAACCCTAGTTGGTTCATTGGGTTCTCTGAGAACAACAAGAACTTCGCTTGATTTATCGACAGGAACGGAAACTGCGATACGCTGTTCAGATTGAACTTTTTCCTTAGTGCTTTTGCTATGAGATTCAAGCAAGATGTCGTGGTTGCCAGCTTTAAGCGGGGTGTCTAAAACAATAGCAAATTCGCCTTGCGCGTTGGCAAGGGAGCGGCCGATAACCATTCCATTGGACACCAGAGCCACAATAGCGCCGGCTTCAGAACGACCCGCAATGACAGCATCGCCCGAAGGTTCCACACGCATGACATCGAAAGTTGGGATGGTCGAAGCAGATAATACTTCATCGTCCAGTTCAATGGTCTCGTTCCGCTTTATGTCCTGTGTCGGTACATATTTGGTGCTCTCACGTTCCTCAGGCAAGCTTTCTTGTTCGTTGACTTCGACTTTTGGAGTCTTGCCAAAATTGCTGACAAGGCTGAAGAAGCTGTCATTTCCCTTGAAGTAGTATAGCGCCCCACCGGCAAGAACCACTGCTATGGCAACAGATGTCACCACCCCGCCTACCCCGACCTTGGACATGGTATTCACCTACTCCTTAAACCAATTATTTGCAGCATAGAAAAAACTTTAATTTAGTTTAACGGATACGCAGCAACTGTTCAAACGACTGTACAAGTATTCTTCGAGAATCGCTCTAGCCTGATTGCATATTATAGCAATCTTCAAACCAATTTCTAACTTTCATCAAAGCCGCGCTTGACGTTTCTCGGTGTAAGTGCAAACACTTAAACCATGGAACATTTAGAAAGCATCTGCGTATATTGCGGCTCCAGCAATGGCTTAAACCCGGCCTACGGAAAGGCTGCCCTGTCCCTTGGCAAGCAAATGGCCGAGAATAATATCAGACTGGTTTATGGGGGGGGCTCTATTGGTATCATGGGCATCATCGCCAATGCTGTGCTTGACAATGGGGGCCAAGTCACAGGCATTATTCCTGACTTTCTAAAGGAAAAAGAGGTCATGCTTGAGGGAAGCCATGAGTTGATCGTTACCCAGAACATGCATGAGCGCAAGCAGCTGATGTTTGAAAAAGCCGATGCATTTGTTGCGCTGCCCGGTGGTATCGGAACTCTGGAAGAACTGGTGGAGGTGATTACCTGGGCCCAGCTGGGCCGCCATAACAAGCCCATCCTCCTCGCGAATATCGACGGATTTTGGAATCCGCTCAAGACTCTACTCCAGCACATGCACGGGGAGAAATTTATTCATGAGGAAAATGGAATCGATTATTTAGTGGCCGAAACTACTGAAGAGGTTATCCCCCTTTTAAGTAAAAGGGCGACGCAGAATGCACAGAATTCGGAGACGCCCCTTTTTCACATCGAACGCTACTGATTTCTAACTAAGAGCCTGTAAATACAATTCTTTTTCAAGAATCGCACAGTCAAAGGCAGGAGTACGCAACTTGTGCGCACCCTACCTTTTATTGTGCGCTACTGCGTTCTTCTGCGCGAATCACTGTGCGCTTTTCGTTTTTGCAAACCCATCGAGGGTAAACACACCCAAAGACACCCAGATAATGATGAAACTAATTAATCGATCCGTCGAAAGTGCCTCCCCGAAAATCCAGTAGGCGAGTATGAACTGAAGTGAGGGAGCGATATACTGCAGGAAGCCAACGTAAATCATCGGGATACGTCTTGCGCCAAATGTAAACAGAATGAGCGGGGCAGCTGTTACAACACCTGTTCCTAGAAGAGCAAGGAACAGGCTCACCTCAGCCAGCGGTGCAACACTCGTACCCTGCCCTCCCAGATAGAACAGCCCAATCAATGCCAGCGGGCTCATGCAAATGACTTCGGCGAGCTGGCCCGGAATTGCGGCAACTTCTGTTTTCTTGCGAATAAGTGCGTATGTAGCGAAGGTGAATGCCAGAAACAGCGAGACCAGTGGCAAGGTGCCCATTGCAACAATCTGATAGGTAATGCCAATGACGGAAAGAGCCACCGCAATCATCTGGCCGCGGCTCAACCGCTCTGACAGGACAACCACGCCCAAGGCCACACTGACCAAGGGGTTTATGAAGTAACCAAAGCTGGCATCCAGCACCCGCCCGACTTCAATGGACCATATGAACACCAGCCAGTTGGAGGTGAGCACGAAAGACGCGAGAGCGATACGCCAAAGAAGTGCCTTATTTTTGAAAATATGGAGAAGCGAATACAATTGCTGGCGAAAACCCAGCAAAATACCAACTGCAACAACAGACGTGAGCACACGGTAACAAACGACAACCAGCGCAGGAGAGCTCGCAGTGAGTTTGAAATATAAAGGTGCAATGCCCCAGATAAAGTAGGCGGTGGCAGCGGACAGCAGGCCCATTTTATAGTCAGCATCCGAGATGGCATTTTCTGCAGACTGGTCGAAAGTTGCCAAAACATGAATCCTCTGAGGTTGGATGGTAGGGCAGCCTCCTGCGGAACCAACACTTGGGTAAAGTCAAGCTCAAGACATTTAACAGCACCACTATCAAAGGCTACGCCATTGCACAGAGGATCAAATGCTATTCTTGAGAATGATATAGCGAACAGAATCCACCAAAGCCTGAAAAGAGGCATCGACTATGTTGCTTGAAACTCCGACAGTGAACCAGCGCTTTCCAGTTTCCCTGTCCAAGCTTTCAATCAGCACGCGGGTAATCGCATCGGTGCCGCCATTCAATATGCGCACCTTATAGTCGATCAATTCCAAGCGGTCTATGTGGCTTTGATACTTTCCAAGGTCTTTACGAAGAGCTACATCCAGCGCGTTAACAGGGCCATTCCCTTCCGCCACGGACATGAGTACCTCACCGTCCACCTCTATTTTCACGACAGCTTCGGAAACAGTGATTTTGTCTCCAACTGCGTTATAGCGGCGCTCCACGCCAGTGCGGAACGAGATCACATCAAAGTAATCTGGTACAGTGAACAGCCTGCGGCGGGCAAGCAGCTCGAATGAGGCATCTGCGGCCTCATAGGAAAAACCTTTGGCCTCAAGTTCTTTCACTTCGGCAAGAAGGCTGTCCAGACGTGGGTCACTTTTGTCGGCCTCAACCCCAAGGCGCTTGAGCTCACTTAAAAGGTTGGATTTTCCAGCTTGGTCAGACACCAGAACCCGGCGCTGGTTTCCAACAGTCTCGGGGGGAACATGCTCATAGGTCTCCGGCTCCTTTAACAGGGCGGAGGCGTGAATACCGGCTTTTGTGGCAAAAGCATTTTGCCCCACATAAGGTGAATGCACGTTAGAAGACCGGTTTAATATTTCATCAAAACCCCTTGATATTGCAGTTAAATCTTTAAAAACAGCCTGAGGCATTCCCAGTTCTAAACTGTCCTTAAAAGGGGCTTTCAGGAAAAGGGTTGGAATTAAGGTGACGAGGTTTGCATTGCCGCAGCGCTCCCCAATTCCATTCAAGGTCCCTTGAATCTGACGTACACCAGCGCTCACCGCCGCCAGAGTGTTCGCAACCGCATGGCCTGTGTCATCATGGGCGTGAATACCAAGGTTCGTATGGGGAACAACTTCTCTTAGGGCTGTGACGATCTCGGTAATTTCGTGGGGAAGTGTTCCACCATTGGTATCGCAAAGGACCACCCACCGCGCTCCAGCCTCATAGGCGCTGCGTGCGCACTCCAATGCGTAGGAAGGATTGGCCTTGAACCCGTCAAAGAAGTGCTCACAGTCCACCATGGCCTCTTTGCCTGCTGCGCGGGCAGCTTCAACGCTTTCGCGAATGCCTTCCAGATTTTCCTCATTGGTGCAGCCCAGCGCCACCCGCACATGATAGTCCCAAGACTTTGCCACATAGCAGATGGCATCCGCCTTGGACTGGAGCAGCAACTGGATGCCTGGATCATTGGCAACAGAGCGCCCTGCCCGTTTTGTCATACCGAATGCGGTGAACGTCGCAGCTTTCGTCCGCTTTTGGCTGAAGAACTCCGTGTCGGTAGGGTTCGCCCCGGGATACCCGCCCTCGACATAATCAACGCCAAGGCGCTCCAAGAGACCGGTAATGGCAATCTTTTCATCCACCGAGAAATCAATGCCGGAGGTCTGGGCTCCGTCTCGCAAAGTGGTATCAAAGATATAAAGCCGTTCTTTTGTCATCGGTCTCTTTTCCAGAAAGGGGACGCAAAGGCGTTTCCAAACTCATTCCAATAGGGCAACACGTTTTCATTACCAACGGCACTACCCTGTCAATGAGCGGGCAAAATCTGGGTTTGCCCGCTACAATTTTGCAAGTTTACTTCAGCGTCCACGAAGTAACAATTTCGCCAGTCTCAACACTCTTACTATCTTTCAGCAATATTCCCTCTTGGGCAAGCTCGTCGCGGATCCGGTCGGATGTGGCGAAGTCCTTGTTTTTACGAGCTTCCAGACGCTCCTGTATCTTTGCCTCTACACGTTGTTTCAGCTCAGGGTCCACATCACCTTTTTCCGCAGCCTGCTCTTGTTGCGCCGTCCAGCTTTCTGGGTCGAAGCCGAGGAATGCGAGGGAGTCAGCAAGCTGCTGCAGTGCAGGTACATCCCCGCCTCTGGCAGCCTTTGCAAGTTGATGAAGAGCCGCGATAGCGCGCGGGGTGTTGATGTCGTCCAGAAGGCCTGCAAGAACGGCCTCTGACGGTACAGGCTCAGCTGAAGGCTTCACATTGTTTTTGCGGAACCACTCACCCCAGCGTTTGAACAGTTTCTCGCCTTCCAGCAGGCTCTTTTCGGTGAAATCGATTGGTTGGCGGTACTGGGTTTGCAGCAGGGCATAGCGCAGCACATCGCCTGACCACTTGCGACCACCAAAGCGGTCCGTGTCCAGAAGCTCATGAACGGTGTAGAAGTTGCCAAGGGATTTGGACATCTTCTCGCCTTCCACCTGCAAGAAGCCGTTATGGAGCCAGTATTTAGCCATATGACTGGTGCCATGAGCACAGCGGGACTGGGCAATCTCATTCTCATGATGCGGGAATGTGAGGTCGATCCCGCCGCCATGAATATCGAAGGT
The DNA here is from genome assembly GCF_031501865.1 of Pseudovibrio sp. M1P-2-3. Lineage (NCBI taxonomy): Bacteria > Pseudomonadati > Pseudomonadota > Alphaproteobacteria > Hyphomicrobiales > Stappiaceae > Flexibacterium > Flexibacterium corallicola. The sequence continues at coordinate 2,387,074 of NZ_JARRCW010000001.1, forward strand.
CTCCCCCAGATGCTTTGCGGACATAGCAGAACATTCGATATGCCAACCCGGACGGCCTTGGGTTTCAATAGCGCATGGGCTATCCCAGCCCGGCTCGCCGTTACGAGAGGGCTTCCACAAAACGAAGTCGGTCGGGTCTTTCTTATAGGTGGCCACTTCCACACGGGCACCGGCGATCATCTCGTCCAGCGAGCGGCCGGAGAGCTCTCCATATTCCTTCATGGACGGCACATTGAACAGAACATGTTCATCGGACACATAGGCAAACCCCTTTGCCACCAGCTTCTCGATGATTTCCTTCATCTCTTCAATGTGGTCTGTGGCGCGCGGTTCGATATCCGGCCCCTTGGTGCCCAGCGCCCGCATATCCTTGCGGTACTGCTCCGCTGTCTTTTCGGTCAGCTCACGAATAGTAATGCCTTCTTGTGCAGCACGTTCGTTGATCTTGTCTTCCACGTCCGTAATATTGCGCACGAAGGTGACGTGATTTTTGCCATAAAGATGGCGCAGAAGGCGGGCCAGAAGATCGAAAATAACTTCGGGACGGGCATTTCCTATATGGGCATAATCATAAACGGTGGGTCCACACACATACATACGCACATTGGTTTCATCCATCGGAACGAACTGTTCCTTGGTGCGGGTTAAGGTGTTGGTGAGCATCAGGCCCTTGTCAGCGCTCATAAGTCGTGTTCTCCTTGCCTGCTGGCAGGGCGTCCATCCTACTTATGATTAATCAAGGCAGAAGGAAACGGCCACAGCCAGCGGGGTCGCTAGCTGCAAATACAAATGGTGATGGATGAAGATATGTGCATCGCCGTTTTCATAGTCTTGCTTTTCGCTCAATTGTGAATAGAGGTCAAGTACGAGTATTAATCCTCAACCAAGTTTCATTGAATATACGGGCGGCGACTATTACCTACCCCCTGTTAGTGCTCGGGGTAGACGGGGAGATCTAGAGACGTGTTGCGTAAGTTTATTAGGAAAAGCGCGGTGTTTCCGGCGCTGGCGGTGACTATTGCGCCAGTTTTTGCGCAGGAAATCGAGACCATTATTCCAGTGGACCCACTTGGGTTTTCCGAGCAAGAAACCTCTCATAGCAACAACATAAATGCGCCAGTTGATTCGCAGGAGCTTGACGCCCAGTCTATCAGCGGTGAAGGGTACGTGCCCCCTTCACCCGATAGCAAGACAGAAGAGGAAGCCTCGCTGGAGGGCAGTGCTACTCCCTCTCAAGAGCAATCCACACTTTCCACCCAAAGCAGCGAGGGCGAAGGCTATGCACTTGTAGTGCAAACCCCAAAGCTCACCCCCATTCAAGAAGTTTTGAAGCGTAAGCTTACCGCCTTAACCAACGGCGTCCCGCAGCAGCTGCTTCCCCTGTCCAAAGCCTTCTTGAAAGAAACTGCTGCTTTCTACCAAGACCACGGATATACAGCAGTTTGGCTGCAAGACGGAAGTTTGACGCAAAATGCGCAGGAACTCAGGGAAGCTTTGCGCTCAGCGGGCACTCACGGCCTATCTCCCGCCGATTATGCTGTCAGCTATATTGATGATCTGGAAGGCGCGCTTAACCAAGCGGGCGCATTGGAGCAAGCCGGAGAACTGGAGCTGCTTCTAACCAAAGCTTACCTTCGCTTTGCCAAACACCTGACCAGCGGGCGCGTGAACCCGCGCAAGGTGGACAGAGAAAACGATCTTTCACCCGCTTACCGATCACCCGAGCAGCTGCTTGCCCCCCTTGCCAGTGATGCATCCATGGACCAGATACTTGCGGACCTTGCCCCGCAGGATCCGGCATATAAGGGACTACAGCGACAACTGGCCTTGCATTTATCCCGTCAGCCTGAAGAGCAAATCCAGATTCCCTCTGGAAAATCCTTAAAGCCGGGCATGACAAGCAGCCGTGTGGAGCTGGTTCGAAAGCGGTTGGGGCAAGAGAAGTACTATGTTTATGACGGGCTGGAGCAAACCGTTTATACCGGCGACATTATTGAAGCTGTGAAAGAATTCCAGCGGCGCAACGGCCTTGCTGACGACGGCGTTGTGGGCAAGGCAACCCTTGCCGCTCTCAACACAGGGCCGCAGCAACACGTTGAACTCATCCGCAACAACCTTGAGCGCCTTCGCTGGTACAACAAGCCATTGGGCCGCAAATATGTGGATGTGAACATTGCCGCGCAAACAGCCTCCATTGTTCAAGACGGCCTCACTATTTACCAGACCCGTGCGGTGGTGGGTAAGCCTAAGTTCTCAACCCCGATCTTCTCCGATCAGATCTCCTATGCGGAAGTAAACCCTTACTGGAATGTGCCCCGCTCCATTGCGGTAAATGAGCATTTGCCAACACTGCAACAAGACCCATTAAGCCTTGCCAGAAAGGGCATTCGGGTCTTTCGCGGTAAAAAAGAGATTGACCCGCGCTCGGTTGCATGGAACCAGCTGCAGCCTAAAAAGTTTAATTACTTCTTCCGTCAAGATCCGGGCCGGGGAAATGCCCTTGGAAAAGTAAAGTATATGTTTCCCAACAAGCACAGCATATACCTGCATGATACGCCTTCAAAGAGCTTGTTTAACAGGGATGTTCGTGCATTCAGCCACGGGTGTATCCGCTTGAAGGACCCCTTCACCTTTGGAGAAGTGCTGTTTACCGGAGAGCCGGCGGCACAAACCCGCCTTTACAGCACTTGGAGACAGCAGAAGAACAAAGTCATTCGCCTTCAAAACAAGATCCCTGTTTACCTGCGTTATATCACCGCTTGGGAAGACGACAACGGCCAACTTCAGGTGCGCAAAGACATTTACGGCAAAGATAAAAAACTCAACAAGGCTCTGGAAAGAGCCTATAAAACAACCTCCTAGAGGAGACCGCTCTACTTTTTGGAGCTATGAATGGGAGATGAACGCGTTTATCAGGAAATTTTCAACTAATTTTGCTTAGTATGCTTCATAGGTTGTTAGAGTTAAGGGCTTCTATTTCATGTATGCGCTCACGCTCTCTTCTGTGGTAAAGTAGCGTACCTTATCTGTGCACCAGCTGTGGCAGTTCGGTGGCCGGATAGGCAAAAAAGTTGGGGTTACAATGGCGCGTTTAGCTTTTTGCATTGTTTTAATGGGCACCGCGATTTCCAGTCCACTTTTCCTTCTGGCCGCTTACCGGCTTACTGCGGGCCTTTAAAGTGGTTCCTCGTTCTACGGGCGTGTTCCGTTTGATTGGCTTCAATCAAACGGCAGGAACTCGTTGAATATAATAACGTTGGAGCGCGGCGTGCCAAACTTATGGTTTGCCCATGCCTTCAGCGAATATGAAGCAGCACCCCAAAGTGTTACTCACCTACTTTATCACCTTTGACCAAGTTCAGCTTTTCCCGCCGAATGAACCTGTGAACTAATAATGCTGCGGCCAGAGCGAAGCCTGATCCCAATCCTATCCATATACCTACAGGCCCCATGCCCAACCAAAACCCAAGAATGTACGCAAGCGGGATACTCACTCCAATATAACACAGCAAACTCAAAAGCATGGGCATACGTGTATCCGACAGCCCTCGAAGCGCACTGGCAGCCGCCAGTTGAAGGTATTCAGGTAATAGTATCAGGGCACCAATCAACAGCAGGCTTGAGGTGAGAGATATTATCTGGCTGTAATGCGGGTTTTGGGTGGAAATGAAAAAGCTTGCCATTGGTTTTGAATAGACAATAAGAATTGGCGACAGGAGTAGGGCAATTACAATTGAAACCCCTAATAATGTCCACCCGGAATAGGCGATTGCTTCCCTGTCTCCGCGACCAAACGCTTGAGCAACCCGCACAACACCAGCACTTGTAATACCAGATGGGAAGATATAAAGCACACCCAGTATTTGCATCGCTATTCCGTGAGAGGCGACTGCGACTATACCAATCCACCCCATATAAATTGCAGCTGTATAAAGTATGACCGCCTCCCCTAAATAAAGAAGAGAGATTGGAAAGGCGAACTTGAAAACTTGGATAATTCTAGTCAAGTCCGGTCTCCAGAAGCGCGAATAAACCGCACACCTACGCGCTTTCTTATCCCAAAAACTATAGAATATTAACAAAAAGCACATGCTGGCATCAGCACAAACAGAGGCAATCGCTGCACCTATTAATCCAAGAGCTGGAAAGCCAAACCAACCGAAGATCAGGAGAAAGTTCAAAGTTACTTTCATCAGTGCCGCAACAGCACCAAACCAGAAAATCATAGCAGCTCTATCGATCGAGCATAGAAAGGCAATTATTATGATTGCAATTAAGCTGAAATAGATCGACCACTGATAAATGAGTAGATATTGCTCTGCGAGCCGAGAGGCCGAGTTATTTTGGCCCAAAAAGATAAGAATATCGGCGCTCATCCCCATAACTGGAATTGCACACACAGAAATTATCAAGCAACACCACACACCCATACGGGCAGTATGCCCAACCTCTTCAAATTCCCCTCTGCCTTCCGCCTCAGAAGTAAGTGCTGATACGGCACCGTAAACTCCGAACCCCCATATATAAATGAGCATGACTATACCGGTTGCCAATACAAGTGATGCCAGATCATGTGTTCCTAACCTGCCAACCATAAGAGTATTCGCAAGACTGCTAATAAGGCCGGAAAGTTCGGTACTAACCAATGGAAAACCGAGCCATAAAAGACCGGTACTTTCCTTTATCCAAGGTTTTAAACTGTTAGATTTGCCATGTATCGGCACTGCGCATCCTTATTTGTGCAACCGAAACCAAAATTTTGTGCTGCCTTGCCCAGTAGTTGTAGATTTTTGACATATTCAGCCAGTGACAGGAAACTCAGACTTGGCAACTCCGGTTTGCCAACTATATACATCATAGCATTGAACAAGATCCTATACTACAAAGCCTAAGGGGTTTGAACTTCATGAACAGTGTCAATAAGGAAACCTTTTCGTTTCAGACAGAAGTAGGACGCCTGCTGGATATCGTCGCCAGCTCCCTATATTCCAATCGCGAGATATTTCTTCGCGAGCTCGTCTCCAATGCTTCCGATGCCTGCGACAAGCTGCGCTATGACGCGCTGATCAAGCCTGAGCTGACCGAGGGCAATGCGGAGTTCCAAGTGGACATTACGGTAGACAAGGACAACAAGTTCCTGTCTATTTCCGATAACGGCATTGGTATGAACCATGCCGATCTTCTGGACACCCTTGGCACCATCGCAAAATCCGGCACGCAGGCATTTCTTGAGCATTTGGAAGACGGCAAGAAGGGCGATGTTGGGTTGATTGGCCAGTTCGGCGTTGGCTTTTATTCCGCCTTTATGGTTTCTGATCATGTGGACGTGATTACCCGCAGGGCTGGTGAAGACAAAGCGTGGCTTTGGTCTTCCGACGGCAAGGGCGAGTTTACGATTGAAGAGACGGAGCGGGAAAGTTGCGGTACAACCGTTAAACTGCACCTGAAGGAAGACGCAGAAGAGTTTCTTGAAGACAGCCGTATTCGCCATATCATCAAGACTTACTCCGATCACATCAACTTCCCTGTGAAGCTGGGCGAAGATGCGCTGAACGCTGCCTCTGCCCTGTGGACGCGTCCTACCAAGGATGTGGACGAAGAACAGCACAAAGAGTTCTACCACCACATTGCCCATGCCTATGACGACCCGTGGCTGACCATCCATAACCACGTGGAAGGCTTGGTGAATTATACAAACCTGCTCTATGTGCCCACCATGAAGCCCATGGACCTGAATGAGCCGGAGCGCAAGGGTCATGTGAAGCTTTATGTGAATCGCGTCTTTATTACAGAAGATGCCAAGGGGCTATTGCCTACTTTCCTGCGCTTCCTGCGCGGCGTCGTGGATTCTGAGGATCTGTCCCTCAACGTTTCGCGTGAAATGCTGCAGCATGATCCAAAGCTTGCAAAAATCCGCTCCGGTCTAACGAAGAAAGTCTTGAACGAGCTGAAGAAAAAGGCCAAGAAGGACGAGGAAAACTATGCTTCGTTCTGGAGCAATTTTGGCGCTGTGCTCAAAGAAGGTATGATAGAGGATGCGGGTCTGCGCGAGCGCATTCTGGAAATCTGCCGTTTCTCTTCCACCCATGGTGACAGGCTCACCAGCCTAGCCGACTACGTCTCCCGTATGAAAGAGGGACAGGACGCAATCTACTACATCACCGGTGAGAAAGCTGACATGCTGGCCGGCTCTCCACACCTGGAAGGGTTCAAGGCAAAGGGGATCGAGGTTCTTCTTCTTACCGACCACGTGGACGACTTCTGGCTGCAACATGTCATGGAGTATGAAGGCAAGAGCTTGAAATCTGTAACCCGTGGCTCCGCAGACCTTGATGAGATCAAGTCCGAGGACGACACGGAAGAGAAAAAAGACAAGCCCGAATCTCCAGTGCTTGACGAGCTGATTGCCGCCATCAAGCTGGAGCTGGGCGAGACAGTGAAAGACGTTCGCGCATCCAAGCGCCTGACAGACAGCCCCGTCTGCCTTGTTGCCGATGAGGGCGGCATGGATCTGCACATGGAGCGTATCTTAAAGATGCAGGGCCATTTGCACATGGCGAGGCCGCGTGTTCTGGAGCTGAACCCTGACCACGCCATTGTTAAGAAACTGGCGGACCGTGTGAAAGGCTCCAACGACGACAATCTGGTTAAGGACGCAGCGCACCTGCTGCTGGACCAAGCCCGCATTGCCGATGGAGAAGCCCCTGCTGACCCGCTGGAATTTGGCAGACGCCTTTCCTCAGTGCTTGAAAGCGCACTTTAAAACACTCAGAGGGCCCGACTTGGGCCCTCACTCTTTACTTTGGAACGGTATTGCCAACTTAATTTTGATAGGTTGCACAAAGAGCAGTAAGAAAAAACTGTGTCCAACTGAGCGACTTTAATCTCCGCACTGTTTTCCTACTTTGCTTGTCGTGCAGAGCTTTAAGCTGCTGTGTATCCGTTCAGGCCTTTTGCGAAGACGGTGGTCGATCCTACTCTAAAACGGCCCTTTACGACCCAGCACATCCCGATCCGACCCCCACCACGGCCCACCCGACTCAGTAGGGTGGGCCGGGCTCCATAATTACTGAAGGCACAGAAAAAGCATAAGACAAGTACATCGCGTTCATTCGCATTCACGCTGTGCACTCTAACTTATTTATTTTGAACGTGGGTCACAAATCAGTCAAAGTGGAAACTCTTTGCACTTTGGACTGCATGGAACTCCTTTGTTATGGAATGCAAACCACACCTAAGTTTTTTGAAAGGCCGTCCAGCCGTGATATTGCACTGCTAATAGGGTAACTCTGTAGACCAGTTCGGCTATAATAATACCTGCAAAATCAAAACCCAATAGGATTCCAAGTGTGAATCCTACTGGAAGAAAAATTAAATACTGGCAGCAAAAAGATACAAGCCAAACGCGCTCGAATCTTTGGACACCCATAAGGGAAAAATTGATCAGGTTCCCTGCAACAGTAATTGGAAGTATCAGGCAGGCTGCCGAAAACAAGAGAATAAGACCCGTATTTACGGCTCTATCACTAAGAAACCAGCCCACGATAATGTCGGACAAACCCGCCATTACTACTGCATAGATAGTAACAGGTATAATTGCAGCCTTGGTGACTTTGCGCCCGATTGCCCCCGCATTGTTTAATTGACCGTCCCCGATTGCCCGCCCTATGTGTGATATGGCCACAGATCCTAAACTGCTGGAAATGAACACCTGCAGTAATGTAATTTGATTTATAATTTGATAGATCGCGGTCTCTGCAGCCCCGATATGGCCAACAATGGCAAATCCCAGTGTTAAGGTGAGTGCATATAAATTTTGATTGGAGCCGGAAATTGCGGTCTTCTTTATAATGCGCCGGACATTGCCTTTGGTTATGCTTCCTATACGCAATGACCTCTTGCATATCATGTAGACCACGACACTAAAATACAAGACTGAACCGCTTAAATATGCCAGAAGCGTCGCCAACCCGATACCAAAAACTCCAAGGCGCGGTGCCCCCAAGTAACCAAAGGCAAGTATTACACTCAAAACAACATTGGCCGCCTGAGTAAAGAGTGACAGTCTGCTTGCCAGCCATGGCATACCTAACGCAATTAAGAATCCTTTACTGGCGCTGTTAAAATAATAAAATGGCAGAGCAATAATCAAAGGCTCCATATACCTTCTTGCAATTTGAATAACTGCACTGTCGTTTGTCAAAGTACGCATGTACCTTTCAGGTTCCGCAAGGTCCACCACCATAAAAATTGAAGCAAGCGTTCCGCCTAGCAAAAGACAGATGCAATAGGGGGCGAGCAAGTGTCTTTGCCTGCCTTTTCCAATCAGCTCGGCAGTAAATGACTGAACCGACAACGAAAAACCTGTTGCAAATGAAGAGAGGAAAAAAAACGCTATAGAGCATAACCCAACAGCCGCAACAGCATCCGTTCCCCAAAAACCTGCTAGAAAAGTATCAGTCCAACTGCTGAAAAGTGCCGCACTAGAGGCAATAAATACCGGAAAGGCCTGCCTATAAATAACTGCGTAGGAAGGAATGTGCATATACAATCCATATGGGCGTGAAACCTGTTCAAAACGGTCTCAGTTATGTGGTTAAGATTGCTAGTAAAGCGCGGCAGTAATGCTCATGCACGCTTCAGATGCAGATCTATCAATAATCTAGCATCAAATATTTGATAAGTTCCAATACCTCACATTATTAATCCCGATGGTTTTCAGTCCCAATAGCTTATGCACCCACCTCTACTAAGACCAAGAGAACCAATGGGCGGTATTCAATGTATACCTTAGTACTCAATTATCGGGAAATTATACCAGCCCAGCGCTTGTCTTATGCTTTTTAGTGTCTTCTGCGAATATAGGCCAATGGCCACCGTATTGAGTCGGGAGGGCAGTGGCGGTGGTCGGATCGGGACGCGCTAGGTCACAAGGGACCGTTTTAGAGTATGATCGGCCACCGTCTTCGCAACAGGCCTGAACGGATACGCAGCAGCCCAAAGCTCTGCACGACAAGCATAGGATACTTGCGAAGATGTCTGAGGTTACCATTGGTGTCGATATTTCGAAAGACCATCTTGATGTGTACTGCCTGCCGGATGAGCAGAGCAAGCAGTTTACCAATACAGCTGCAGGGTACAGACAGTTAAAAAGCTGGCTGAAAGGCCTGCCTGTCGCTCGAATTATTTTTGAACCCACAGGTTCTTATCACGGCGCTTTTGAGTTGGCATTGTCGGGTTCCTATCCTCTGAGCAAAGTTAACCCATGGCAAGCACGCCGGTTTGCACAGGCCAAAGGCAAGAGGGCGAAGACGGACCGGATTGATGCGCGCCTGCTGGCCCAAATGGGGCAGGATTTCCAGTTGGAACCAGACAAGCCAGTCGATGCAAGCCTATGTCATCTCAAAGAGATACGCGTTGCACGTCAAGCTCTTGTAAAAGAAGCCACGCAACTGGAGAACCGGTTGAAAACACAACGGGTGAACCTGGTTCGCAAACAGACACAGCAACGCCTGAAACTCGTGCGAAAGCAATTGGAGGCCCTTAACGCCGAAACTCAAAAGCAAATTGAGCAGAGCCCTCAAAGGGCGCGGGCAGCAAAGATTTTACACTCTATTCCCGGGCTGGGACAGGTCGCCGTCGCGGCGCTGGTGATTGAAATGCCAGAGCTTGGACAATTATCCCGTAAACAGGCCGCTGCTCTGGCGGGGCTGGCCCCCATGACCCGCCAGTCAGGACGCTGGCGGGGCGCTGCTTTTATTCAAGCAGGGCGCAAGCCGGTACGCGATGCACTCTACATGCCTGCCGTTGTTGCCAGCCGTTATAATCCAGACCTGAAAGCCAAATACAACCAGATGCGAGCGGCTGGTAAGCCTCCCAAAATCGCCATAATAGCTCTCATGCGTAAGCTAATCGAACTGGCAAACGCTCTCATAAAAGCGGACCGGCAATGGCAACCAAAAACGGCTTGACCAAGACGGATACTCTAAATTTTGCTTGCTATCAGATCCCCTTATCAGGGAGTTCGTAACACCTCACGTAATGTTCAGATAAAGAGACAACGCCCAATCCCATGAAAGCTAAATTATATTTAATGTTGAGGAGTTATATAGATACAATTTTAAAAGTTACATCTTCATACCTTTATAAATATTTGTTTTATATATATTTTTCAACTTACAACAAGCTACTCTAAATTCTGAACTCTCTATCACTTTCATTTTATTAAAAATATTTAATATATGTATGTACCATGTATCTCTAGACGGCGCGATTAACGGCTGAGCGATCAGAATAAAGCGTAGAATATTGTACGTAGGACTGCCCCAAACACGACAAAAACTGATCAAAGCCGAACAGGAATAGGGATACAATCTCATGGCTACATGGTCAGGTAACTCCAAGAACAACACCAAAGACAAATCCGACTCTAATGAGGCGTGGACCCTCTATGGCAAAGGCGGGCAGGACAAACTTTACGGGAGCCGGTTTGCTGACAGACTTTATGGCGGCGACAAGGATGACAAGCTCTATGGGAATGGCGGCAGCGATTATCTGGATGGCGGATCTGGCGATGACTACATCGACGGGGGAACCGGCAATGACTCTATCTATGGCAAGAATGGCGAAGATGTCATTTATGGTCAGGCAGGTGATGACACCATTTACGGTGGAGACAAGAAAGATGAGATCCATGGCGGGGAGAACAACGACACGATCTACGGCGAAAACGGGACAGACTCACTTTACGGCGACGGTGGAAATGATCTCCTCCACGGCGGCAATGGGCAAGACTACATTCATGGCGGCAGTGGCATCGATACCCTCTCCTACGAAGGTGCCCAACATACCACAGGCATTTATTTGAATTCAGGACATGCAACTGGCTATGACGGATACAATGACACACTCGTTTCCATCGAGAATGTTATTGGTTCAAACCAGATCGACAACATCCACGGCAACAGTGTCAACAACGTGCTGTATGGCCACGGTGGCAATGACCGGATCTTTGGAGAAGGGGGAAACGATACGCTTTACGGGGAATCTGGCAATGATACGTTGGATGGCGGTAGTGGGAACGATCTACTTTATGGAGGGAATAATAATGACATCCTGACAGGTGGAACTGGGGCGGACGTCCTTGATGGCGGAAGTGGAACGGACAAAGCCCTCTATACTTTCTCAAGTTCCGGTGTAACCGTTTTCCTAGATGGCCAAATTAGTGCTGGTGGTGATGCATCGGGGGATATCTTGAGCTCCATAGAAGAGGTTTCCGGCTCCAGTCATGCGGACCATTTTTATGGAAGTGGCGGAGCAGAAACATTTTTGGGAAAAGACGGCAATGATACGTTTCACGGCAGCAGCGGCAGCGACACGCTAAATGGCGGAGGCAATATCGATCTGGTGAACTATTCTGCCTCAAACTCCGGCGTCACGGCCTATCTGGATGGGCGAAGCGGCTCCGGTGGCCATGCTCAAGGAGATATTCTTTCCCATATCGAGAATATAACCGGCTCAGCCTTCAACGATACACTCATCGGTGACGGCAATGCCAACACGCTCACCGGAGGCATTGGAGCCGACAACCTTCAAGGCGCTGCTGGAAATGACGTTCTTCAAGGAGGAGACGGAAACGATACTCTGTCAGGAGGGACAGGCAATGACAGCTTTAGCGGAGACGCGGGCGCGGATAGTATTGATGGCGGCGACGATTACGACACCATGAGTTACGCCAATTCCGCCAGCGGTATTACGGCCTACATGGACGGGACTGCAGGCGTTGGCGGTGATAGCGCGGGGGATACTCTAACTTCCATTGAAGAGCTGAGCGGCAGCAACCACGCAGACAGCCTGTTTGGTGATAGCACCCATAACACCCTCAATGGCGGCTCCGGTAATGATATACTCACTGGCAATGGTGGCGATGACAGCCTTAATGGCGGCGCTAACGACGACACCCTGATTGGCGGTACTGGTAAAGACACCCTCAATGGCGGAGACGGCCATGATATTGCAAGCTATGCACAATCATCGCGCGGCGTAAGCATCAACCTCCAAACCGGCACCGTTTCAAATGGCGACGCTGCGGGAGATACGCTTCTCTCGATTGAGGGAGTTACAGGAACAAATTATAACGACACGTTAACCGGTGACAGCGGAGCTAATACTCTCTCTGGTATGGGCGGGGCTGACACTTTTGTGGGCAGCGCGGGGGCAGACACTATTGATGGAGGAAGCGGAAGCGACAAAGTACTTTACAGCGCCTCCCTTGCCGCTGTTATTGCCTACCTCAATGGCACCTTAGGCTCTGGTAGCGACGCACAAGGGGACACCCTGACCGGTATAGAGTGGCTCGTTGGCTCCGGCTTTAACGACAGTCTTTACGGCGATGACAATGCAAATACGCTGGAAGGTGGCGCGGGAAACGACACTCTTTCCGGAAGTGCTGGTGCTGATACGCTCATCGGGGGAGAAGGCAGTGACACAGCCTCCTATGATAGCTCTTCTTCCTCCGTCACAATCAACCTTTCTACCGGCATATACAGCGGCGGAGACGCACAAGGGGACAGCCTGACCTCTATCGAGAACATTCTAGGCAGCGCCTATGGCGATAACTTAACGGGCGATGACGGAGAGAATGTTCTTGAAGGTGGCGATGGCAATGACACTTTGAATGGGAGGCTGGGTGCCGACAGTTTCAGTGGAGGAAATGGGGTAGACACTGTCACATATGCAGGCGCCTTTGAGGCTGTAACCGCTACCCTATATCAAGGCAAGGGGACGCAAGGTGAAGCGAAAGGAGACACTTTTGAGTTCATTGAGAACCTGATCGGCTCAAGCCACGATGACATCCTCCATGGGGATGATGGAAGTAACACGATCAGAGGCGGGCATGGTCATGATGAACTCTACGGGAGAAATGGAAATGATCTACTCTACGGCGAAGAAGGAAATGACTTCCTGAGTGCAGGATTTGGCGATGACACCCTTTATGGCGGCGAAGGAGACGATTATCTCTTTGGCAGCGTCGGGAACGACTATCTTTCCGGTAGTCTTGGAAATGACCGGCTTGACGGCGCAGAAGACGATGACCTCCTGTTCGGTTTGGAGGGAGACGATACGCTCCACGGCGGGTCAGGCAATGACCTTATTGATGCACATAATGGTAATGACACCTTAACAGGAGGTACCGGCGACGACACCTTCAGGTTCTGGGTTGATTATGAGCAAGCAACTATAACGGATTTCAATAATGGCAACGACACTATTGAAATCCGGTGGTTTGGTAGCAACCTCAACAGCTTCGATGAGATCATGGCTGTCGCACAAAACACCTCTGGTGATGTGGTTATCGACTTTGGCAATGACGACATTCTCACAATCGAAAATATGAGCAAATCCGACTTAAGTTCGAATGACTTCGTGTTCTAACCGCCCACCCAACCAGCGTGGTCTCTGGTTGCAAAAGCCTTGAGGTGTGTTCCAGAGACCTCAAGGCTTTTGAGTCAATTCCGCTGAAGAAGGCTCAAGCCTCAAGTTGGTTACAAAGCACAAGGGTCATGGACGCGGGGACTGCGTTTGTGACCGTCTGAAGGCCCATGCAGGCGGCTTTGCAGACTTCCATCATGCGCTCAATTTTTTCACGCGGTTCATCGCTCTCAATAAAAACGTAGGTTTCAACACCATCACAAAGCCCTTTGGGAGGTGCGTCTGTAGCCTCCTTCATTTTGTACACGGCAGCAGTAAAGCGCATTTGCTGCTCGATTTTTATGGATTTAATATCAAGTTTGGTTTCCTTGATATAAATGGATACGTGACTGAGGAAACAAAACGCTATTCCTGCAGCCAGATAGCTTAAAGGAGGAGGCGCGCTGTCGGTTCCCCCTATTGTGCCGCCTTCATCACAGCGTATTTCAAAGGCGCTGCAACCTGGAACACTGGCCTGTACCGCCCCCTGCTTTACATAACCACCATCCATGCTGGCCTGAGCGGCAAGGTTTACTTCAAAATGAAAGTAGCCTTGCTCTTTTTGCGGTTGTCCAATTTCTATCTTCCGGGTCTTTGGAAAACTATTGAGCTTTGTGACAATTGCTTCTTTTTGATGATCGCTCACAACCTTCCCCTTCTTGGGTCTTCACTGGGATGCTTGGTTCTCTAAATTGAGATAGGAGCGCGCGCGCGTACAGCCATCATGCGAAAACATGACTAATAGAACCTTCGTGTGGGAGTTTGGAGGGAGGAAATCCTATAGTAACCCAACTCTGAATGGGTAAGCATCAAGATACTGCTGTATACCTTCTTCCAAACAACAGTCCAAAGCCAAGAGTACATTTCAGTATATTTAAGTAATTATATGCATAGGTAACCATTAGGGAACTTGGAAACTATTACATTTTAGTAATACGAGTTAATACACTAGATGACACATTCTTAGCTAACTAAAGTGAGCGCGATAAACTTAGAGTTTTAACGACACTTACGAAAAGCCAGAGGAGTTTTTGGTGTCTATTATTACTTCTCAACTTATTACCACCGGATTTGTGGCCTCAAAGAAATCCGAGGTGATTGATGAAGCCGTCGCCCTTTTGGTGAGAGCTGGAAAAATCAGCCCAAACTACAAGAAAAGCATGTTAGGACGCGAAAAGGTTGCCAATACCTTTTTGGGAAATGGCATCGCAATTCCCCATGGCCTGCCCAAAGACAGGGAGCTTATTTTTGAAACGGCGATTTCTGTTGTTCAGGTGCCTCAAGGCGTTGATTGGGGTGGGGGGAACACTGCAAAGCTGGTTGTGGCGATCGCCGCCAAATCGGATGAGCACCTTTCAATACTATCGAACCTGACTGAGGTTGTTGGTGATGGTGAAGAGGCTAACCGACTTATATCTACAAACGATAGGAGCCTGATTGTTTCAAGGCTGTCGGGGCAGGCAACGTCAAAGGATCAGAAGGAGCCCCAAGCTCTTGAAGTATTTGACGATCAAGTGACCGTGACCTTGGGGGAAGGTCACGGCCTGCATGCCCGCCCTGCCTCTTATATTATTGATAGTATCAAGGGATTTGACTGCCACGTTCACGCCGCCTTCAATGATAGGGTGGTCGATGCAAAGAGTATGATTTCCCTATTGAAACTTGGTGCAAAAGAAGGTTCTCAGGTGGCCTTCAGCGCTTCGGGGCCCCAATCCAAAGAGGCGCTCAAGGCAATTCTTCAAGCAGAACAAGACAGATTTGGTGAGGAAGAGGAGGAGGACGCCCCCTTAACGGCCCTTGCTGGAGATGAGCCCATAGAATTCGAGGGACAGACCATTGCTGGTATCTCGTCGTCCCCCGGATATGCCATCGGGCCCCTTGCAATATTTGGAAGGGAGCGGCTTGTTTTTGAAGCAACCGCCAAGGATGTGGCTCTGGAAACCAAAGAACTTCAAACCGCTCACGAAACTGCCCTGCGCCAGCTTGAAAGCCTCTATGAAGAGGTACGAGCAAAAGCCGGACGTGCAAAGGCCACAATCTTTAAGGCCCATCAGGAGTTCTTGCAGGACCCCGAGCTGGTAGAGGAAGCGATTGCCAATATTAGCAACGGGCAAAGTGCCCCTGCCGCATGGGAGCATGCCTATACCAAACGCGCTCTGGCCCTCGAAGGGCTGGAGGACCCTGTTTTAGCTGGCCGCGCTGTTGACTTGCGCGATGTTGGGCGGCGTGTGTTGCGGCTTCTGGCCAAATCTATAGAGATGCAAAACGAACTGCCGAAGGAACCCAGTGTACTGGTTGCAGATGATTTGAGCCCATCGGATACGGCGCAGCTGGATCCCTCTCTTATTCTTGGTATCTGTACGGCGCAGGGCGGCCCCACCTCACACACCTCCATCATCGCCCGCTCCCTTGATATTCCCGCGGTTGTGGGCGCTGGAAACGGGGTTCTGGAAATCCAGCCCGGCACTCCTATTTTGCTGGATGGAACGCATGGGCTGCTGGTCACCAACCCCACCCAAAGTGACAGGGACCAAGCACAACGTAAAATGCATGACCTCGCCGCGCGCAGAACACAAGAAAAGCGGGATTGCTACAAACCTGCCCTCACAAAGGATGGGATTAGAATTGAAGTTGCCGGCAATATCAGCGCGCTGGAGGAGGCTGCAAAGACGGTGGAGGCTGGCGGCGAAGGCGTGGGTCTGCTGCGCACGGAATTTCTTTTTGTTGGCCGTGAGGAAGCTCCCAGCGAAGAGGAACAGTTTCAAACCTACGCCGGTATGATTCAGGCACTGAACGGCCTTCCCATCATCATTCGAACTCTGGATATCGGCGGCGACAAGGAAGTTCCCTACCTTGCCATGCCCAAGGAGGAGAACCCTTTTCTTGGGGAGCGCGGCATCCGGTTTTGCTTTGCCCGTGAAGACCTGTTTCGAACCCAGCTGCGAGCCATTTTCCGAGCGGCAAAAGGCGGCCCTGTTCGCATCATGTTTCCCATGATCTCAACGGTTCTGGAGCTGGAGAAGGCGAAGAGGATAACCGAGGACATACGCTTGGAACTGGGGGCCGATCCCGTTGAAATCGGAATTATGATCGAGGTCCCCTCCGCAGTTCTCATGGCACCCGAACTTGCTGAGCTGGTGGATTTCTTCTCAATCGGCACCAATGATCTCACCCAGTATACGCTGGCAATGGACCGTATGCACCCTGTTCTAGCATCGCAGGCCGATGCACTGGAGCCTTCCGTATTGCGCATGATTGCCAAAACGGTGGAGGCGGCGGATGCTGCAGGTATCTGGACGGGAGCTTGTGGAGGCATTGCCGGAGATCCGCTTGGTGCGACCATCCTTAGCGGGCTGGGCCTCAAGGAGCTCAGCATGTCCATTCCAAGCATTGCCTCCATCAAGGCACAGCTGCGAGACCAATCCATGGCGGAAAACCGCAGGATTGCCGCAAATGCCCTTAAATGCTCGAGCGCTGCGGCAGTGCGCGCATTGATGAAATGAGGCACTTCAGTGAAAAATAACAGGCAAGTTGCAACAATAACATTCAACCCTGCAATTGATCAGGCGGTCAGCGTTCCGAACTTCACACAAAACTCCGTAAATCGGGTGGAAAGCATCCACTCGCATGTGGGCGGAAAGGGAATTAACGTTGCAAGTAATCTGGCCCGTTGCGGCCACAAGGTACTCGCCACAGGGTTCTTGGGGCTGGAAAACAAGCGCGCGTTTATGTACCACTTTGCAAACCTTGGCATTGCGGATGCCTTTGAGAAAGTCGAAGGCTCCAGCCGCACCAACATCAAGATTATCGATCCGGGCAACAAAGAGATAACCGATCTCAACTTCCCCGGTTTCACAGTAAGAGAGAACGACCACAGCGCTGTCATTAACCGGCTGGATGCACTGGCAGATGGGACGCCGGACTGGCTGTGCCTTTGCGGCAGCCTGCCCCCCGGGCTTTTTGAGGGTGCCTATGCGGATTTGATTAAATGGGCAAAAAACAATAACTGCAAAACAGTTCTGGATACAAGTGGTGCCCCGTTCAACCTCGCGCTTGCCTGTAAGCCCCATGTGGTGAAGCCCAATATACACGAGCTGGAAGACGCCTTGAAACGCCCCCTCACCTCCTTGCCCGATGTAAGGGATGCCGCGCGGGAGCTGGTGACACAAGGCATTGGTCTTGCAGCGGTTTCCATGGGTGAGGAAGGCTCGGTATTTTGCAGTGAGCATGGCTGTGTCCACGCAGTTGGAAAGCCGCTCTCCCTTGCAAGCACAGTGGGTGCGGGAGATGCCATGGTCTCGGGCATTTTGCATGCCCAGCTGCAAGGCTACTCCCTTGCCCGCACGGCCACCACCGCAACCGCATTTTCTCTGGCCTGCCTAGCCGAGCTTGGCCCGTACCTGCCGGAAATCAGCGCCATTGATGGCCTGGAGCAAACAGTAACCCTAACAGACCTGTCCTGAGCTGACGGTCCTGCTTTAGGAGGAAATATTCATGATTAAAATTGCTGCGGTAACGGCATGTCCAACCGGTATAGCACACACGCACCTTGCGGCAGAAGCCTTGCAGGCCACTGCAGTCCATCAAGGAATGCACATATCAGTGGAGCGTCAGGGGGCGCATGGCACGGAAAACCAGCTGAGTGCAAGCACAATCGAAGAAGCCGATCTTATTATTATTGCCGCTGATATTCAGGTGGACATGGACCGCTTTGAAGGCAAGCACGTATATAAAACAACCACAAGCAAAGTTATCCGGCACACAGATACTGTTTTGAGTAGTGCCATGAAACTCATTAGTCCAAAAGAAGTACCGGAGCTGCCACTTGAAAATGACGCGCTGGCAATGACAGAGGAGGATAAACCCGAAACTCTCAGCTTTGTTGCTATTACTGCCTGCCCAACAGGTATTGCGCATACATTTATGGCCGCTGATGCCCTGAAGAAAACAGCTGCTAAAAAGAACTATGAGATATTCGTGGAGACCCAAGGCTCGGTTGGAAGCAAAACGCCGTTAACCAGTGAGCAGATCGCCAACGCCGATTACGTTGTTATTGCAGCAGATACCCACGTAAATACCAGCCGCTTTGCAGGCAAAAAAGTATATAGAACCGGAGTTGGAGACGCAGTTAAACAGCCGGAGCAGGTTCTGGATGAGGCGATACAAAAAGCGGCAGTTATCAACCCGCAGGATGGGGACGAATATTCATCCGCTATAAAAGCTGGCAAGGAAGAGCGCAGTGCCCAGCGCTCCGGCCCCTATAAGCATCTTCTGACCGGTGTCTCCTTTATGCTGCCCATGGTGGTGGCCGGTGGCCTAATTATTGCGATCTCCTTCATTTTCGGGATTGATGCCGCGCAGCAACCTGAATCTCTGGCCGCAGGCCTGATGAGCATTGGTCAAGCGGCTTTTGGCCTCATGGTGCCCGTCCTTGCCGGCTATATTGCCTTTTCCATTGCCGACAGACCGGGCCTTGCCCCCGGCCTAGTGGGGGGAATGCTGGCCAATACAATTGGCGCGGGATTTCTTGGCGGTATTCTTGCAGGGTTTCTGGCCGGTTATGTGGCTTTATGGATGCGTGACAAGTTGCACCTGCCGCAAAATCTGGAGGGTTTGAAACCGGTACTGGTTATTCCGCTCCTGTCGACACTCGTTGTTGGCCTGCTGATGGTCTATGTCATTGGAGAGCCTGTTGCAGCAATTCTCGCGGCAATGACCACTTTCTTGCAAGGTATGGGAACTCAGAACGCCATTTTGCTGGGGCTGGTTATCGGCGGCATGATGGCGGTTGATATGGGCGGGCCGGTCAACAAGGCGGCCTATGCCTTTGCGGTGGGTTTGCTCACCACATCCACCTATGGCCCCATGGCCGCCGTGATGGCCGCAGGCATGACACCGCCCCTTGGCATTTCACTGGCCACGGTGATTGCAAAAAACCGCTTTACCAAGGACGAGCAAAATGCGGGCAAAGCGGCGGCCGTTCTGGGCCTGTCATTCATCACCGAAGGGGCTATTCCCTTTGCGGCAAAGGATCCTGCCCGTGTCATTCCCGCCTGCATTATTGGCTCGGCAATCGCTGGCGGCATGTCTATGGCGTTCGGTTGCCAGCTTCTGGCACCCCATGGGGGGATTTTTGTATTGGCAATTCCAAATGCTGTCACCCACGTGGCAATGTACGGCCTTTCAATTCTCGCAGGCACCGTTCTCACTGCCCTCGCCCTGATCGTGATTAAGCCACCCTTGAAGGCTTCATGAATACGCGGGCGGTCTGATCCACATCTCCAAACAAAAAACGGTGCCAATGTGGCACCGTTTTTATTTCCGGCAAAAATTTCAGCCTTCGGTTTTAGTCATCCAGATAATCTTTGCACTTTACGGCCTCCGTCTTTCCCCACGGCATAATTGGCACTGTGGAGGTGGAGTTTTTCGGGCTGCCTTCAATGAGTTTATCGGAGTAAACCAGATAGACGAGCGTATTTCGCTTGGTGTCACATCCACGTACAATCCGCATTTTCTTGAAAAACACACTGCGGCTTTCACGGTAGACTTCATCCCCCTGCTCAAACTCGCCTTCAAAGGACACCGGTCCTACCTGACGGCAGGCAAGGGAAACATCGGAAGTTTCTTCCGCAAGGCCCAACCAGCCAGAGAATCCGCCCTTTTCCGGCACCGTAAAGTGACAGGACACGCCCTTGACCAAAGGATCATCAATGGCATAGGTGGCCAGTTTATGATCCGGGCTCATAAACTTCCAAACAGTTGACTTTTTAAAAATCAAATCCGGCTCCTGCGCCAAAGCCCCACCGCCCAGCGCCAAACCAAGAGCAAGGGCGGCCACACTAAAAACTTGCTTCATCTTAATATCCTTAAAGCGCAAAAAAGTTCGAAACTAACCAAGTCCCTACCAATAGCAGTTTTCCGCTCACGCGCAGTTGCTTTGCGCGTATTTTATTAGAAGTTCTACCAGATTCCTTGCTTCTTTTTCCGTCTTAATGTTCAATTGCAGATCACGCGGAATGGAAACTGTTCCCCCAAACAGGGAAATTTCACTACGTCCATTTCCAAGGTAAGATTGAGAAACAAATAATGATTGAGGATTAACCAGTTTCTTTGCAGCCTCCGCAAACTGGAAGAATTTTGGAGCGTCCTTATGAGGGCTGATCGACTCAAACTCTCCAGAGGCGTCAAAGTTCATGACACTTCCGACGGCATAACTCAGTGTTCCCTGCGGCCTTTCAAACATCTTTTGTAGGGCCTCACGGTCCATTTCCTTATACTTATACACTTGCTTTGAACGTTCAGAACCATCTGAAGGGCACCTCTAAAAATTCCAATTCTGCTTTTTTGTTGTATAGTCAATGACTTGAAACGACGAATTTGAGGGTTCATGGGGCAGCTTGGATTTTTTGATATTGCCACTCGCTATAAGGATCTCGACGCAAGCAATGATCCGCTGGCAAAGATCGATACACTCGTTCCATGGGAGAGTTTTCGCGCTCGACTTGAAAGCATCTGGCGTCAGCGCTCAGAAGGTCGCAAGTCCAAAGCGGGGCGTAAACCCTGGGATGCGGTCTTAATGTTCAAGGCGATCATCTTGTGTGCCCTGTATAACCTGTCAGATGATCAGGCTGAATATCAGCTGCGTGATCGCTTGTCATTCATCCGCTTTTTAGGGTTGGGACTAGAGGATCGTGTTCCCGACGCCAAAACCATTTGGATGTACCGGGAGCAGCTGGCTCAGGCGGGTGCCATCAAGGCGTTGTTCGATGATTTTGACAGCTACTTGAAAGGGCAAGGGTATCTGGCCATGGGCGGCCAGATTATTGATGCTTCAATCGTTCCAGTCCCAAAGCAGCGCAACCTGCGGGAGGAAAACGCAACGATCAAGTCTGGAGAAACTCCCAAGGACTGGGCCGACAAAACCTCTAAGCTTCGCCAAAAAGATACGGATGCCCGCTGGACGAAAAAGCGAGGCCAAAACCATTTTGGCTACAAGAACCACATAAACATTGATCGTCGACATAAGTTGGTGCGTCGGTACGAGGTGAGCGATGCAGCGCTGCATGATAGCCAAACTCTGGACGCGCTTCTGGATGAGAATAATACCTCTTCGCAAGTGTGGGCTGACAGCGCCTACCGCTCAGCTGAGGTTGAGCAAAAGCTGGCAGACAAAGGCTTGAAAAGCCAGATACACCGCAAAGGCAAGCGCAACAAGCCGCTGAACAAAAGGCAGCAGCAGGGCAATAAAACCCGCTCATCGGTCAGAGTTCGTGTTGAGCATGTCTTTGGCGCACAAAGCAATGACATGGGCGGGACACTGGTTCGATCCATCGGCTTGATCAGGGCCAAAGCCCATATTGGACTGAAAAACCTGAGCTATAACATGCGACGTCTGGTGCAGCTTGAGCAAAATACTGCCTATTCTCGCGCTACATCCTAGGACCACGGCAGCAATAGCTGCCTGTTCCCTGAAGAAACACCCTGTACACCCCCGCAACGGGAAAGCTCAACGCGAATGGCCGGCCCTTGGAAAAGAGCGGGCGTTCTTTAGTCGTGCAAAAATTCTAGAAAAACTGTTTTTCAGAGGAGCCCTGAATTAAATAAGGTGAGTTCTTGGCTATCTTCAGTCTTCTGCATAAGAGGCTCCGCCAACTGGTTTAAAGCCAAAGCCAGTTCTACTGGACTATTTGCTACACTGCTCCACCTTAGTTGTATTACCACGCTTTGACTATTATTGGGAAAGAACAAGCGTGCCCGATAATAGTTAAGTTCAGAAATATCTGCAGTCTGATACGTCTCAGTTGTGGTTACAGGGCTGGATGACTGCTTATCCTCCTGCTCGGTTTTAAAAGTTAACTGGCACTCTTTTAAAGTGACATCTACCCCGTTTGAGACATGTGCAGCCTTAATTGCATGAGATACCTTTTCCGCTGAAGGTGGCATATTTTGAAATATAAAATAGCCTGCAGCAGAAAGAGTAACCGCAGCTACAACTGCAATATAAGAATACTTCATTACTTTACCAATTAAATGTTATAATCCAGCTGTGTACATATGGCTTTATAAAGGTATTGCAATCAAAATTTTAAATACGAAGCGGTGCAATTTGTGAGTGAAAACTGAAAAATCATAATGACTTTAAAAATCATGCAGCCAAAACTGCATGGGCTTATCGCTCTCCTTATCTTCACCCAGCTCTTTCCAAGGAAAGGTGGTCATCAAGCCCTCTCTTTTTGTATATCCCCGTTTTTGCCAGAAAGGTTCAAGGGAAAAATATTCCTCAGGCTTGCGTGGGTCGGCTACATCCCGAACAACTGCGCAAAACGTTGCCGTTTTATATCCTGCCCTACTGGCAAATGCCTCTCTTTCGTCAAAAAAGCGATGGCCGATTCCATGATGACGGTAGTCCGGTTCCAGAACGGATTCAGCCAGATAGAAGACCTTTGAGATATCTATCCCCTTTTCTTCAAAGGGGCGCCGGAACTCTTCCGTTTCCATTTTCAAAGGTTGCGCAGTCGCCGCACCCACAAGTCTTCCTTGGTCTATTGCCGCAACAAGAACGCAACTATCTGATTCCACATAGCGGGAAAGATAGTTTTCCTCATATTCCACCGAACCGTCATAGAGGTAAGGCCATTCTCTGAAAACCGATATCCGTAATTTGGCAAGATCACCGATCACGGCTCTAAGGTCATCTTTTACAAGTGTTTTTATCTCAAGGCTCACAGTAATGCCCCATTTAGTGTTATTGTCCGCGAAACGCTTGGTGAGTGTGTGGCTTGACCTTCGCATTTATTTAGTGTCTGACAAGTCTCACAATGCTGCCGGGTGGAGTATTTTTCTCCATTCTCAATTGAGATTGGCCTTAACTCATTTATTGTAGAGGCTACCATTTGTGCTCTGACAAACAAGAACTGACTTTCTATGAACTCTTTTAATGCATCCAGCCGCTGGAGACCTCTTCTCCAGAAAAGCTTCGCGAAAAAAACCGGTGTTGCGGCACTGCTTATCGTCTTGGGCAGTGTGAGCGCACAGGCCCAAAGCCGTAATCCGGCCTGTACAACACTGGAAGAGGAGTTCATACGCCTGACGCAAACTGTCAGGAATACGCCGGCAGGCAACTCCATGAACGGTGCCTATGAGCGCCAGCAGGAAGATATCCGCTTGGTGGAGCGCGAAGAATACCGGTTGGGCTGCCACACCGCACAGGCTCCACGCCAGCAATGCGCCAGCTTTGCCCGCACCAAGCAGCAAATGTATGCCAATCTGGATAAACTGGAGCGGGCCCGCCGCAGTGCTGTCACCAATTCGCCAACCGCCCGTTTGAAACAGGTTGAACAGGCGCTTTATGACCTGAACTGTTCGGCAGCAGCTGCGGCCTTCACACAGCCGCAAAAGCTGTATGATCCGTTATCTCCCCCCGCCAACGTTCCGCAAAGCGGACAGTTTTCTACCAGCAGCGGTTCGGGTAGCCAGTCCAGCGCCAGCCTTAGTCAGTCCGGCCAAACCTACAAGACCATGTGCGTGCGCACCTGTGACGGGCTCTATTTCCCTATCAGCTCCAACAGCACACCACAGGACTTTGCGGACGACGAACAGATTTGCCAAAGCATGTGCCCCGGCCAAGCGACCGAGCTTTATGTTTTCAAGCAAATTGGCGGCAATATTCAGCAAATGCACTCCCTCTCCGGTGCTCCCTATTCTGCCTTGCCAACGGCCTACAAGTTTAACACTGGCAGTGATAGCAGCTGCACCTGCTCCGGCACTCCGCAAACAGCTTCTGCACCCTCTTCCTCCGGAAGTGGCGGGTTCGCCGCACCTGCTGGCATAGAGAGTTCGCCCCTGCCTGCACTGGAAGGCACAACAAGCGCCCCGGATGTTCAAACAGGTTCCTTGCCTCCTGTGGAGGGCACAGATAATTTTGGCGTAAACGGTACGCTGCCGCAAACTTTCCCGGCAATTCCAACTGAAGATGAGTTTATGCAGCAGGGGAATGTCGCCTCAGCGCCAATGGCAGCCGAGGACAACATTCAATTCCCTATCAAGGTAGAGCCAAGAACAGGCCCTATCCGTCAAGTCGGTCCAAAGTATTTTGCCGACCAATAAACGGTAGCATGGATTTCAGGTCTGGCCCGTGGCCAAGGCCTGTTACCGCCCTACGCAAAGGCATGAACAAACCCTTGCCTTTGCGGCCTGTCTCGCCTTTCACAGCCTTCGTCCAAACGCCCCACGTGGTTTCATCCCAAGGCTCGGCCGGCAGCAGCTCTTTCGCTTTGGCAATAAACTCCTGATCGTCTTCTTCGATCTGGGCTTCAACTGGACCTGTCACCACTTTCCACCAGTTCGCGGCATCTGCAAGTGTAGAGCAGTTTTCACGGATAATATCCCAAAACGCCTCGCCGCCGCCAACGCCCAGCGCCTCTAAACGGTCCTTCACAGTATCATAGGACAAGGCATGGGTGATTTTTGCAGTCAGCGTCCCCACGTCTTCTGGATCAAACTTGGCAGCGCTTTTTGAAATGCCGGTAAAGTCAACCATCTGGGCGAGAGCTTCCAGATCGCTTGCGGGCTCGACCGCATGGCTTGTGCCGGTGAGAACCGCCAACGAATTTACAGCCATCGGCTCATAGCCCGCATCACGCAAGGACGCGATGGAGAGCGCTCCAGTGCGCTTGGAAAGGCCTTCACCGCTTGCGGTGGTCAGTAGATTGTGGTGGCCAAAAATTGGCACAGGTCTGCCCAGCGCTTCGAAGATCGCAATCTGTACGCCGGTATTTGCCACGTGGTCTTCACCGCGGATCACATGGGTTACGCCCATATCCGCATCATCCACGATGGACGGTAGAGTATAGAGGTAGGTGCCATCGCCGCGGATCAGGACTGGATCGGAAAGAGAAGCCAAGTCAACGGTCTGGCGGCCCCGGATCACGTCATCCCAATGAACTTCGGTGCGCTGGAAACTGAACGGATCGCCCTCCACATGGTTTGGAAGCTTGAACCGCCAATGGGGTTTGCGCCCCTCTGCCTGAAATTTCTCGATCTGCTCTGGCGTATATTTCAGCCCAGCACGGTCATAAACTGGTGGGCGGCCCAAGGCACGGGCACGGTTGCGGCGACGCTCCAGCTCTTCGCCGGTCTCATAACATGCATAAAGCAGGCCTGCCTCTTTGAGAACCTTTGCCGCTTCATCATAAAGACCAAATCGCTCGGACTGACGCTCGACACGGTCCGGCACAATGCCAAGCCATTCAAGATCGCGCGCAATACCTTCAGCAAACGCCTGTGTAGAGCGCTCCTGATCGGTGTCATCATAACGCAGAATGTAGGTGCCGCCCTGCTTTTTGGCGTAAAGCCAGTTAAACAGTGCCGGACGACAGTTACCAATGTGAATCTGCCCCGTTGGAGAGGGAGCGAAACGAACAGTTACACCCATAGAAAACACCTTCTTTGAAAACAAAAAATCTTTAGGGGATCGGGTACCCTGTCGTCAGGCGCGGGTCAACCATCGCAAGACCATATAAGGTTTTTTCGTGCGAGGATGTTAACTGGGGCACCAAGTTAAAGTCTTAAAACGGTAACTCCAACTTATCGCGATCCATTCGCAAAAGAGCCATTACCGCTACAGTATTCCCTACGTCACTTTTGACAGGCTTAGCGTTCAAGAAGATCTTTTGCGACCCAAGTCTAAAACGAAACAGCTATTTGCTGACACAGGCAAGTTTATCCGAGTGCTGCCGAGTATACTAAACTTTTGCACATACTCATATCTAGGCACTTCCTTTTAAAGTTATTCTTCAAATTTAACCAGTTTATATATATTATTAAATAAAATATAATGTATTATATTACCTATTCTTAATAGAGGAGCATACAATGCTAGGAAGAGGAATCTTTTTAATTAGCTTAACTCTATTTTTATCTTCTCCTTCACTGGCAAAGGTAGACTGCTCAATAGGAAAGAAAGTGGGTAACCCACACTGTAACCTACCAAAAGTAAAGGATGCCCCCGCACCTGCTGTGGCTGAAGGAGTTCTTGGAGGGGCCATCCTGATTGCAGTATCTGGAGTTGCTGTCCTACGAAGACGAAGAAGTAACCTCTATTACCCCAAGCTGCTACAGACCACTTCAGCGTAAAGAACCAACAGCCAAGATACCTTTATAAAATCTACCCCAAGTGCTCATCTTACCAACTACGGCCAACTGGACTTTCCCTTTCAGTAAAGGTAAAAGCCCGATCAATTCTAATCATAATTTATGATAGATAGTTTTATCGGGGCACACATGTTAAATACTGGTCATCAGGGCTTTCGCCCTGATATTGAAGGACTGCGGGGCCTTGCCGTTCTTCTTGTTATTTTGTTTCACTTCAAATTGCTCGGATTGCAAGCTGGGTTTATCGGAGTTGATATTTTCTTTGTCATCTCGGGCTTCTTGATGACACAAATATTAACGAGCCCGAAGTTTGAATGGACCAAAACTGGTATTCTATCATTTTATAGAAAACGTTTCTGGCGCCTTGCCCCAGCCTACTATGTAGTCCTGCTTGGGGTCCTCGGCCTCATCTTTGCCTACCCTTGGCAATTCGACTTTGATAAGCTTTCCACTGGGCTACTTTCATCTGCATTTTTTGCTTACAATATCGTTGCCCCCTCGGACACAGGGTATTTTGGCACTGAAGCTGTCAACAATCCGGTTCTGCACCTTTGGTCATTAGGCGTAGAGATTCAGTTTTATCTAATTTGGCCAATTGTACTTCTTTGCTTGAAAGGAAGGAGCTATAAAGCTCAGATTGCAGCAATCACGGCAATTACAGCAGTCTCCTTTATTTTGTCCCAAGTTCTAGTCATCAAAGACCCCGAGGTGGCTTACTACTTGGTATTCACCCGCCTTTGGCAATTTGGCTTTGGGGCGCTGGCTGCGCTTGTATTGAGAAGCCAGCACTTACAGTTTTCTCCCAGAACCGTAGCGTTTGTACAATCATTCTCTATTGCTGTTATATTGGGTGTAGCTTGGTTTATGCCTAAAACTGAGTGGCCCAGCATATTTGCCCTGTTACCAACTATTGCTTGTACGGCACTTATTATCGGCGGCACTAACCACGCAACTACTACAAATTCAATACTCTGTATAGCGCCTCTGAGATGGCTGGGCAAAATATCATACAGCCTGTACCTCATTCACTGGCCCATGGTCGTTCTTGGCAACGCTGCCTTAGAAAACTATACAGAAAGTCAGCTAATCAGAAGCTGTTTTGTTCTAGCCTCTCTGTTTATTGCTCTTGCACTCTATGCATTCATAGAGGATCGGATTCGAAAGATAGGAGCCGAGAGAACGAAACTACGCTACTATACGACTCCGGTTTGCGCAGTCCTGCTGATTTCCTCTGGATACGTTGTTCTTAGCAGTAACAAAATACAGTCCATATTTTTTAGAGAGCAATTTATCAAACTTATAGAATTAGAAGCGGCTTACAAAAAAGACCTCTATTCAATTTGTCATAAAACCAATAGGCAACCATGTATTTTTGGAAATACAAACTCTGATAAAACAATTGTTCTTTGGGGTGACTCACATGCACGCCACTTAACCTTTGGACTGCATCAAAAGCTCAAAGAGATAAACTTGAGAGCTGCCCTCTTTACGAATGGTGGCTGCCCTCCCCTCATTGGTATTACTCGAACAGGAAATATTTCATCACAAATGAAATGCAGTGAAAGTAATGCCAAAGCTCTGAGTTATATTCAATCACACAGTGAAGTACAGTCCATTATCCTGGCAGCAAGATGGTCTCTATATAATGAAGAAAACAATAAGTTGCTGTTTGAAAACAGTCAAATTCAGGGGCAACCAAACTTGATTTCCGAGTTGGATAAGACCCTAAACCAGTTAAACCCTACAGATACTAAAGTCGTTTTTATTATGCAGGCACCTGAGTTCCCGACCGAATCAACGTTCACAAGTTGTCGAGCGGAGTATGCTGGACAAACACAACAAGACAACTATGCAAAATGTACTATTCAATTATCGACCATTACAAGGCAGTTCACATTAGATAAACAAATTTCAGCAGTAATTAAAAAACATGAGAATACGTCTGCGATCAATTTAAAAGAAGCCTTCTGTTCAAAACAAAGTTGCTCAGCCATTTATAAAGACACTATCCTGTATTACGATGATGACCATTTAAACCCTGCGGGCTCTAAGTATGCTGTAGAAAAACTCTTCGTCGGTTTTTAAAGAGTTACCTTTCAAACAAAAGGCCCGTGAAATACTTCACGGGCCTTTTGTTTTATAATTTCACTCTCATTATCACTTTGTATCCCGAAACCTGTTCGTGATCGGATACCGGCGGTCGCGGCCGAAGTTCTTTTGGGTGATTTTTACGCCAGGGGCGGCTTGGCGGCGTTTGTATTCGGCTATGTAGAGGAGGTGCTCTACCCGTTTGATCGTATCCAGCGGGTGACCTCGGTTGGCGATGTCTTTGATGGAGAGTTCTTCTTCAACCAAGCCGTTGAGGATTGAATCCAGCACGTGGTACTCGGGAAGACTATCCTGATCCCTCTGGTTTTCGCGCAGTTCCGCTGTGGGCTCTTTTACAATAATGTTGTTGGGGATCACTTCGCCAGATGGGCCCATGACGCCTGACGGGTGGTTTTCGTTACGCCATGCGGACAGGTGGTAAACCTGTGTTTTATAAAGGTCTTTAATGGGGTTGAAGCCGCCGTTCATGTCACCATACAAAGTGGCGTAACCCACCGACATTTCAGACTTGTTACCGGTGGTGACCACCATTGCGCCGAACTTGTTGGAAACCGCCATAAGAATGGTTCCGCGCGTGCGCGATTGCAGGTTTTCTTCTGTAACGCCGCTTTCGGTCCCCGCAAACACAGGGCCAAGCACCTCAAGGAAACCGCTCACAGGCGGTTCGATGGGGACAATATCATAACGCACGCCCAGAGCTTCTGCGCAAGCCTTTGCATCTACGAGGCTTTCTTCCGACGTGTATTTATAGGGCAGCATGATGCAATGAACCCTATCTGCACCCAGTGCATCCACGGCCATTGCCGCGCAAATAGCGCTGTCGATGCCGCCGGAAAGGCCCAGAACCACACCGGGAAAGCCGTTCTTGTTCACATAATCACGCAGACCCAGCACGCAGGCTTTCCAATCTGCTTCATCGGTGGAAAGCAAGGGCTTCACTTCACTTTTTGCAATCAGCCACTCTTCATCGGCCCCGCGTGAGAAGTCGAGAACGGCCAAGCCCTCTTCCATCTGCCCCATTTGCAAGGCCAGTGAGCGATCTGCATTGAGAGCAAAAGAACCGCCATCAAACACCAGCTCGTCCTGTCCGCCCAACTGGTTGCCGTAGACCAATGGCAAACCCGTTTCAACCACGCGCTGAACGGCGACCTGCATGCGCTCGTCAAATTTTTCCCGATTATAGGGGGAAGCGTTGGGCACCAAAAACATCTGCGTGCCTGTTTCCTCAAGGCACTCGCAGACCTCATCGGTCCAGATGTCCTCACAGATGGGAACACCAATGCGTACGCCGCGAAAGTTCATCGGCCCCGGTAGCGGGCCGGGTTGGAAGACACGTTTCTCGTCAAAAACGGAGTAGTTTGGTAGATCCACTTTAAACCGCAGATCCTGAACCTTGCCCTCATCCAGAAGCGCCACAGCGTTGTGCAGCTTGTCGCCCTGTTTCCACGGGGTTCCAACGAGAATTGCCGGCGCTCCCTGTGCTGTGAGCTTGGCAAGCTCTTCCACCGCACTTTGGCAAGCTTCCACAAACGAAGGCTTTAGAACCAGATCTTCAGGGGGATAACCGCAGATAAAAAGCTCGGAGTACAGCACCAGCTGGGCACCTTGCTCGGCAGCCTTAGCATGGTACTGGCTGGCAAGCGCCAGATTTCCTTGAATATCTCCAAGGCGAGGATTTGCCTGAACGACGGCGAGACGGAAACTATCTATGCTCATGAATACGCGCTTAACTTGAACTGGTGGCCACTATGCCCTTATCTAGCCGCAAACCTCGTCCCTTTACAATCTCTATTCAAAAACAGCCCTCGCCTTTTCTAGGGGTAACCTGCCTTTTTATAGCGATCTGCATTATTTGGAACCTATTGGTTCCCCGTAGACTGACTGGTATTCATCGCACAAATGAAAATGGGCCGCCCAGATCAGGCAGCCCATATATTCTTCGTAGTCCAAGCGCTGAACAAAACAAGTGCTTGCTTGGTCTTTTTAACCGTTCACGACGGCCCGTTCCTCTGCTTCATTGTTGCGGATATTTTCCGCAATCATGAAGGCAAGTTCGATGGCCTGATCGGCGTTAAGGCGTGGGTCACAGTGGGTGTGGTAACGGTCGCCCAGATTCTCAGGGGAAACCTCACGGGCACCGCCGGTACATTCTGTCACATTGCGGCCCGTCATTTCCACATGCACACCACCTGCATGGGTGCCTTCAGCACGGTGAACAGCAAAGAAGCTCTCAACTTCCTTCAACACGCGCTCGAACGGGCGTGTCTTATAGCCGTTGGCCGTAATGGTGTTGCCATGCATTGGATCACAGGACCACACAACCTTGCGGCCTTCCTGCTTCACGCGGCGCACCAGCTCCGGCAGGTGATCGAACACTTTTTCCGAACCAAAACGGGCAATCAGGGTCAAGCGACCTGCCTCATTATCCGGATTCAGGATGTCGATCAGCTCCATCAAGCCATCGGGTGTCATGGATGGACCACACTTGAGGCCAATTGGATTTTTCACACCGCGGAAGAACTCAACATGGGCATGGTCCGGCTGACGGGTACGGTCGCCGATCCAGATCATATGGCCGGATGTTGCATAGTGCTCGCCGCTGGTGGAATCGATGCGTGTGAGCGCTTCCTCATAGCCCAGAAGCAGTGCTTCATGACTGGTGAAGAAGTCAGTGGAACGCAAAGACTGGCTACTGCTGGCATCCACGCCACAAGCGCGCATAAAGGCAAGAGCCTCAGAAATACGGTTGGCAATTTCCTGGTAGCGATGACCTTGCGGGCTGTCCTTCACGAAGCCGAGCATCCACTCGTGCACATGCTCAAGGTTGGCAAAGCCACCTTGTGCAAAGGCGCGCAGCAGGTTCAAAGTGGCCGCAGACTGGCGGTAAGCCATGACCTGACGATGCGGGTCCGGAATACGGCTTTTTTCGTTGAAGTCGATGCCGTTGATGATGTCACCGCGGTAACTTGGCAGTTTTACATCGTTAATCGTCTCAAAGTCTGAGGACCGGGGTTTTGCAAACTGCCCGGCAATACGCCCCACCTTCACCACGGGAAGCTTGGAGGCATAGGTCAAGACCACAGACATTTGCAGGAAGACTCTAAAAAAGTCGCGAATATGATCGGCGTGATGCTCGGCAAAGCTCTCCGCGCAATCACCACCTTGCAAGAGGAATCCACGCCCCTCGGCAACATCAGCAAGTTGCGCTTTCAACGAGCGCGCCTCACCTGCAAACACGAGCGGCGGATAAGAAGCAAGACGACGCTCTACGTCTACCAGTGCTCCCTTATCTGGATAGTCCGGCACCTGCAAGATCGGCTTTGATCTCCAGGAATCCGGTGTCCACTTTTCCGCCATTTCAAAAACTCCAATTTAAACTCACGTGTTGGCCCAGCTTTTCTGGATCTTCAACTGTCTCGTTTTAGCACACAATTCAGTCAATTTTAACTGAAAGGCAAGCGGTGCTTATACACATCTTACGCATATATGGCTAGAGCCCCAAAAGCTGAAGCTGGCACGTAAATGCCACTTAAACGCAGACACCCTAGCGGAAACAGAAGAATTTGATGCCATCTACGGGAGTACTTGGCATATTTTTCTCAATTTCACGGCCAATTTAACACATCCCACCAGTGAAAACAGCAGGTTCCCATGCAGTGTTGATTGTTGCGCTTTTCTCATCATTTGATTACATCTGCCCAAGGGAGAAAGGCCTCAGCGGTGGATTACCCTTACGCTATTCTTTTCCAGGTGCCAGTCGATTCTTTGCTGCAACTCAGGTGAAAGCACCTGCGCACGCGGATAAAGCGGCGCGGCCCTGTCATTGAGAACCGGTACATGATCCCAGCCCAGCGTAGTTTCCATAAAGTGTTCGAGGCCACTTTCACCCCAAAGACGATAAAAGCCGGCAAGCACGCAGTCTACATAGCTGAGCAAAACTGGAAACTCGTCATTTCCCCATTCATAGTAGGGGTCTGTCACCTCATAGAGAAAACTACCTTGAGGAATATTTTCCGCACTATCAGCTCTGAAATCCCCGTGGTTTAAAGCTATTCTGGAATAATGCCACTCGCGCTCATCCAGCTTGGGCAAGTTGGCGGCCACATCCAAAACCATTGCACCTTTAATAAGACTGGCTGGCTCGCGGCGTACTGTGAGCACACAAAGACCTGAAGTTTCATCCACGCTCCCGTCTCTCCAGCGCGAGCAACCGCGCCATTCGCGCACCCAGCCGCGCAGGGTGCCCGCAATGACCGTGGTTTCTTTTGGAAGAGTGCGCTCGTTAACCAGCGAGCCGTATCCGAAATAGCAAATTTGTTCTGCTGTCATTTTTGTTCTGCAGTCATTTAGGTGACATTATTTCAATATTCACAGGAAAAGCGGCCCTAAAGAGCCGCTTTCCGTGTTTTATAGTAGGTGTGATGCAACAGGACTATTGACGAATTCTCTCGCTCGGCTCACGCATTGTCACCAATTCTTCCGCAGCTGTAGGATGAACGGCTATTGTGCGATCATAATCAGCTTTGGTTGCACCCATGGACAAGGTGATACCAATGATTTGAATCAGCTCGCCCGCATCATGACCCATGATATGAGCCCCGAGCAGCTTATCCGTATCCGCGTCCACAATCAATTTCATGAAGACCTTCTCGGAGCTTCCTGAAAGGGTGTTCTTCATTGGACGGAAGGACGTCTTATAGATATCTACATTCTTGTGGGCATCCAGAGCCTGTTCCTGTGTCATTCCCGCAGTGCCGATTTCCGGCTGAGAGAAAACGGCGGTTGGAATGAGCGAGTGGTCCACGCTCCAGACCTTACCACCATAAACACTATCGGCAAAAGCATGGCCTTCACGAATGGCAACCGGCGTCAGATTGGCACGGTTTGTGACATCGCCTACTGCGTAGATGCTTTCAACGCTGGTCTGCGAATCCGCTGTAACCTTGATTGCACCGGCTGCATCCAGCTCAACGCCAGCAGCTTCAAGCCCAAGACCGGCTGTGTTGGGGTGACGTCCCGTGGCAAACAGCACCTGATCTACTGTGAGCGTTGCACCAGCTGTTGTGATAACTTCCAAGCCTTCATCGGTCTTACGAATGCTTTCAACGTTGCTGTTTGTTGAAACTGTGATGCCTTTTTCACTCATTTCCCCGTGTAAAGCACTGCGCACGTCTGCATCAAAGCCGCGAAGAATTTCCTCACCGCGATAAAGCAGCGTGGTCTCGGCACCCAAACCATTGAAAATTCCGGCAAACTCAACGGCAATGTATCCGCCACCAACTACGATTATCCGCTTCGGGAACTCTTTCAAGTCAAAAGCTTCATTGGACGTAATACCAAGCTCGGCCCCGTCAATGCGCGAATCCACGAAAGGTGCAGCGCCAGTTGCAATCAAAATGCGCTTGGCAGTGATAACCTTATCTGTAGACAGCAGGCGTACAGTGTTCGGGCCTTCCACAACTGCACGGGAATCGTGCAATTCAACGTCTTTCAGGTCAAGATTGCGGCGGTAGATGCCTTCAAGGCGCGTGATTTCCTTTTCCTTGGCAGAAACGAGTTTTTGAAAATCAAAGCTCGGCTCACCGTTGAGGGACCAGCCAAAACCGGCTGCATCCTCAAATTCCTCAGAAAACTTGGAGGCATAAACGAAGAGTTTTTTGGGAACACATCCACGAATGACGCAGGTTCCCCCGTAGCGGTATTCTTCCGCAATGCCCACACGGGCACCATGAGTTGCCGCTATTCTGGCCGCACGTACGCCGCCAGAGCCAGCACCAATAACAAAGAGGTCGTAATCAAAGTTTTCCATTAGCTTGTCTACCAATAAAGCGCCAAACGAAGAAAGGCCGACCCCATAAGCTCGGTCGGCCTTTTGAACGGTGTAAGAGCGAAGTGGTATGGATATCTTTGTTTTTCAAGGGGCATTCAAAACATCCCCTTGAAGAACCAGAGTATCCCACCTCTTACTGATTTGCTTTTACGCTAATTTCCTTACGGGCCAGCGTCACCATTTCCGTGCTGATCGCATCACTCCACTGCTTTGCAGCACCGATGGACAGAGCAGAAAGTTCTTTGGTCAGGTCTGCCAGCTTGCTTCCCGCCTCTGTGCGATAGAATGCGGTGATTTGGCTCAGTTCCTCTTCAGAAAAACGGCGCGCCCAAACTTCCGCAATCACCTTGTCCAGCTCGGCACGACGACTAACCAGCTGCATCGCTACATCCGTGACCACAGTGTCAATTTCCACGCCCAAAGATGGATTATTGCGAATGAACAGGGTCCGGGTGCGCTCTGCAATATCTGGCAGGATATTATCAAAGCCATCTGTGGACTTAGTCGCCTTGATAGCTGTTTTCGCTGCCTGCAGATGACTTGGGGCAATGGTTTCTTGCGCCGTAACAGGGCTCACCATAACAGCACCTGCAAGCATTGCGGCGGCAACACTGGTTCCCAATAGAGTTTTCATTCTTGCGAGCATATTCACAGCTCTCCCCTCATACGCTTATAGTTAGGTTATAAAATGCCGTATCCCTTACGCGGCAGGCTCAACAACCCGAATTCCGTTTTTGCCCGCCACATAAGCGCGCTGCGCCATGTTTATAAATAGCCCGTGTTCCATCACCCCCGGTATATCATTGAGACCTTTTGCAAGGGCTTCAGGGTCAGGGATGGTTTCAAGATGTGCATCCAGAATAAAATTTCCGTTGTCAGTTAGCAAAGGTTTTTGCTCACTTTCACGTAAAATTAGCTCTCCAGACACATTTGACTTGTTGAAATGTTTTAAAATCGCCCGCCGCGTTGCAGCCAGACCAAACTGGTTCACCTCAATAGGGAGAGGAAATTTACCCAGCGTTTCCACTTGTTTAGATTCGTCCGCTATCACCAGCATTCTCGCGGAGGCAAAAGCAACGGTTTTTTCGCGCAGCAAAGCTGCCCCGCCGCCCTTGATTAATTGTAGGCGCGGATCAAACTCGTCTGCTCCGTCGATCACCACATCAAGCTCGGGAGTTTCTTCAAGAGTTGTTAGCGGAACGCCCAGCTCGCGGCAGAGCTGTTCGCTGGTTGTTGAGCAAGGCACGCCAATAATGTCCAGACCATTTCCAACCAGATCAGCCAGAATACGGATCATTTCATTCACAGTTGATCCAGACCCGATGCCAATCCGCATTCCGCTTTTGACTTCGCTCAGTGCAGCAGCAGCTGCTTCCGCCTTCAAATTCGCATTCATGTTTTATTCCAGTCTCTGGCCCGGCGTGGGAGACCTTGCGCCCAACCTGCTCAAATTCCAAGCATATTCAGAACAATTGCGCGAACCAGCGCAACCGTTTTCACCCGCTGAAGCAGGGCTGACCACATGGCCAACACCCAAAAATCTATTCAGGCCCTAGCCAATAACATGGCACGCACCAAGCTCCAAGCATCCAGATTAATATTGGCGGGGCAAATCAGCGCAATTTGACAGGACGAATGTTTCCGATAAGTTACGACCACAATTTAAACTTAATTAAAACACATCGGGCATCTTACTATGACAACTCCAGTTCTGGTTTTTGACCTTGACGGTACTCTTGTGGACTCTATGGGAGATCTCACGGTAGCACTCAATCATGTTCTGGTTGAAGCTGGCTATGAGGCCATTGAGCCCGAGAGCGTCCGCCATATGGTTGGAGCAGGCGTAAAGGTCTTGCTTTCCAAAGGGTTAAAAGCCAATAAAGTGACGCCCACACCCGAACTCATTGAACCGCTCATGAAGAAGTTCATCGCCTACTATGAAAACCACATTGCCGAGCATTCCCACCCCTATGAAGGTGTTATCGAGACCGTAAAGTCCTTGCGTGAACAAGGCTGGAAGACCGCAGTGTGCACCAACAAGCTTGAGAATCTGGCCCTCTCCCTGCTCAAGGCTCTGGACATTCGGGATCTGTTTGACGCAGTTGTTGGCGGCGACACCTTTTCCAGAAACAAGCCGGACGCCATGCCTGTTTACGGGGCTATCGACAAAGCGGGGGGAATACGAAGCGGATCCGTATTCGTGGGCGATTCCAAGCCGGATGTGGACGCAGCCCGCAACGCCGCTCTTCCTGTAATCGCTGTGAATTTTGGTTATTCCACAGTCCCTGTCAAAGAACTGCGACCAGACGTCATCATTTCCCACTTCAATGAGCTTGAAAGCGCTATTGAGCGCACAAGAAGCGAAGCCTAAAACCTTAGAACCCACATCAGATAAATAGTATAAAGCATTGATATAAATCATATAATTAATACAAACTAACTCATCAATGCTTTACCATAAAAATGCCTTGGAATTACCGAGGGAATATCACCGGTTTCACCAAATCGCCTTGGTTATCTCTTAGAAACTTCCTCATTCCTAAACAGGATGCACTGCTAGTAAATTATCCTCAACACGGACAGTTTGCAGGGTAAGTTTTTGTAATAGACCACTATTTCAGAAACTTATCTCTGCACAGAACAGCAGAGCATGTTTAAGCTTCATTTTATACCCCTTTTGGCGATCATGGTGTCCAATGCCTGCGCGCAGATTACGAGTTCTGCCATGCTGACATATACCCCGCTTCTTCTTGCGGAGAACGGGGGAACGGCCATGCACACGGGTCTTGTGGCCGCAACTTACGCCCTTGGGTTTATGTTTGGTTGCCTGAGAAGCCTGCCCCTGATTGGCCGTGTTGGATATATCCGCGCCTTTGCAGCCGCCGCCGGAACAAGTGCCCTAATCATCATGGTGCTTACCGGCGTTTCGAGCCCGTGGTTGTGGGCCATCCTGCGGTTCATAATGGGTATGGCCCTTGCCATGCTTTTCACCACAGCCGATGCGTGGCTTTCCATCAGCGCTCCGGACCACATGCGCGGGCGTATACTCTCGGTGAACTCCATCGCTGTCGGGGTCATGGCAATTGCCTCCCAGCTCATGGTGGCAAATATGAGCCAGACACCGGACAGAGCCTTTGAGGTACTCATTGCAATTCTGCTTTTTGCCGTGGTTATCTTGTGCATGACCCATTCCATGCCGCCGCGCATTGACACAGATAGTAAGATGTCTCCATTGAAAGTTTGGCGCGCCTCTCCCATTGCAGTCCTTGGGGCGTTTGTATCCGGCGCTGTGACTTCCAGCTTACTGACCATTATTCCCTTCACATTTTCTCAAGCAGGGGCCAGCCCCTCTCTTACAGCAGGATTGATCGCCTGCCTTTATACAGGACGCCTGTTGTTCCAATGGCCTATCGGCTCCTTGTCTGACAAGTGGGACCGACGCTGGCTCATTGCTGCATGCGCGGGGAGTATTGCGCTCATTTCAATCACAACAATTCTTCTGGATCCCTTCCAGAGTTTTGAATCGCAGCCTTTACAGTTTACCGGCTTCCTGTTTGCCATTGGAACACTTCTTATTGTTGTTGGCGGCCTGTGTTTCCCACTCTATTCTTTATGTGTTGGGCATGCATTTGAACGTAAGGTTTGCAGTGGTGTCTCCATCAGCACATCCCTTCTTCTCATGTGGGCTGTTGGCAGCGTGGCGGGCCCCCTACTTATCAGTTTCACTTCGATACTGATGGAAAAACACTCCAGTTCCTATGTGATAGGCGGCTTGTGTCTTGTTCTCACACTCTTTACCCTGTGGCGCCTTCACCAGCAGCCACCGGCTGCCACAGTTATTGCCCTGCCCTATATGATGTATCCCAGTGCGGGCCTTGGCATATCCAAATAGTAACCTGTTCACCTGACACGAGAAACAAGCCCAAGAATTGGATAATTTTCAAAAAGCTATCCAATTCTTGGGAAAACTAATTTTCCCCTCTTGTCAGTAGCCCACATTTTCCATAGATACCTGCTCACGCCAAACGGCGGACCTTCATAGAAGGGCGATTAGCTCAGTTGGTAGAGCGCTTCGTTTACACCGAAGATGTCGGGAGTTCGAGTCTCTCATCGCCCACCATTCTCTCTATAAAGCAAATACTTCAATCGGCGCACTTGGCAAGACCTGTATCTACAGATCCCGCCAAATCCTCGCATGCACCGAATTTCCCTAAAGCTCCAGATCATCCCCATGTCCGAAGTTGTCGGCAACATAGTCGATATCCTTATCACCGCGGCCGGACAGATTCACCAGAATTGTCTGACCCGGACGGTCTTTGGCCAGTTTCATGGCAAAGGCCACCGCATGAGAGCTTTCTAGCGCCGGAATAATCCCCTCATACCGCGAAAGGGCCCAGAACGCCTTCAAAGTCTCCTCATCGGTAGCTGAACCATAGGACACACGGCCGATATCATGCAGGTAGGAATGCTCCGGACCTACACCGGGATAATCCAAACCGGAGGCAATGGAGTGAACGGGTGCCGGGTTTCCCTCTTCATCTTCCAGAACAATGCAACGGAAGCCGTGTATCTCGCCGGGTTTACCGAAGGTCATGGTTGCAGCATGCTGACCGAGCTCCTCGCCCCTTCCCATAGGCTCAACACCGTGAAGCGCGACGCCTTCATCTTCAATGAAGCCCGAGAAAAGTCCCATAGCATTGGAACCACCACCCACACAGGCAACCGCATGATCTGGCAGCTCGCCCGTCATCTCCACAAACTGCTCGCGGGCTTCCTCGCCAATAATACGCTGGAAGTCGCGGACCATTTTAGGAAACGGGTGTGGCCCCACAACGGAACCAATGGCATAGATGGCTTCTTCGCCTTGAGAGAGATAGGATTCAAACGCAGAATCAACCGCCTCCTTGAGGGTTCTGGCACCAAAGGTCACGGGAACAACCGTCGCACCCAATATCTTCATGCGGACCACATTGGGGTGCTCTTTAGCGATATCCACCTCGCCCATATGAATTTCGCATTCCAGCCCAAAATAAGCCGCTGCCGTTGCTAGGGCAACACCGTGTTGACCAGCACCTGTTTCGGCAATTAGTTTCTTTTTGCCCATATGCTTGGCAAGGAGAGCCTCAGCCATGCAGTGGTTCAGTTTATGGGCCCCCGAGTGATTCAAATCCTCACGCTTGAGGTAGATATTCGCACCGCCAATTTTGGCGGAAAGATTGCGCGCGTGGGAAACGGGTGTTGGCCTGCCCTGATAGTGCTTGCGAATGTAACGCAGCTCGTTGATATAGGAGGCATCCCCTGAAATTTGGTCGTAGGCTTCGCCAATAGCCTTGAAGTGCGGCTCCAACTGGGGTGGCAGGAACGCGCCGCCGTATTCCCCGAAATACCCTTCCCGATTTGGAAACTGTTTCAAGTAATTCTTCATCTATCCCCCACTACTCACTGAATTTATTAGCTTTAATTTACACAACCCAATCCGGTCACATTTTCCATGGCAATCCGTTTAGGCCATTAAAAACAAAAAAGGACCCCGCAACCAAGATCGCGGGGCCCTCATCTTCAAAGATAAAGCGGTAAACCTTACTTCAGGTCTACACCGTAGAAGATGTGACCACCGAATGGGTCAACCTTGTAGTTTTCAACCTTAACGCTGACAGGCTCGGAAACAACAGAGTGAGCAATTGTCGCCCATGGTGCTTCACGCTTGAACACAACCTGTGCCTGCTCATAAAGAGCTGTACGCTCTGCAACATCTGCAGTCAGCTTGGCCTTTGTGATCAGGTCCTGGAACTCTTCGTTACACCACTGAGCGCGGTTGGAACCACCAACGCCTTCACAGCTGAGCAGAGCTGCAAGGAAGTTGTCCGGGTCACCATTGTCACCTGTCCAGCCCAGAAGAACAGCACCGTCACGGTCTTCCTCTTTAGAGCGCTTCAGGTACTCACCCCACTCGTATGTGACGATTTCAACGTCAACACCGATTTTGTCGAAGTCGGACTGGATAACTTCAGCCATACGACGAGCATTCGGGTTGTATGGACGCTGAACAGGCATCGCCCAGATCTTCATTTTCAGATCTGTAACGCCTTCTGCCGCAAGAGCAGCTTTTGCAGCTTCCGGGTCGAACACATCGTCTTCAACTTGATCGTTGTAGGACCAGATTGTTGGTGGAAGCGGGTTTTTAGCAACTTTACCGGCACCTTGGAACACAGCATCAAGGATAGCCTGTTTGTTGATCCCAGAGTTCAGCGCGCGGCGAACCTTCGGATTGTCAAACGGAGCCATCTTGGTGTTGTAGGCCATGTAGCCAACGTTCAGACCTTCCTGCTGCATCAGGTTGATGTTTTCATCAGCCTTCATTGCTTCCAGATCAGCTGGGTTCGGGAATGGCATTACATGACACTCACCGGCCTTCATCTTCTGGTAGCGAACAGATGCGTCAGGTGTAATCGCAAACACGAGGTTATCGATCGGCGCCTTACCTGCCCAGTAGTCAGGGTTCGCTGAATAGCGGATGATGGCATCTTTTTGATAACCAACCAGCTGGAAAGGACCTGTACCAACAGGGTTCTGGTCAAACGCGTCTTTGTTGTCCATCATTTTTTCTGCATATTCTGCAGAGTGGATGGAAGCAAAGTCCATTGCAAGGTTTGCAAGCATTGGAGCTTCTGGACGGGTCAGAACGAACTTGACTGTGTAATCGTCAACGCGCTCGATTTTTTCCAGAATGTTCGCCAGATCCATGTAACCGAAGTACTCGTAGGTACCGCCGGAAACCATGTGGTAAGGATGCTCTTTATTGCGCTGACGCTCGAAAGAGAAGATCACATCGTCTGCGTTCATGTCACGCGTAGGTGTGAAACCCTTTGTTGTGTGGAACTTAACACCCTTACGCAGGTAGAAAGTGTATTCTTTACCGTCTTCGGAAACTTCCCAGCTTTCGGCAAGAGCTGGAACAATGTTTGTTCCGCCGCGCTCGAATTCGATCAGTTTGTTGAAGATCTGACGGGAAGACGCGTCAAATGTTGTACCAGCTGTGTAAAGAGCTGGTGTGAAGCCCTCAGGTGAACCCTCAGAACAGTATACAAGTGTTTTGGCCATGGCTGGCGCAGCAAATGCAACGGTAGCGGCAAAAACACCGCCGAGCAGCAAAGACTTCTTCATAATAACTTAGCCCCCAACAAGGTTGGTTTATAATTACACCCGAAGAAAGCCAGCTGCATCCCTGTATGACGAATCATACCTCTCCTCAGCACCTGTCCCCCTTCAAGTGGTTTACCCACGATATCTTAGTAGAGTACTGGACTACTATAACCAAGAGTTGCGCTTGTCGCACCTCCTGTTACCCCCGACCAACACTTATAAAAAAACATCACGAGAGGTTTTCCTATTAAAACCACCTGAGTAAGCTAAACGTATTTTATAGAATATTCTCCCTAAATTTTTGAAATATCCCAAAAATCCTGCTCGTTTCCCCCAAACAACGCAAAGTTGATCCCCAAAAACGAAAAAAGCTGGCCTTT
Source organism: Pseudovibrio sp. M1P-2-3 (assembly GCF_031501865.1). Lineage (NCBI taxonomy): Bacteria > Pseudomonadati > Pseudomonadota > Alphaproteobacteria > Hyphomicrobiales > Stappiaceae > Flexibacterium > Flexibacterium corallicola. Next base: position 2,429,158 of record NZ_JARRCW010000001.1, read on the forward strand.
TGGCCAGCTTTTTTACTGTTATGGTTAACAGCCTTATTTCGAGTGGGCTTTGGCCAAACGCTCCTTGATATGGGAAATCTCGGCCTGCGGCGTCGCGTTGAACAAGGTCTTTGTATAATCGTGCTGCGGATTGCCAAAGACGGTTTCCTGTTCGCCATATTCCACCACCTCACCAAAGTACATCACCATAACTTTGTCCGCGATGTAACGCACAACGGATAAATCGTGGGAGATGAACAGGTATGTGAGGTTGAACTCCTCCTGCAGGTCTGCAAGCAGGTTCAGGATTTGCGCTTGTACCGAAAGATCCAGCGCCGAGACCGGTTCATCCAGAATAAGCAGGGACGGGTTGAGCATGAGCGCTCTTGCAATGGCAACACGCTGACGCTGACCGCCCGAGAACATATGCGGGTAACGGTTAAAGTGCTCAGGCCCCAACCCCACCTTCACCAGCATCTGCATCGCTTTTTCGCGGCGCTCACTCGCTGGCATGTCTGTGTTCAGCATCAATGGTTCTGTGAGCACATCACCGATTTTCTGACGCGGATTGAGAGAGCCATAGGGGTTCTGGAAGACAATCTGCACTTTGGCGCGCATTTCCTTTGAAAGGCGCTGTGTGCCAATATCGATCTTCTGCCCTTCAATCAACAGATCACCCGAGGTTGCCGGATCAATGAGAGTGAGAATGCGCGCAAGGGTAGACTTGCCGCAACCACTTTCCCCAACAACAGCCAAGGTCTTACCACGCTCCAACTTAAAGCTGATGCCCTTGAGAGCGCGGGTAATGACCGGCTTGCCGAACATCCCCTCCTTGGTGTGATACTCGCGCACAAGGTTGCGTGCTTCAAGAATTATGTTACCAGCCATTATGCAACGCCCCCATCCCCAAGGTGAAAGTCCGAAACCGTTGGCAAACGATCTCCCGTGGCGTTTTCAGGAAGCGCAGATAAAAGAGCTTTTGTGTACCCGCTCTGCGGGTTTTCAAAGAGGTCCAGCACACCTGCTTCTTCCATTTTCTTGCCCTTATACTGAACAACCACACGGTCGGCTGTTTCTGCAACAACGCCCATATCGTGGGTGATCATAATAAGGCCCATACCGCTTTCATGCTGCAGGTTCAAAAGCAGATCGAGAATCTGTTTCTGGATCGTCACATCAAGAGCGGTTGTAGGCTCATCTGCAATAAGGAGCTTTGGCTTACAGGCAATGGCCATGGCAATCATCACACGCTGGCACTGACCGCCAGACATCTGGTGCGGGAACTTCTTGATAGCCTTTTCAGGCTCAGGCATCCCCACATCACGCATGAGTTCAAGCATACGCTCTTTGCGTTGCTTGCGGTTCAGATCCGTATGCTCTTTCAAGGTTTCGCCCAGCTGGTATCCCACCGTGAAGCACGGGTTCAAGCTTGCAATAGGCTCCTGAAAGATCATGGAAATGTCTTTCCCGATGATCTGGCGACGCTGACGCGAACTCATAGTCATCAGGTCAATACCTTCAAACATGAGCTTATCAGCGCTGACATGGGAGTTGTTTGCAAGCAACCCCATAACAGCCAACATGGAGACGGATTTACCGGAGCCACTTTCCCCAACAATCGCCAGAACTTCACCACTATCGATGGAGTAGCTCACATTATCCAAAGCGCGGAAGCGGCCGTTCACCGTATCAAATTCAACGGTCAGGTTTTCAATTTCAAGCAGAGCCATCCCAATCAGCTCCTCTTCAGCTTTGGATCAAGTGCGTCGCGCAGGCCATCACCAATCAGGTTAATAGCAAGAACGGTTGTGAGAATTGCAAGACCCGGGAAGGTTACAATCCACGGTGCACGCAGAATAAACTCACGCGATTCGGCAAGAATTGTTCCCCATTCAGGCGTGGGAGGTTGAGCTCCCATACCGAGGAAGCCAAGTGCCGCCGCATCGAGAATCGCAGTCGAAAAGGACAGAGCTGCCTGTACAATGAGCGGAGCCATACAGTTTGGCAGAACAGTCACAAACATCAAACGCACAGTGCCCACACCGGACACTTTGGCAGCCATCACGTATTCGCGGCCCATTTCAGACATAACTGCCGCACGGGTCAACCGAACATAGTGGGGCTGCTGCACAATCGCGATGGCGATCATGGCATTGATGAGGGACGGACCAAGAATGGCAACCAGAACCAAAGCAAGAAGCAAGGATGGAAACGCCAGGATGATGTCCATGATTCGCATGATGATGGTATCAACCCAGCCACGGAATGTTCCTGCAACCAGCCCAAGGCAAATCCCCGAGACCAAAGCAACTGAAACCACCACTACCCCGATGAACAGAGAGTACTGGCTTCCGTAGATCAACCTGGAAAGGAGATCACGGCCTACAGCATCCGTGCCAAGAATATGTGCCCATGAGCCACCATCTTGCCACACAGGCGGGACCAGAAGCGCTTGCCTGTACTGCTCTGTTGGATCATGCGGTGCCAACACCCATGCAAATGCAGCAATAAAAACAAGACAGACAAAGAATATCAGTCCTGCAACTGCACCGCGGTTGGTTTTAAAATGGCGCCAGAAATTCAGCAGCAACTCGAAGCGCGTATCCGGGCCGGTATCTTGAATAGTATCAGCCATATTTACCCCGTATGCCGAATTTTAGGATTGATAAGACCATAAGTCAGATCAACAACCAAGTTCACGACCATAATGATGATCGCAATCATCAGCAGGCCACCTTGAACAACTGGATAATCGCGGCGGAAAATACTGTCCACCATCCACTTGCCAATTCCCGGCCAAGAGAAAATAGTCTCTGTCAGAATTGCGCCAGCAAACATAACCCCGATTTGCAAACCAATGATGGTTATTACGGGAATAAGTGCGTTGCGAAGCGCATGCACGCCAACTACGGCAAACTTTGAGAGCCCTTTAGCTCGCGCAGTACGCACATAGTCCTCGTCCAGCACTTCCAGCATGGCCGAGCGGGTTTGACGTGCAATCACCGCCAGTGGAATGGTTCCAAGAACGATTGTTGGCAGTATCAGGTGCTGAACTGCTGACAAAAATGCGCCTTTCTCCCCGGAAAGCAACGTATCTATCAACATGAAGCCAGTGACCGGTTCAATCCAGTAAAGGAACGAAATTCGGCCTGATACAGGTGTCCACTGCAGCATACCGGAAAACAGGATGATCAAAAGCAATCCCCACCAGAAAATAGGCATGGAGTAGCCTACAAGTGCTGTGGACATAACTGTATGATCAAGTGTCTTACCGCGTTTGACCGCAGCGATAATACCGGCAGGCAAGCCCAGTACAATTGCAAAGATGATTGCACAAAGCGACAGCTCGACTGTTGCTGGGAACAGTGCAAAAAACTCAGTCAGTACCGGCTGTTTGGTCACAATGGATGTGCCCAGATCGCCCTGAAAAATCTTACCAAGAAATTCCAAGTATTGTTGCCATATAGGTTTGTCGTAACCGAATTGCACCATCAATTCCTGATAGCGCTCGGCACTGACTCCCCGTTCGCCAGCCAGAAGCAAAATGGGGTCCCCTGGCAATAGGCGGATAAAAAAGAATGATGTTAGAGTTACGCCGATAAAAGTCGGAAGGAGTAACCCTAGCTTTTTTAATATGAGACGAAGCATACTTCAGTCACACTTTTCGTTATGTTAGATTTAATGCAGTCTAGGGTGCATATTCCCCCCCAAAACGCAAATGTATCTCGGCGAATAATCGCCAAGATACATAAAGTCCAGTGAAAAATTAATTTTAGTTCAGGTCGACACCATAGAATATATGCCCCCCAAACGGGTCAATCTTGTAGTTTTCGACCTTAACACTGATGGGTTCAGTGACAATAGAGTTGGCTATTGTTGCCCACGGAGCATTTTGTTTAAATACAACTTGCGCCTGTTCATAAAGTTTGACCCGCTCCTGATGGTCGGATGTGGACCTTGCTGTGTCTATGATCTTTTCAAAGTCCTCATTGCACCACTGAGACCTGTTGGCTCCTCCCACACCTTCACAGCTTAATAGAACCGAGAGGAAGTTGTCGGGGTCCCCGTTGTCTCCTGTCCAGCCAAGCAGAACAGCTCCATCCCTATCTTTGTCGGAGGAACGCTTGAGATACTCTCCCCACTCATAGGTTACGATTTCAACATCCACACCAATATTGCCAAAATCAGCCTGAATCATTTCTGCCATTCGCCGTGCATTGGGATTGTAGGGGCGCTGGACAGGCATGGCCCAAATCTTCATGGAAAGGTCTTTCACGCCTTCCGCCTCCAATATGGCGCGAGCTGCTTTGGGATCGAAGGGATCATCCTTTACGGCGTCATTATAAGACCACATAGTGGGTGGAATGGGATTTTTGGCGGGCTTTCCAGCACCTTGGAATACGGCGGCAACAATGGCCTTCTTATCCATAGCCATATTCAGCGCTTTTCTCACTTTCACATTATCAAAAGGAGGGGTCAGCGTGTTATAGGCCATGTATCCAACATTCAGCCCTTCCTGCTCCAAAACATTGATGTCAGCATTTGCCTTCATGGCATCAATATCGGCGGGGTTTGGATAGGCCATCACATGGCATTCCCCCGCAACCAGCTTTTGATAGCGCACCGATGCATCCGGTGTGATGGCAAAGACCAAGGTATCAATGGGAGCCTTCCCGCTCCAATACTCTGGATGCGCCTTGTAGCGAATGATCGCGTCCTTTTGATACCCCACCAACTGGAACGGCCCCGTCCCGACCGGCTTTTGATCAAAAGTATCTGGAGTCGCCTTCATTTTATCGGCATATTCGGCGGACTGAATGGACGCAAAGTCCATGGCCAAATTCGCCAACATCGGAGCCTCCGGCCGGCTCAATGTAAATTTTACGGTGTAATCATCAACCTTATCAATACTTTGAATTAGGTTGGGCATGTCCATGGCATCAAAATACTCATAGGTACCGCCTGAAACATTATGGTAGGGGTTATCGGGGTTCTTTTGCCTGTCAAATGTGAAGATGACATCATCCGCATTGAAATCACGGGTTGGCGTAAACCAAGGCGTTGTCTGGAACTTGACACCTTTGCGGAGCTTGAAAGTGTACTCCTTACCATCGGGAGAGATTTCCCAGCTTTCAGCAAGAGCCGGTGTAATTTCTGTTTCGCCCCGCTTGAACTCGATCAGCCGGTTGTAAATCTGTCGGGAACTGGCATCAAAAGTCGTCCCGGCAGTATAAAGGGAGGGCGTAAATCCTTCTGGCGAGCCCTCAGAACAATAAACCAGTGTTTTGGCCGAAACGTGGGTGGACATCATCAATAAAACAGTTGCAGCACCCAGCAGAAGCGGACTCTTTATTGGCATGGTTTTTCCTCACTCTGGACTTTTTGACTTTGCAGCCCTTCGTAACAAAGGCAATCACCCCACACGCAGACAGGGCGATCCATCTGCCTCCCACTATGCACAGGGAGGGAAAATTCCGGCTTAACGGATGCCTTCCATATGATCGACGCTTACATGGCCACAAAGCAGACAGATAGAGCTTCTCGCAGCCTCCCCTAGGTCTTCGTCATCGTTACTCCATGCTTTAGCCAGCTGTAACCCACTAATTTTATTGTGAATTTCACCCCCAACCACATAGGAAATACGTCTATAACGCTGCACTTCCCGCTTTAGGATCTCAGTGAAGCTATGCCAAATCCGGGCGGCACATAAACTCGATAATTGCTCCTATCCCTTTCAACCCACCAAGAAAGAAATTCTAAAACGAGTTTGAATTAGCGAAACTTTTTAGATCTCAAAAAACCGTTCCTAGAGTTTTCCGGTTTCGCATAAAACAAATTGGGGTATATCCACTTGAGAACATTTCGTTTTCCTATCTCCTGCTTGTTGAGAGGGGCTAGGGAGTGCTAGAACTTTCGTTAAGAAAAAGCATTGGAGCTGAAATGGATCCCGAACTGGAACAGCGGATAATCGACCTTGAAATACACGTCGCCCACCAATCCGATACAATTGATAGTTTGAACTCGGTTGTTACACAGCAGGGCCAAATCATTGATAGACTTGTAAACTCGATCCGTCAGATGAAAGATCAGGTTCTCGATCTGCAAGACCTTTTGGATCAAGTCCCTGAAAACCAGCGTCCGCCCCACTATTAAGGACTGCACAAATTTTGGTCTGCACAGCAGGCTTACATCAACAACTGCGTCACAAACACAACTATGCCTTTAAGGAAAACTTCCCTATTCTCCTTAAGAACACTGTTTCCAATGAGTGCGCCTACCTTGGACGCTGGTAAAGGCGGCACCAAAAAAAGAAAGTTCGCAAATGGCACAGGAAAGCAACCTGCCCATAAGAGGGAAGGAAAGTCTAGCCGACAAGGCTTATCGCCTCCTTGAAGAACTCATTGTCAACCTTGACCTCTCCCCCGGCATGCCCGTGACGGAGGGTGACCTTTGCGAACACTTAAATATTGGCCGCACACCCGTACGCGAAGCCATTAAGCGCCTCTCGACCGAAGGCTTGATCATTGTCCAGCCGCGAAAAGGGTTGTTTGTTTCTCACATTGAGCCTGCTGAATACGTTCTTGTGCTGGAGACACGTCGCCCACTGGAACGGCTGCTGGTGGAATCTGTCGTTCTAAGGGCCACCAATGAAGAGCGCGCCCACCTTAGCTTATGCGGCCAGGAAATGATGCGTCTGGCCAAACTGGGAGATGTGAAGGGATTTTTGAAAGCCGACTGGGCGTTTGATGAGGTTCTATGCGCCGTATCGCGCAACCCATTCACCGCACGTTCTGTTGCACCTTTACAAACTATCAGCAGACGGGCGTGGAGTGCTTTCAGAGGGCCAGAGCGCATCATAGATTCAGCTATGCTGCACCACGCACTCGCAGATGCTATTGCCAAGCAGGATGTAAAAATGGCGGATCAGGCAACCTGCCAGCTAATTGACCATCTCACAGCCTTTGCAAGTGGTCAGGTGCTCGACAGTATCTCCGCATAAACCCCGCCTCATTCATCAACTAAGAGATCTACATCCTGTCAATGCGGGCCGTGCGTCCACTGGCACCAATGAGCACCATATATGGCTGGTAGGGAAGGATTTCCACCCGTGACCCACGGTAGAGGGTTGTTGTTCTAATGCGCCCCTCGCCGTGCGGCGTTTGAAAGCTGTACATACCGCCAGCAATCTCTTTCAGCTCAACAGGGGCATAAAGGATTTCATAGGATCTGGGTGCTTTTGAAGGCCGCACAACAAGAAGGGCATTGGCACGAATGTCAATACCCTCAATCTCTTGATCTATACGCCCGGTTGCCCGATGAACAAGTGTAAAGTCAGTCTGCATACCTATCCTTGCGTTGTCTCTTCACCCTCTTCTCCCGGCGCTGTTTCCCGCTGCAAATGGAAGCCGAAATCCTGCACCAGCACATGCTGAACAATTTCAACGCCGAAACGTTCATTGACTTTTGTCCGGATCTCTTCCGTCAACTCACCAAGGTCAGATTTAGTAATCTTCGCAAACTTTTTGTCCGCGCGAGCGTAAATGAGGCGAAAGGCTTCATCAAGAACGAAGGCATTTGGCGGCACGGCAAGGCGCTTGAGCGTATCGCTCTCAACCGTAAACACGAACTTGGCAACGATGTAACCGTGGATCTCCCCATCTTCCAGAACTGGTATATTGAGAATCGGTGTTTTTTGATAATCGAGACCTTCAAGTCGCGCTTCTTGCTGCAGCAAAGGATCCCTTTGCGTGCGGTAGTTTACAGTCACATAGCTAACACCCAATGTGACAAGACAAATCCAGATTCCAGTCAAACCAATTTTCAACATGGGTGTTTCCTAAAACTTTCCATCATCAAGCCCATATGTTCCATCGGACTCCAGCTCGCGAATTTTGCTGGATATTCTGTCGGAAACAGACCGAACAGCGTCCAACTGCGCTGACAGAAGCTTCAAGTTCATCTCGACACTGTCACGCAGTTTCGCCAGACGATCCGCAATCTGTGTAGGAAGATTATCAGGAGTTACCATTTCCCCTGCCCGCTCCAATTCCAACATTGCATTGTTCTTGCGAAACGCTGTTTCTTCCAGGTCAACTGGCTTGTTGTGGGCCAGCGCTTCATTTTCCGCATCTATTAGCGCTTCGATCCGGGTCAACGCCGCGTTGATAATAGAGACTTCCTGATCGGAGATAGTATCTCCGCCAGAGTTCTGCGCAATCTCTTCAATCAGATCACGAGGCTCAATTTCCTGCAGCTGTTGATGGCTGTCGCTCGACATCAGGCCTGTTCCTTAAGATTTTGTTTAGTTAAACTCTCCGGCATCAGCTTCTCGGCAAGACCAATACCACCGCTCTCTGCGATCTGGTTTGCGAGCTGTTCCGCCATCATGGATTTATACATGTCTCCAGAGGTACCACCGCCATAAACCTCGCTCATTTCCTTAGGCATCATGGCTTCCACAAGCGTATGAAGAAACGCTGCTTCCAGTTGCTGGCCCAGATCCTTGGGTCCCTTCGCCGCGCTGATCGTATCGCGCATGGCAGTCAAAGACTCCACCGGTGTATCCGTATCCAAACCGCCTTGAACTTGCGAGCCTGTAATATTTGCAACGGATTTGGCAAAGATGTTGGAAAAGCTGCCCACATCCCCCACCACAGGCGTGTCGGCGGAAACACGAGCCGGATTTTTAAGCGCACGTTGAGCCTGTGCCCGCTCTAGCGGGTCGGCATTCTTGAGAACATCCAAGACTAAATCGCCTACGGGTGCTATCGCCATACGAAACGCTCCTTATCCCAAGTCATATTCACACAGTTAAATCAGCCTATAGAGTTATCTAGCGAGTCTTATCCGGACCTGACCAGTGCTTCAAAACCTGCAGTTCCGCCATATCAGCTAGTTGACCTTTTTCCTGTTCCCGTTGAAAATCCCTGTTGGCGACCTTGTGTTTTTTCTCGGTAACCTTGGTTTGTCTCTGGTACTCTTGCAGTTCCTGCAATTTGCCTTCTTTTTGGCTGGTCAATCGCGCCTTATCCCGTTCATTGGATTTGAGTTTGCGTGATATAACCTGATTCATCAGCTCCCTGAGCTGTCCGTCATGGCTACCCCAATAACCCTGAAGCTCCTCGGAGTTTCCCTCTAGGTCATTGAGTTTTTGATCAAGCGCGGCGACATCGTACTTGATAAGCCGTTCGCGCTGCTCTTGAACCTTCAAAATTCTGGAAAGCCGCTGGACCCGCTTTCTATCCATACTTCACCTTAAGGTTAACCAATCGCCCAGACCTTGATAGAACAGGGAAATTATTTCCGAAATGGTAAGCCACAAAACAAACAGCCCGCCAAAGACAACTGCAGGCAAACCCACAAAATATACCGGCATCTGCTGCATCAAACGGTTTGTGAGGCCCAATGACAGGTTCACTATAATACCGTAAATCAGGAACGGACCCGTAATACGTAAAGCCAGAAACGTCCCCTGCCCCACCTTTTCTACAAGTTGCGAGAACGCAGCATCTGCAGCAAAAAAAACTCCCACCGGGGCAGTCAGATAAGATTCGGCAAGCGCCACAAAAACTTCACGGTAAGTGCCGGAAATAAACAGAACCCCCATCGCAACAAACGAGATCAAAGAGGCAAGTGCCGGAAGCTGTTCCCTCTCCTCAACAATAGGCCCCGCCATATTGAAACTGGTGGCATTGGCCGCCGCGCCAGCTAACATCTGCAACATGGCAAAAAATGCACGCCCGAATAATCCAATAAGTGCTCCAATGAGGACTTCAATAGCAACCATTGAAAGAAGATCCGAGCGGCTGGCCCCGCTCACCACCGGATAAACAAACTGCATGAGCAGCGGGGCGAGAGACAGTGAAATGGCAATAGCTAGAAACAGCCGCACACGCATGGCAACACGCGGAGATGAAAACCCCGGCATTGTCATCATGCATGCGCCAATTCGGCAAAAAACCAAGAACGCGGAAAGCAAATATTCCGGCAAGGTTTCAAGCGTCATGAAACTGATCCCAAAGCCTCAACATCCACTCCGCGCGCAACTTCCAGATGTGAGAGAACCGGAAGCGCAGGGAACATCCGCTCAGTAATCATGCGTACATACTGACGGGCTTCTGGCGAGACAACCAGAACAAAGCGATGACCAGCAGAGACCTTGCTCTTGATAACCTGAGCACTTTCCTTGGCAAATTCTTCCACCTGCTTCGGCTCCATATCAAACTCAACCGCCTCACCGCTCGCATCACGGCGTAGAGCTTGATGGAACGCCAGATCCCAGCGGTTCCCAAGACGCAAGACCTTCAAGGTACCATTATCGCTGATATCACCGCAAAGCTGCGGTGCCATGCGCACACGCACATGATCCGCGATCTGCTCTGGCCTGCGAGCATGCGGTGCGATCTCCGCAACCGCTTCCATGATCAAAGCAAGGTTCCGAATAGACACTCGCTCGGCAAGCAGTAGTTTGAGCACAGCCTGAAGGCCAGAATAGGAAATGTGTTGCGGACAAATATCGTCCAAGAGGCGTTTATAGGCAGGGTCGAGCCGGTCCAGCAGCGCCCGCATATCCTTATAGGACAGCAACTGCGCGAGGTTGTTGCGAATAACCTCGCTCAAGTGGGTCAAAACAACAGACAGGTTGTCGACGGTCGTATATCCACCGCGCTTGACTTCATGCTCGAATGCCTTTGGAATCCACATGGCCTTCATGCCAAAGGCAGGCTCACGCGTTTCCGTGCCTGGCAGTTTGGGAAGTTCCTTTTCACCGGCAATAACCATCAGCTCCCCAACCTTCATGGTTTGCGAGGCTACCGCCGTTCCATGAATCCGAAACTCATAGGTTTTGGGTGTAAGGTCTATATTGTCAGAAAGCTTGATCTCCGGCACCACGAACCCGTATTGCTCAGCAAACTTCTTGCGCATTTTATTAATGCGGTTGCTGATTTCAGGTTTGGCGGTCAGAAGTTTCGACGTAAGCTGCTTACCCAGACGCACCTCAATGTCTGCCAGTTCCAGGCTCTCTTTTACTGATTCCTTTTTGTCTTCCAGCATCCGCTCAGCCTGAGCTTTTTGTACTTTAACTTCCTCTGCCTTCTTCTCAGCAATTTGCTTTGGAATGACATAGGCAGCAAACAACAATACGCCGCCAAGGAAGGTAAACGGCAAAAACGGCAGACCGGGTAACACGCCCACAATAAGCATCAAAGAACCGGCTACCCATAGAGCGCGAGGATAACCTGCAAGCTGCCCCATGACGGCTTCTTCTGCTGACCCCCGGGTTCCCCCTTTGGAGACAAGTAAACCGGCTGCAAGCGAAACAACAAGGGCTGGAATTTGGGAAACAAGACCATCACCAACCGACAGTTTCGTAAACACATCTGCAGCTTCGGCCAAACCCATATCGTAGCGTGTAACGCCGATAATGATACCGCCCAAGATATTCACTGCAGTAATAATCAAACCAGCAACAGCATCGCCGCGAACGAACTTGGACGCACCATCCATGGCCCCAAAGAAGGAGCTTTCTTCTTCCAGCTCGTGTCGACGGCGCTGAGCCTCCTTGTCATCAATCATGCCCGCGGAAAGGTCGGCATCAATAGCCATTTGCTTACCAGGAATGGCATCCAACGTGAAGCGAGCGCCCACTTCCGCAATACGCGTAGCGCCTTTTGTAATTACAAGGAAGTTAACAGTGACCAGAATGGCGAAGACGATCAAACCAATTACGAAATCACCGCTCATCACAAACTGGGAAAACCCGTGAATCACGTAGCCAGCGGCAAGTGGTCCTTCAGACCCGTTGGCCAAAATAGCGCGGGTGGTGGCGATATTGAGTGACAATCGCAACATTGTCGCGATCAGCAAAATTGTCGGAAACGATGAGAACTCTAGCGGGCGTTTGATCCACAGCGCCACCATGAGAATTAGTATCGAAAATGCAACAGAAACAGCCAAACCGAAATCGATCATAAAGGTCGGCATCGGCAGGAATAATACGGAAAGGATAAAAATTATTCCTACTGCGAAGCTTATATCGCGACTTCCAGAGCCTAGCATGAATCTCCGTTCCATATATCAAACAAAAACCGCAGGAAAGGCCAGCCCTTCCCTGCGGCGAGTATCATTTTACAAACTTGTGTGAGCATGGAAGAAAAATATCTTACACACGCATTCACACAGTAACGCTAAAACCCGTTCTCAATACGCCCGTAGAGGATCTCGGTAAAAGTCAACATCTGGCTTCCGATGAACGGGCCAGTCACGGCGACAACAATGAGAATCGCAACGATTTTAGGAATGAACGTTAGCGTCATTTCCTGAATTTGGGTCAAGGCCTGAAAGAGCGCGATGATGAGACCGACTGCCATGGCAACCGCAACAGCTGGGCCGGTTGCCACAATTACAGTCCAAACAGCATTACGCGCTATGTCCAGAGCATCAGCTTCGTTCATAAGGGCCCCTAGGCAGAAGCATCTTCATCAGATGAATCTGCTGAACTATCGTCACTGGCAGCGGCTTCTGGATAAGAAATACTGATGCCCGGCTCCAAGAGAATCGGAGTACCGTCTTCCAATACAGCTACGTTGCCATCGGTATAAATCTGAACAGATTCAACCACGCCGGAGGTTCCGTCCTGAAGCGTGATCGTTGCACCTACAATGTTTGACGCTTGATGGATGGAATCTTGCTGGAGCATAGTCGTCAGATTGGTGTTCATCTTCATCGTCTGCTCAACATTGGAAAACTGAGCAAGCTGCCCCATGTATTCCGCAGTATCCATAGGTTCTGTAGGATCTTGATTCTTCAAAGATTCCATGAACAGCATCAAGAAAGCGTCATAATCAAGGTATTCACTACCTTGCGCCGAACTGGATGTCGTTGTGTTTTGAGTGGGGGTTGATTGCGTATCGTTTGTTACTGCAGTCACTGCCATAATAGCTATTCCTTCTTAAGCCGCTTTATCCTGATCAGGGTTACCAACAAGAGGATCAACCAAATGATCTTCCCCCTCCAGTACAGCCTTCTCAACCGAGAAAAGTCCGCGAAGCACCTTTAATGCATCAAAGTATTTCTTCGCATCCACGAGAGTCTCAACACGATCCAAACCACTGTGAATGTCCTGATTGGAGACAGCCTTGCGAATTCGGCTAATCAACCGGAGATAATGCTCGAGGCTCAAACTTTCTGAAGACGGTTCAATAAGTGCACTTTGGATCACAAAATACAGCTGTTTTAGCGGAGTATCTGTTTTATCCGGCTGGAGAACATGACTCCCCAATAAAAAGCGCACATCGTTCAAGACATTTATTGAGGTCTTCTGATCAACAGACAGGACAGCCCCATTAATAAAGAGTTTATCACCTGCTTTAAGATGTATTCGCATTAAAGCCTCCTTATCAACCGAGCCCATCCCGCACGATCTGATTAATTTCAATAAGTCCGTTGAAATCCTCGCTGGCGCCAGTACGGATCAGGTCTGCCTGCTTGAGGCACCATAAACCGATCGAGATCAAGCGCGCCCGCATCTCTTCTGGAAGAGCATTTTGATCACTACCAAGATCCTCTATCAAAAAACCCCAAAGCTTTCTCACAGTGGTTAACGCCTTGGCGGCAGCTTCCGAATTGACGCCCTCATCCTTCGCCGCTCGCAATTGAACGATAGCCAAGGTAAAAACCTCTTTCTCCTGTGATCTTTTTTCGGTGCCAGAATCTTCAAGAGTTTCGGCATAGGACATTTGATACATACGTTATTTCCCACTTTAAGGGCTTATAGAGAGATCTAAACTAGAGGTAATTGAGCAAGCTCAAGTTTTTAATACGAGATGTGACTGCATAGTTGATCTCAAGCTGTGCCTCTGCCTGAGACAACTCAACAGCAACCTGATTTGGATCAACATTTTCCAAATCGATCACACGCTGATTAAGCGCGTTCATTTCAACTTGAATACGCTCATCAGATTTCTCAATACGGTCCCGAACCACACCAACCGTACTTTGCACCTCAACCGTCCCGTCAATTCCCGCGCTTAACTTGGTTACTGACTGGTTAACCAGCTCTTTTTGAGCTTCTTCCCCCAGATCCATTGCTCCAAAAACGCCAACCAGAACATAGCCGGTCGCCATATCAATGAAGGCTTGCTCATTCGCAGAAACCGAGCCTTGCGCTGGCATAAAGTCACCAATAGTCGAATCAATGGTGTCATCTGTAGCGGAGGAAATCGGATCATACGTATTCCCGTTTATAGTGCCCCCATTGTTCCAAAGATCAGAGAATGCAGTAGGAAAAACATTGGAAGCAAAGTCTTCCATGTCCGCAGCAGTCATAAGTGTCTCGTCTGGGTCGCCAGACGCATCCACGAGGCCCACACTTATCAAATAATCATTCAAAATATCTTTTGCAGCCAGTTCATAGTTTGTAGCAGGATTATTGCTATTGAACTCATTCATCGGCGGGCTGCCAACTTCCGTTCCACCAAAGACCGAGACACCGGCTGTTGTTGTATTCAACTGACCCAACAAGAATGACAGGGACTCCATAGCCGGCCCCGCCTGAGTAGACACAGTATCCGTGGTATCACGAAGACCAATCAGATCATCCCTCAAGCTCTCGGCGGTGGTTCTGCTAATTTCCATCGCCGCATCTGCAACGGACAATTGCACATCTGTCTGCCCGTTGGCCGTTTGAAGTTGATTAAGGTAATTAAATTCGTTTCTCAGGGAAATGGTGGTGCCATATTGACCGCCCAATTCAAGACCCATATCGGCATGTCTTTGGGTTCCTGTTTCCACGAGCGCATCATTAAGTTTTTTAGTTTCACTCGTAATATAACCATTCATGCGATTGGTCATGGAGATCGTAGAAATTGAATAATAAGTCATGATCTTACCTTACCACTGAGAGTAGTTCTTTAAACATACTGTCAACTGTCGTCATCAATTGCGCCGAAGCTGAATACGCGTTCTCAATATCGAGCAATCTGGACATTTCCAGATCAATATTCACACCCGTTGAATTGGAGAGTGTGTCGAGTGAAACGTTATAGGCAGAGGAATTCAAGATCGCAGCTTCTGTGGCGCGGGAGCGTTCAGCTGAGTACCAGCTTGCAGAGTTGGTGGCAAAGTCCACAATACTAATATCTGTATTAAAACCCGTTGCAGTTAGATCGGGCTCACTCAACGCCCTCACCAGCCCGTTCAGGTGATCGGTATATCCATCTACGCTATCGCGGTTAACGACGTAGGCATCACCAGCAGTACCACCAATATTCATGCCGCCATCACGAATGGTCTCAACATTACTGGCAGCTGCTGTATTAACGGATAATGTGGCAGCAAGCCCCACAGTACTTGTGGGAATTGCTGCATTTGGGCCATCCGTAAACAATCCAGCCTGATCAGGTAGACCCGAACTGGTTTGATCCACTTCCTTGAACGCATCAATCAAGGCGAACGCCAGTTCATCCAGCTGCTCTTGAAGTGTTACACCGGTATCGTCGCGCATCTTCGCATAACCGGCAATCGCCCCGCCCTCAACAGGCTTGAGGGCACCGGGGCCAGCGACCGAAATACCGTCAACATAGATGGCGTTACCAACAGTAGAGGCGGCATAAAACGGCTGAGCTGTGAAAGTCACTTCCCGTGGCGAGGTTTCATAGAGAGTAACACCACTATCGGTATAAATGACAGCATCGTTATTATCACGATACTGAACATCAATACCTATTTCCTCGGAAAGTTCGCGAATAAGCTGCTCACGCTCATCAAGCTGAGCGTTTACATTTTCACCGCTGGCGGTACCACTAATGATCTCCCGGTTTAAGCTATCAAAACGTTCCAGAATGTCATTGATATTTGTTACTGCATTCGCCATGGACGCATCGGCTTCCGCCCGAGCATCCTGAATATTTTGCGAAGCCGTATTAATCTCATTGACCGATGCATACGCGGTCTCAAGGACTTTTTGCCCCATAACCTGGTTTGCCGGATCATTCGCATAGGCTTGAAGATCTGACTCCAGTTGCCCCAAAGAGGTAGCGATTCCCCCATACAAAGGGCTTCCCTCAATACTTCCAATTGAATCCAGAAGAGTTGCATATGAACCAGATGCGACAGCAACACTCCCGGAGCGCATGACTTCCGTAGTCGCAGCTTGGTTGGTAGCACGTGTCACATCGGAGACATAAACCGTAGACCCACTGGCCGTCGTCGTACTGGAAACTACTGCCGTCTGGCGGCTGTAGTTTCTATTATTGACATTCGCTACGTTTTCTGAGGTGACTGCGATTTCCGCGGAGCGCGTCGCCAGAGACGAACGCGCTGTAATCATAGCTGCGGTTAATGACATAACAGCTTATCCTTAACGCAGGTTCACAAGTTCTTGGAGGAGGTCAGAACCTGCGCTGAAGACTTTAGAGTTTGCGCTGTAGGAACGCTGAGACTGGATCATTTCGGTCAACTGGCTAGCCAAATCGACGTTTGATGCTTCCAAACGCCCGCTATACATATCACCAAAGCCAGAGTCACCGGGAAAACCAATCCTCATGGAGCCTGATTCGTTGTTTACCGAGTAGATATTACCGCTCTGCAAAGAAAGACTATCTGGGCTAGGAACATCAGCTAGAGGTATCTTATAGAGCGCCTCTTCCTGACCATTTCCAAAAATGCCGTAGAGTGTGCCATCAACATCAATTCGAACACTCTCAATTGAAGAAGGTGCACTACCATTTCTAGCGGTATCTGTTGTTTTAAAGGACTCTGCAAGCTCGGTGGTACCGGATAAGTCAAAGTCAATGGTTTGCGGCGATGAACCGGAAGTTGTCAGACTCAAAGAAGCGGGCGAAGGAGTAAGTAAACTACCATCCAATGGATCAAACGTAAGCGTAACAGTAGAAGTACCAGTACCAGGAGAAGGTTCTGATACGGTCATATCCCATTGATTGTCAATAGCTGCATCCTTAGTGTAGGTAACATCAAGCAGCACCTCATTTCCGACATTGTCAAAAATGGTAAATGTAGTGGCTTCCACATCACTATAATTTGCATTGGAATCCAAGTTAACCTGCAATAGCGCCTCTGTCGTTGCAACAGCTTCCATTGTGGTCGTGGAGACATTTACGTTTTCAAGACCGGCAGTGCTGTTAACTGATGTAGAGATATTGCCACTGCTATCAATCGGGTAACCCTGCAGATAGTATCCGGATGTATTAATCAGATCACCATTTGCATTAATCACAAAGTCTCCTGCCCGTGTTAGATAGGAGGCATTATTCGCGTCATTTACAATAAAGAAGCCGGAACCACCGATTGCCAAATCGGTACCACTACTTGTTGGGTCAATAGGCCCGCCAAATGACACGGATTGAGTAACAGTCGTTCTTACGGAACCGGAATTGTAACTTCCGCCGCCAGCATTGCTCACAACCATGGAAGAGAAAGAGGTATTAACACTCTTGTATCCAGTGGTATTCACGTTTGCGATGTTGTCTGCAACGGTGGAAAGCTTATTCGCCTGAGCGTTCATTCCTGAGACGCTGGTGTTCATGATTCCGTAAAGACCCATCGGCTTACTCCTAGATTTCCAATAGAGGTTTTCTTAAGTGTAGTAGAGACAATTAAACTTGTCTGAGCCTGACCGGCCCCAACAGTGCCTCTTATTTCATAAATAACTGTATTAATTACAGAATTTCTTTGATTGCGGAGTCCATTCCCCGAAACCACTTGCCACCATATTTGTGATGACCTTGCACACATACCGCTTTTGCGCCGGATTATTGTTGGGACCTGCATGGTATCGCGCCACGGCCATGGTCCAACTGCCTTCCTTCACGCGAAGTCTTTTTAAAAAACGCGCAGCGTAATCGACGTTTCGCCGCGGATTAAACATGCTGGCTAGGGACGAAAAGTTTTCGCTGTGATAATAGGTGTTTATCTGCATGCAACCTACATCGATCAACTTTATACCGCGCCTCTGGGCCTTGCGCACCGCACTCACGCCTTGCTTCAAGGTTCCCGCAAATGCGGATTTACCCTCAAAATTAATGGCATAAGGGTGCAGGGAATACCTACGGCCCGTCTCCGTGAGACCGACCGCATACAAAATACCCAGAGGAACGCCATGAACTTTCGAAGCGTGCTCCATTTCCCTTTCACAAAGGCGGACGCCCGTCTTTTGCGCGGCGCCAACCTCAGCCGGCTGTGTAAGACTAAAGATACAGGCCGTCACGCAGACTAGAAGTATCTTCAGTCTCGTCACGCCCACCTGCCTGTTGTTCCTCATTGCCGTAACTTGCCTGCTCGTCCCTTTGATGAGAGGAAGACTGCTCGCCTTCTTCGCTTAACTGCCCTCGCTCACCCTGACCAGAGGACGCCCGATCACCGTTTTGCTGTTGGCGAGCAAGGTCCGAGCCGTTATCACTGCTACTAACCGTTACCGTTGCCGTTTCGGTTCTGTAGCCGGCCTCACGCAAAATTTTCGTAAGGGTATTTTGATCCCGCTGCAAAAGATCAGCTGTCTCCCTGCTGCTCGCCATCATGGTAATTTCAAGTTCACCACCGCGTAGCTGCATGGAAACCCGAACAGTCCCCAGATTATCAGGGCGGAGCTGAATTTCTAAACTCTTCATAGTTTCAAGGGATTTAGCAGGATTATCTAAAGCAAAATTTGAGTTAGATGCCCGACTGGCCTCGGCGCCTTGAGTGAAAGTCTTTAAAATTCCCTCAGAAATTTGCCGGATGGGACTACGTGTTTCCAAGGTCGGCGGCAGATGGCTTTCACTTTTTATAACTTTAACGTCCACCGTTTCTCCATCAGAGATCGGGGCCGAACTCATCAGCGGATCTGATGCTTTATCCAAAGAGGCTGTCGTATTGGTTGCCAACTCCGTCTTCACATTTGACGAGACAGGCATCATGGCCTCACCCTGTTTTGGGCTAATGGCGGACTTTGTGCTTTGATCAACACTCAAGGACGCAGGCTGTACACCTGTCGTCTCAACGGTTTTAATGCCATCACCTCGAGTTCCCAAGGAAGATAATGTTTGCTGCAACTCAGCCCCGCGAGCACTTTTCAAGGGACCGCTATAATTGACAAGACCTGACGCAGCTCCGTGACTGGCTGCCCCCAACGTGGCAATTTGCGATGGACGAATCAAAACCGAAACGCCTTCATTCTTTCCAGCGTTTTCCAGCTTCGCAACAATCGCTTCAACTGACTGGGCTTCGTCCTGGTTTGACCCCTGTTCCGCATCACCTGTCTGGGTGGAAGTAGCCACTTGCTGCTCCTCGCCGGCCCCAGCATCACTCGCCTCGCCAACAAGAGCTTTTAACAAGTCGCTTGTTTTTGCTGAAGCTTCGGTCGTGGTGGTTGGCTCACCATTATTTTTGGCTGGAACCTTCTCTGCTTCAGAATTGGACTTTGCCTCATCGCCAGCAGTCTCATCTGCCTGACTACGCCGCTCGCCCTCACCTTTACCAGTATCAGTCTTTGAAACCTCATCCATAGCCCGCGAGAACTCTTTGGAATTATCAGCAGTGGCGGCTGGTTCGGACTTTGCACTTGCATTGCCCGCATTTGCAGAGGCAGCAGTAACATTCGCATTTCCCATCAAAACTCAGCTTCCCCTATTACCTTATCTGCATTTTCCATAGCGCTCTTAAAGCCATCCAGAGCATGCGGATCTTTCATCTTTTCTTCTAAATCATAGGCAGGCACATAAGCCGAAAACTCCGAGGCTGCCGCCATTCGAGGAGCAGGCCATGCCCGTATACTGTTGGCCACATCGATAATTGCGGATTGCATAATCTGCTCTTTAATCGGCAAGTCCTTAGCTGAAACAGAAAGAGCACTTTCAAGCCCTGCCTGCCAGTTTTCTCCCGAAGCCTCGGCGCCGCCCCTATAGAGCTTTGCGAGTTGAATTTGCAAATCTCCAGAATAGGCATTTTCAAGCAGCATATCACTCGCCAAACCGGCAAATTCCGTATTGCCACCAATTAGCGATGCGCGTGCAACGTCTTGCAGTACCGTTGTTTGAGAACGAAGATCAAATTCCGTAACGATTTGATAGATTTTATCCCACTCGTTTTCCGCTGTCAGATAATCGGGCCCGATCAGAATAGAGGCAACTTCCTTCCTAAACTCATCGGCGAACACAGAATCGGTGTACTGGAAAAGATAGCGCCGTGCGAGGCGCTGGAATTTTGAGTGATCTCCATTCCCTGCAATAATAGGAACCTGGCGGCGCAGAGCACTCTCCTCCACCAAAGTACCAGGCATAAACAAGCGTGCCAAATCGAAATAAAAGCTCGCCCGCGCGGGATCATCTTCCGCAATTAGAATACCTTGAGCCAGAGCGACTTGGCCAGCCAGCCCCGTAGGCAGTTGCCGTGGGTCCACTTTCTGCAGCAGATTTTTTGCGGCGACCCTGTTCCCTTGAGAGTAGGCCATGGCACCTGCAAATAAGTTCGCATCAATATTGAATGCAGCACCCTTGCTGGCAATTTCCTGAAACACACTGCCGGACCCGCCGCTGAGCATGAACGCCACAGCTGCACGCGCGTTACGCGCCTGTTCCCATGTCTTCAGATCAAGACTGAGAAACCGGCGCCCAACAACAAGCAAGGAGGGTTGCAAGAGCTTATAGGCCTCCAGATTGCCCTCGATGATTTCGTCCTGCAAAATTTGCAGCTCCAAGACCATCACGTCCGGATCACTGGCAACATCCACTTGTGCAGACGCTGTGGTGGACATGAGCCCACCCATCGCCAATGTACAGATGCCAGCTACGGAACTTTTGAACCGACTAAACATTGTTATCCGACCCATTCAAAAGCATAATTTCGATACGGCGGTTTTGCGGAGCAAAAGCATCTTTGTGGAGTTTCAGGCGGCGGTCCGCATACCCTTCAATACCAACGATGCGTTTTTCATCCAGCCCCCCGCGCACCAGCATAAAGTAGGCCATGTGGGCACGTGCGGTAGACAAGCGCCAGTTGTCATAGTTCTTGGAGCGGAACGGTCTGCCATCCGTATGCCCGCGAATAACAACTTCGCCCTCTTGAGCCATAAGAACCTTCGCGATCCGTTCCATCGCCACGATAATCTCGGGACGAGGCTGGGCAGATCCCACATTGAACATTCCGAACTTCTCATTGTCCGTGATCTGGATTACAACGCCATCGCTGTTGGAGGAGAAGTCGATACTCGCACCAGACGCAACACCTTCCAGAGCATTACCAATGGCTCTTTCAATGTTTTCAAGCTGTGTTTGCTGAAGAACTTTCTTGCGTTCCTCTTCGCTCAGTAAGGGTTTTTCTTCTTCACGCTGAGAGGTTTTACCAGAGAACTTCTGATCACTTGTTCCACTCAAAGCCTGAGAGGTACGCCCATTGAATTTGTCCGAAGAACTTCCATTTTCACTTTCTTGAGTATCAAGAATGGAAGCCACGGTGAATGTCTCATTAGCTTCAATAAGCTCTTTCTTTACATCCACGTCATCCGCATGTTTTTCGAACAAAGAGGCATCAAACTTTGCGGTCTCAGGATTTTCTGAAGTACCATCAAACTCCACGCCCGTCACAGTCTTACCACCTCTTGCAAGGTCACCGGCTTTTTGTAGCAGGTCCAACTGTTGCTTGGTCAACTCGGAGACTTTCAGCCCCTCACCACCTTCTTCCAAAGCAGGAATAGTTGCCAGCAACGGTGCATTTCCTGGCAGGGGATCATTCTGCCAGCCTTGAGGATCAAAAGGATCGCGGAAACTGCTGCCATCAGCCAGCCCCTCACCTTTAGGGTCGCGGTTTGGCGCTGCAAACAGAACTGGCGTATCCGCTGGCATTAATGAGCCAAGACCACCAATACCCGGGGAACCATCTGTGGTTTCTTTAGCTTCCGCTTCAGCAATAAGTGCCGCAAGAATTGCGTAAGGATTATCGAAGAGTTCTTTTTCCGTGTATTTTGACGGCTCAACGTCATCGGAGATAAGCCGTTTACGCCCATCTCCCTTTTGAGTCATTTTTGTCTGGCTTCTATCACGTGGCTCAAGAAGCTCCTCATTTTCTGTCAGTGGTGCAATCTTATCTGTCCCGCCACCTTGTGTCGGGCCGGTCAGCTCAGAACCACCTACACCTGCAGGTTTTCCGTGAGTTACCCCTTCATCACCCTTTGCAGGTGCACTTTCGTCAAGTGGATCGCGAAGACCTTTGGGTTGCGCAGCGGTTTCAACAATCCGCATGGGGTTGAAATATCGAACCATACTGGAGCGGGCTTTTTCATCAGCCGCACTGATCAACCACATTACCAAGAAAAAGGCCATCATGGCGGTCGCAAAATCAGCATAGGCGATTTTCCAGACACCACCATGAGGCTTTTCGCTGAACGCGTTTTGCCGACGGCGAATAATGATCAGTTCTTTTGATTCCAGCTTGGACATTCTACGCGATCTCACTCACCAGTTTATGCAGTTGATCTACCCAGCCCCCAAGACCACTGGAGAGGTGCATCTCTCCGATTTTCACTGTCAGGTCTTCGCTTGGTATTTCTTTGTAGGTTATATTCAGCTCTTGTTCGTCCACATGACCTGCAAACAGGTCCTGCAATGTCTTCGGCCCCAAAACCTCAATAATAGGCAGCGGGTTCGTAGAGACATAACGCTTCAGCACATCAGCAAGGGTAGAGACTGCTCTCTCCCGCGCCTGACTTTCAAGAAAAGGAACAAGGATTTGCGAAACAGAAGCAGCAACGCGCTCCTCCACGTCCTTAAGGGCCTTGTCCACTTCCGCTTTTAATTCTGCCCCTTGAGATTCCTTCCACGCTTTTTCACCGTCGACCAGTTTTTGCGCAAGTTCCTCTTTCATGGCAGCAATTGTTGCTTCAGTTTCCGCCTTAACAGCTTCCTGCCCTTCGGAAAAACCGTTCTCATAGGCTTCAAAGACGCGGGTTACCCAGTCGCCGCCTTCACCGTACCCCTTGGGGAGCATGGAGACGACTTCTTGAAACTCGGGTCCACTGCTATCAGAGGACGCCCCATCATTTCCAAAGTCGGACAGATAATCCGCTAATGCCTTCGACACTATGCGGCCTCCTCGTTATACATCCACTGCTTAAGAATGATGGCTGCCTGAACATCATCAAGATCAACAGCACGCTCCAGTTTCTTGAGCGCTACGCGGTTAACGATGGTGTTGCCGTCTTCCTCGTTCACAATCAAACGCTCAATAGCTTCAACATCCTCGAAGTTCTCTTCGGTAACTTCTCCGTTTTCACCAACAGCACCAGTCGCCGATCCAGCGACACCTGCACCCACCAGCTCATTTGCCTCAGGCTTTTGAACAGGCAGAAGGAACGCAACAGCTGGGCGCAGACCAAACCAGATGATCATTAAGGTTACGATCAAAATTGCCAGTGCATTAACGACACTGCCCATATTGCGCATGAGAGCTTCGGTAAATGTGCCTTGCGGAATGGAAGCCAGCTGACCTTCTGGAGACAGGAACTCGACAGATGACACGTTGATTGTATCGCCGCGAGTAGCACTGAAGCCTGACGCTGCTGCAATAATTTCACGCACCTCTGAAAGACGCTGATCGATTGCCTCAGGGGTAACCTCAGCTCCAGTCTTGGTAATCGCTGCGTTGATACGTTCTTGATTGATAACAACCGCAATTGTCAGGCGGTCAACTTTATAATCGTCAAACAAAGTCTCAATCGTACGGGAAGAGATCTCGTAGTTGGTCAGCTCTTCGCGCCGATCATTTTCTTCCAAGGAGCGCTCACCGCCCTGCCCGCTCACATCTTCCTCTGGAAGATTC
This sequence comes from Pseudovibrio sp. M1P-2-3, assembly GCF_031501865.1. NCBI lineage: Bacteria > Pseudomonadati > Pseudomonadota > Alphaproteobacteria > Hyphomicrobiales > Stappiaceae > Flexibacterium > Flexibacterium corallicola. Next base: position 2,452,945 of record NZ_JARRCW010000001.1, read on the forward strand.
TGCTCAACAGTGGTCGGAGTTTCCAAACTGGAATTCTGCGACTTCTCGTTTTCACGAATCACACGGAACGAGCGCTCAACACGGGATTCTGGATCATACGTTGTCTCAGATACCCGCTTGTTATCCGTATCCAGCGTGGCAGCAACGCTGACCTCAAAGTTACCTATGCCAAGATAAGGCGCCAAGGAACGACGGATGGAAGTCTGCACGCGGGCGGCCATTGTGTCTTCCAGAACCGCCTTGCGGCCTGTGGATGCAGTGGACGCGTCATCGCCTGCGGCCAGCAAAGTGCCATCCGTATCCAGAACGGTGACAGCATCGGCTGACAAGCCCGGAACCGCGGCGGACACCATATGGCGGATCGATTGCGCTAGGGATGAGTTCGCACCGCCCTCGGTGCGGATCACAACAGAAGCGGTCGGCTTTTGCGTATCCCTGCGGAACGTGGCTTTTTCCGGCAGAACAAGATGAACACGCGCCGCTTTCACACCGCTCATGGACTGGATTGTGCGAGCCACCTCCCCTTCAAGGGCGCGGATTTTTGTCACGCCCTGCATGAAGGAGGTCAGGCCGAGAGAGCCCATCTCGTCAAACAGCTCATAACCTGCGCCTGATCCACGCGGCAGGCCTTTTTCTGCCAGCAGCATACGTGCCCGCGCAGTAGAACCCACATTAACAGTGACAGAGGAGCCATCGGAGCTTACGTCAAACGGAATACCGGCGGTCTGAAGTGCCATACCAATCTGGCTGACATCATCCCTTTCCAGGTTTGCGTAGAGTATTTCCTGATCAGGACGGGATAGCAGATAAGCCGCCACACCAATAGCAGTAAAAGTAAGAAGACCAACAACAGCAAGTGCAATCAGGCGCTGTGTGCCCAGTTGTGCCAGGTTGGAATATAATTTTTCAGCATTTTCGCGAGCAGCCATTCGGACCTCGGGACAGAGTCAAATAAGGCCTAACCTTTGCCGAGTAACCTTGCGCGAAAGTATCCACTGGAGAATTATAGGAGGATAAAATGAGGAGTAGAGTGAAAACACCCCACTCTATCCAAGATAGCAGTAACGTAAAACCGCTTAGATATCCTGCAACTGCGGCAGGCGGCCACCGGCAATCTGGTCGCGGCAGGATAGCAATGCCAAACGCACCTCATTCGCCTGCTCGCGAATAACATGCATTAAAGGACCGACATCCATCCGTTGACAGTGATGCACCGCCCCACCCCCACGATTATCGAAGGTGGCACAAAAAGCAATTCTCGGCGTTTTAACTGAAGCTTGAGCTGGAGCATATCCAAGAGCTTCCAAACAGATCAGGTCCTGTTTCTCTATAAGAGTATGTACTGTAGATCCCATGATTGTCTCCCCAACGACAAACTAAAAACCCACCACCATATATGTGCTGTATGACACATAGATATAGTTTTGATGAAAACTTGAAGTAATTAGGAGATAACCAAGTCGAGCTTGTCCAAACCTGACTTTATTAAAATTTTACGGGAAAAGAGCTCCCGCATGATTTCAAACACGACTTAACAACAAAAAGCCCTCCCGCAAAAACGGGAGGGCAATCCTTCCCAGCCTTCAAAAATGAAGACTGATCAGCACTTCAGTTAATGAATATTAACGGAAGAGGCTGAGGATATTCTGGGAAGAGGAGTTGGCGATGGACAGCGCCTGAATGCCGAGCTGCTCCTGTGTCTGCAGGGCAGACAGACGAGTAGACTCTTCGTTCATGTCAGCATCCACCAGCTGGCCGATACCACGCTCAATCGCATCAGACAGGTTCTTGGAGAATTCCATCTGCATATCAACACGGGATTTTGCGGAACCCAAAGCAGTCGCCGCATCTGTCATCTTGTCGTACTGTTGGTCAACTGCCACAATCACAGAGTCCATGAGCGCACGATCGCCTACAGTATCACCCAGCGCAGAGATATCAAAGTCCAGGACTGACGTACCCAAAGTCGTCAAACCTGTATCGATTGCGGCGAACGCAGCGGTTAACTCATCGTCAAATGCATCAAGCTCGGCAGTGTTCGTTCCACCTGTACTATAAAGCTGAGTAATGTCGCGTCCGTCATACAGAAGCGCATCAAAGGCAGCCTGATAAGCCTCTTTAGCTAGGCCGTCCACGCCATTATTGAGAGTCAACACAGGATCAGTTCCTGCTGTAGCATTATATTCGCTATAGCTAACGTCACCCGCGCCCGTTCCGATCGCGCCAACAAGATCCTCAGTCAGGATACCTGTATTGTCAGCAGCAGTCGCACGCGTATCAACAAGTGTCGTAACACTGGTGTCAACCTCAATGTTGCCAAGTGAGATATTGCCGTCAGTATCGCGCGTGAAGCTACCAACAACCTGCTTGGTCATGTTGGCAGAAGACATGTCCTGCTGCAGCCAGTTCTCACCGGAGAAGCTTGCAGATTCAGCAATTGTCTGTAGCTGCTCCTGCAGAGCATCAATATCAGACTGAGCTTTGTTTTTGTCGATTGTGCCGTTTTTCGCAGCTTCAATCTTCTGCTTGATCTGATCAACATAATCAAGAGAATCTTCCATGGCTGTAAAGGCAACATCAACTGTCGCAGCGCCAAGACCCAAAGAATCTTGTACTGTAGACAAGGAGTTGTTGTCTGAACGCATGGTTGTTGCGATGGACCAGTAAGCAGCGTTATCAGAAGCATCTTGAACACGCAGACCTGTAGAAATACGGCTCTGTGTTTCACTCAGATCTGAAGCAATGCTGCGCATAGTCTGCAGCGCAACCATGGAGGAAGAGTTTGTTAAAAGACTAGACATAAGAAAGTCCCTTTCAAAAAAAACATTTGGGACATGCTGGATTGAAACCAGCGTTTCCGGGAAAACATCATATTCTACTCAAAGAGCAGCCCAGAACAGGAGTAGAGTTCCATTTGAAACTTACGTGAAGCTGAACAGGCAATAAATGGACAATGAATTACCCGTTATACAGACCGTAAAACTTGAAGAACTTGCCGCCAGCCCTTCCTTCACAAAATCAGTTAGCAAGTTTTGGATATCCAAATCCGCGTAAACTATGGATCATCCAACAAGAAAAAACCCTCCCACATCTGCGGGAGGGTTCTCCATTCCAGCCCTTTGAAAAAGACTGGTCAGCTGTTCAGTTAACCTGGATTAACGGAAAAGGCTGAGGATGTTCTGGGAAGAAGAGTTCGCAATAGACAGCGCCTGAATACCGAGCTGCTCCTGTGTCTGCAGGGCAGACAGACGAGTGGACTCTTCGTTCATGTCAGCATCTACCAGCTGGCCTACACCACGCTCAATAGCATCAGACAGGTTCTTGGAGAATTCCATCTGCATGTCTACACGAGATTTTGCGGAACCAAGTGCAGTCGCAGCATCTGTCATTTTGTCGTACTGTTTATCAACAGCAACGATTACAGCATCCATGACAGCACGATCGCCTTCAGTGTCCCCCAGTCCAGAGATATCAAAATCAAGGACTGACTTCCCACTCAGTTTGGCAAAAGAAGCATCGATTTCAGCGAATGCCGCAGAGACATCATTTTTCAACGTAGACAACTCAGTAGAATCAACACCGCCTGGTGAGTCAAGATCTGCCGCAGCATAATCTGACGCCAACTCATCGAAAGCAGCTTGATAAGCATCTTTAATAAGTCCATCAACCGCATCAGTGTCGAAGTTCAATGCAGCAGGCGTATCTGCTCCACCACCAGTTCCAGCTACAAATGCATCGACAGTAACAGCAGCCGTACCTTTAGAACCCAAAAGATCTTCAGTCAGGATACCCGTATTGGCGCCAGCGGTAGTGGCACGGGTATCAACCAGAGTTGTTACACTGGTGTCAACCTCAATGTTGCCAAGTGAGATATTGCCGTCAGTATCACGTGTAAAACTACCAACAACCTGCTTGGTCATGTTGGCAGAAGACATGTCCTGCTGCAGCCAGTTCTCACCGGAGAAACTTGCAGATTCAGCGATAGTCTTCAGCTGCTCCTGCAGAGCATCAATATCTGACTGAGCCTTATTTTTGTCGATCGTGCCGTTTTTCGCAGCTTCAATTTTCTGCTTGATCTGATCAACATAATCAAGAGAATCTTCCATGGCTGTAAAGGCAACATCAACTGTCGCAGCGCCAAGACCCAAAGAATCTTGTACTGTAGACAAGGAGTTGTTGTCTGAACGCATGGTTGTTGCGATGGACCAGTAAGCAGCGTTATCAGAAGCATCTTGAACACGCAGACCTGTAGAAATACGGCTCTGTGTTTCACTCAGATCTGAAGCAATGCTGCGCATAGTCTGCAGCGCAACCATGGAGGAAGAGTTTGTTAAAAGACTAGACATAAGAAAGTCCCTTTCAAAAAAAACATTGGGACATGCTGGATTGAAACCAGCGTTTCCGGGAAAACATCATATTCTACTCAAAGAGCAGCCCAGAACAGGAGTAGAATTCCATTTGAAACTTACGTGAAGCTGAACAGGCAATAAATGGACAATGAATTACCCGTTATACAGACCGTAAAACTTGAAGAACTTGCCGCCAGCCCTTCCTTCACAAAATCAGTTAGCAAGTTTTGAATATCCAAATCCGCGTAAACTACGGATCATCCAACAACAAAAAAAACCCTCCCACATCTGCGGGAGGGTTCTCCATTCCAGCCCTTTGAAAAAGACTGGTCAGCTGTTCAGTTAATCTGGATTAACGGAAAAGGCTGAGGATGTTCTGGGAAGAAGAGTTGGCAATAGACAGCGCCTGAATACCGAGCTGCTCCTGTGTCTGCAGGGCAGACAGACGAGTGGACTCTTCGTTCATGTCCGCATCCACCAGCTGACCAATACCACGCTCAATAGCATCAGACAGGTTCTTGGAGAATTCCATCTGCATATCAACACGAGACTTGGCAGAACCAAGCGCAGTCGCAGCATCTGTCATTTTGTCGTACTGCTGGTCAACCGCCACAATTACAGCATCCATAAGAGTACGGTCGCCTACAGTATCACCCAGCGCAGAGATATCAAAGTCCAGAACTGATGTACCCAGAGTCGATAAACCTGTATCGATTGCGAGTTTAGCAGCATCCCAATCAGCTTTAAACTGTGTGAGTTCATCGGAATCGACCAGAGCACCACCACCCGGAGGAGTAACTTGCAAAAGCTGCGTCACGTCACGTCCGTCGTTCAACAATGCGTCAAATGACGATTGATAAGCAGCCATAGCAATACCACTAGTTGCAACTTCACCATTAGTGGCGTCTGTATCGAAATTGAGTACAGGGGCTACATTACCAGTTGGGTTATAATTATCAAAGGTAGTCGGATCGTTACCAAGCGTACCGACAAGATCTTCAGTCAGGATACCCGTATTGGCGCCAGCGGTAGTGGCACGGGTATCAACCAGAGTTGTTACACTGGTGTCAACCTCAATGTTGCCAAGTGAGATATTGCCGTCAGTATCACGTGTAAAACTACCAACAACCTGTTTGGTCATGTTGGCAGAAGACATATCCTGCTGCAGCCAGTTCTCACCAGAGAAGCTGGCAGATTCAGCGATAGTCTGCAGCTGCTCCTGCAGAGCATCAATATCAGACTGAGCTTTGTTTTTGTCGATTGTGCCGTTTTTCGCAGCTTCAATTTTCTGCTTGATCTGATCAACATAATCAAGAGAATCTTCCATAGCTGTAAAGGCAACATCAACTGTCGCAGCGCCAAGACCCAAGGAATCCTGAACTGTAGACAGAGAGTTGTTGTCTGAACGCATAGTCGTCGCGATGGACCAGTATGCAGCGTTATCAGAAGCATCTTGAACACGCAGGCCGGTAGAAATACGGCTCTGTGTTTCGCTTAGATCTGCAGAAATGCTGCGCATAGTCTGCAGCGCAACCATGGAGGAGGAGTTTGTTAAAAGACTAGACATAAGAAAGTCCCTTTCAAAAAAACATTTGGGACAGGCTGGATTGAAACCAGCGTTTCCGGGAAAACATCATATTCTACTCAAAGAGCAGCCCAGAACAGGAGTAGAGTTCCATTTGAAACTTACGTGAAGCTGAACAGGCAATAAATGGACAATGAATTGCCCGTTATACAGACCGTAAAACTTGAAGAACTTGCCGCCAGCCCTTCCTTCACAAAATCAGTTAGCAAGTTTTGAATATCCAAATCCGCGTAAACTATGGATCATCCAACAACAAAAAACCCTCCCACATCTGCGGGAGGGTTCTCCATTCCAGCCCTTTGAAAAAGACTGGTCAGCTGTTCAGTTAACTTGGATTAACGGAAAAGGCTGAGGATGTTCTGGGAAGAAGAGTTGGCAATAGACAGCGCCTGAATGCCGAGCTGCTCCTGTGTCTGCAGGGCAGACAGACGAGTGGACTCTTCGTTCATGTCAGCATCTACCAGCTGACCTACACCACGCTCAATAGCATCAGACAGGTTCTTGGAGAATTCCATCTGCATATCAACGCGAGATTTTGCGGAACCAAGTGCAGTCGCAGCATCGGTCATTTTATCGTACTGAGTGTCGACAGCTCTAATAACAGCATCCATTATTGTGCGGTCAGTCTCGGTATCGCCCAGACCTGAAATATCAAACTCCAGAACTGAAGAACCCAATGCATCAAAGGTATCATCCAGATCAGCCATCGCTGTAACTGCGTGCGCAGTAGAAAAGTTGCCTTGTGCAGTTGAATCCAAACTATTATAATGGTCTATGATGGCCTGCTCATAAATATCAGCTTTAAAGCCTTCCACATCCGTGGTGCCATTGACTACAGTAAGAGTACTTATAGTACCCGTGGTACCAATATCTATGGTAATATCACCAGCTAAATCTTCAGTCAGGATACCCGTATTGGCGCCAGCGGTAGTGGCACGGGTATCAACCAGAGTTGTTACACTGGTGTCAACCTCAATGTTGCCAAGTGAGATATTGCCGTCAGTATCACGTGTAAAACTACCAACAACCTGCTTGGTCATGTTGGCAGAAGACATGTCCTGCTGCAGCCAGTTCTCACCGGAGAAACTTGCAGATTCAGCAATAGTCTTCAGCTGCTCCTGCAGAGCATCAATATCAGACTGAGCCTTGTTTTTGTCGATTGTGCCGTTTTTCGCAGCTTCTACTTTCTGCTTGATCTGGTCAACATAATCAAGAGAATCTTCCATAGCTGTAAAGGCAACATCAACTGTCGCAGCGCCAAGACCCAAGGAATCTTGTACAGTAGACAAAGAGTTATTGTCTGAACGCATTGTGGTTGCAATTGACCAGTAAGCGGCGTTGTCAGACGCATCCTGAACACGCAGGCCTGTAGAAATACGGCTCTGTGTTTCGCTCAGATCTGAAGCAATGCTGCGCATTGTCTGCAGGGCAACCATGGAGGAGGAGTTTGTCAAAAGACTAGACATAATAAAGTCCCTTTCAAGAATAACATTTGGGACAGGCTGGATTAAAACCAGCGTTTCCGAGAAAACATCATATTCTACTCAGTGAGCAGCTCGGAACAATGATAGAATTTCACTTGAAACTTACGTGAAGCTTAACACCTAACAAAAAAGCTGGCAAAAATGCCAGCTATACATGTTGGGTTATACTTTTTAACTAGGCGAATGACCTTATCAGACCCGCAGTGAGCAAATGCCAACCGTCGATCAGGACGAAGAACAGGACCTTGAACGGTAGGGAAATCACCGTAGGTGGCAGCATCATCATGCCCATGGACATGGTGAGGGTGGCGACGATCATGTCGATGACGATGAACGGCAGGGCGATGAGGAAGCCGATTTCAAACCCGCGGCGCAGTTCGGAGATCATGAAAGCCGGAATAAGAACACGAAGGTCTATTTTTTCCAGCGGCACATCGGGATCATAGTCAAATGAGCCCACCGCCAGATCATCAAACAGCACCAGATCTTTTTCCCGCACATTGTTCAACATGAACTCGCGGAACGGTTCGGTGATTTTGCCGTAGGCTTCCTGCTCGCTGATCTCGTTGTCAATGAGCGGCTTCAAGCCGTCTTGCCACGCCTTATCAAAGGTCGGCGCCATGACGTAAAAGGTCATGAACAGCGCCAGTGAAATGAGAATGATGTTGGCAGGCGTTGTTTGCAGGCCCATGCCGGAGCGCAAAAACGAAAAGGCCACCACAAAGCGTGTGAATGAGGTGACCATAATCAAAATACCCGGCGCCACAGACAACACAGTCAAGATCAAGACAATCTGAATGATCTGACCGGATGCTGTCGCCTGCCCTGCCGGCAGCAGGCTGGACAGGTTCAACTCCTGCGCCCCAGCCGCGCCAACAAAGGAGAAGGTCGCAACAACAAAGAGTAAGAGGAAGCTTCTAATCACTGAATCACCACCGATTCAATGATGAGTTCTCGAACCGAATCGCCCCCGCGAATTTTAGCGCGTTCGTTCAAGTCATCGCGCAGACGCAGCAAACCGCGAGATCCTTCCAACTGGCGCGGACCAAGGGTGCGCGCATAAATTAGAAGATCTTGCTCGATTTCCTTCACAAGAACCGAATTCTCGTCATACCCCAACACACTGTCTGCAAGGATAATGGAGGTCTCAATACGGATCCACGTTTGAGAGGAAGACAACAAGTTGGTAACAATCGGTTTCAGAGCGATAATCTGACTGCCGCTTGCATAGACGGGATTTACCGCGCCTTCCTGCGCCTCGCTCTTCCGGTCCTCCACAATTTGCAGATGAACCTTTTCAACCAACGTATTACCGAAGATAAACCCTGCGCCAGCACTCACCAACGTTAGCAGGAACAAGATGCCGATAAGTGGCAGGAATGCACTTCCAGATGGAGGCAAAGCTGAACCTAGTTTCATAGTATCCTCAGAATGGCCAGACTTGGTCAAGAACTTGCTGCCCCCATGCAGGCTGTTGAACTTCGGTGATACGGCCACGCCCACCGTAAGATACGCGCGCCTCGGCTATTTTATTGTATTCGATTGTGTTTCGACCGGTGATATCTTCCGGACGCACAATTCCTGCCACGGACAGAACGCGAACTTCGTAGTTCACACGCACTTCCTGTTGGCCGCTAATAATCAGGTTCCCGTTGGGAAGTACTTTGGTCACAATCGCCGCGATGGAAAGTTCAATTTCCTCTGACCGGTCAATAGCCCCATCACCTTTAAACGCGGTGCTCGCCCCGCCTGAAATGCTGCCACTGGCCTCATCGGTGAACAAGGTTCCGATAGAGGCGCTTGCAGAGCCGGAACTGCCAGATTCAGAATCGCGATTGCGCTCGGAGGTGTTGTCCAACTCAGCCTTATCATCGATCTCAATATGAACAGTCAGTACATCACCGACATTTTTGGCGCGAGGATCGCGGAAAAAGTCTTGCTTTCCATCTCCCCAAAGGCCGTTAAAGGCGCGCCGATGACCGGATTTTTTAGCGTCAGCAGTCGCTGGCAATGCACCCACCTGCGGCGCCAAACCATGCCCAAGCGGGGTTAGTGCAGGCTCTCGCCGTACTTCTTTCAACCCGCTACACCCAGCGAGCAATCCTAATCCACAGAGCGCAACAACAAGTTTCATAGCCCAGCTCCCCTGGCGTTTCTTTGAGTTAGCAAAGCCATACTGTCAGCCAAATAGGCCGCCCGCTCCGCTGGCATTTCCGCAAGTATGCCCCCGGCCTGACGGGGTTTCATTTGTAAAAGAACCGAAACAGCGGTGACGTCATCCAGTGTGGACAGCTGCTCTGCAGCAGCGTCTGAACGCATATTCGAGTAAATGGACACCACGTGGCCTTCAGCACGCCGTAAAATTTCGTCGCGCTTTTGAACCCACTGCTTCAATTCACTGATCTTGACTTCCAGCTCTTCGACTTTGCGATCCATTTTAGCCTGCGCATCGAATATGGCGCGCATTTGCCACTGGTTGCGGGCATCGGATGCTTGTTCTGCCGTAGCTACGCAGTACGCCTTGGCATCATCAACCGCTTTTTGCAGGTCTTGCGGGCTAATCGCTTCCGCCTCACCCCCAGCAGCCAGAGCCGATGAGCCGAACACAAGGCTTGCTGCCAGCACAGCACCACCAACGCACTGCACTAAAGCAGCTGATCCAAAAGCCTTCATCACAGACGATAATCCCTGAGTTTTCATTTCATCCAGTATGGTCAGACAAGCTTGCCCGTGGCTTATGCAAGTGCTCCTACGAACACTCACTTCACCACTAGCGTTGCCTGCAAGGCCCCTGCCCGCTTGATCGACTGCAAAATGGAGATAATACCGGATGGTTTAAGGCCAATACGGTTCAGCCCACGCACCAGCGTTCGAAGGTCGGTGCCTTCCACAATCTGGAGCTGCCCATCATCTTCAAAAACTTCAATATTTGTACGCGGAACAACCACCGTCTCTGCATTGCCACCACGGGTGAATGGAGAGGGCTGTGACACCACTGGCGTCTCGGCGATTTGTACAGTGAGATTGCCATGCGTCACCGCAACTGTAGAGATGCGCACGTTCTGGCCAATAACTACGGTACCGCTCTTTTCATCGATAACAACACGAGCAGGAGTATCGGGCTGAACCATCAAGCCTTCAATCTCGGAGATAAAACGAACCGCACTAAGCCCCAAAGGACGCTGCACCTCAATGGATCTGTAATCCTTTTCCACGGCAAGCTTCTTACCGTAGCGGTTCAAGGTGAATGCATTAATGGCATCGGTAACACGAATAGCCGTTTTGAAGTCGGCATTCTTCAATTCAAATGTCAGGTTTCTCATTCTGGAGAAACGTTCGGGCAGAGTTTTCTCCACCAAACCGCCGTTGGCGATAACGCCAGCCGTTGGCACGCCTTGCGTGATACTCGCCGCTTCACCATCTACAGTAAAACCGGAGACCGAAATCGACCCTTGAGCAACGGAGTAAACATTTCCATCGGCGCCCAGTAGCGGCGTTACCAGAAGTGTTCCGCCTTTCAAAGAGGTTGCATCCCCAAGTGAGCCTACGGACACATCAATTCGGGAGCCGTTACCGGCAAATGGGGGCAGCTCTGCAGTCACGACAACAGCTGCAACATTTTGTGCTCGCAGCTTGGAATCGCGAACATTCACACCCATTCGCTCCAGCATGGACTGAAGGGATTGTTCCGTGAAAGGAGAATTACGCATGGTATCGCCGGTTCCATCTAGCCCGACAACCAGTCCGTAACCAACGAGCTGATTATCGCGCACCCCGCGCAACTCTGCGATATCTTTAATTCTGACCAGAGCAGAGGCACTACCAGATAAAACAGCGACTAAAATGAAAGCAGCGCTAAAAAACTGCAGAACGCGCACTTGAATACCCATGCTTTTAATTTCCACCTTCGACCTTCAAGGTCCCGTCTTCCTGCACGATGCCAACAACCTGCAGACCGGTATCAATATTCTTCGCTTTAATGGTGTCACCAACTCCGCCAGACTGAAGCGGCTCTACAATTGCGACAATTTTCAAGCCGCCCTCTTCAAAAACAAGAGTTGCAGGGGTTCCACGTTTCACCAAAGTGGGACTTTGAACACCATTCAAGGGAATAGGCCTACCAGGAACCAATGTCCGTTTTGCCTCCATCCCCAAAAGTCCCTCACTATTGCGAAAAACAGCCATTCCGCTAATTTTTCGCGTCAAGAATTTTTGAGAACGGATCATCCCGCTATCAATGTAATCACCGGGATAAATGACCAAGACCGGAACAGGGATTTCCTGGACCTGAGACTGGGCAAAAGAGGCACCTGCAACAAGCGGAGAGAAAAAAAGGCAGGCACTCAGCAGCCCAAATTTAAGCTTAGACACGGAACACCTGCACTTTAAAATTTACTAGCGAATGCCCTTGGAAACAGTACCAGCCATATCATCGGCGGCCTGAATAACCTTGGAGTTCATTTCATAGGCGCGCTGCGCACTAATCAGGTTTGTAATTTCTTTAACCGAATCAACATTTGAAGATTCAAGATAGCGCTGACGCACAACGCCAAAACCCGGATCCCCGGGAGCACCTTCGATACCAGCGCCAGAAGCTTCCGTTTCACGGAACAGGTTACCACCAAGCGCCTTCATACCTGCATCATTAACAAAGTTGGTAAGAGTTATTTGCCCCAATTCTTCCGGGGCCTGATCTCCATCAAAAATTGCGTAAATTTCGCCGCTCTCATTCACTTCGATCTTGATTGCTTCTTCTGGCACAACAATACCGGGTTCCACTTCGTACCCATCAAGAGTAACCAGTGTCCCCTCACCATTTTTATTAAATGAGCCAGCCCGGGTGTATAGGCTTTCGCCATCAGGACCTGCAATACGGAACCAGCCCTCCCCGTCAATCGCCATATCAAAATCGTTATTGGTCTGGGTCAGCGAGCCTTGCGTGTGAAGCTTTCTCACAGCAGCAGTGCGCACACCCAAACCAAGCTCGATACCCTCAGGAACAGGAGCTTCACCGCCACGGTTTGCAACACCTGCAACACGGTCGGTTTGGTATAGAAGATCGGTAAATTCCGCACGGGAGGCCTTAAAGCCTGTTGTTCCCATGTTGGCAACGTTGTTCGAAATTACTTCCAAATTAGTTTGCTGAGCCGACATACCTGTGGCTGCGATCGCTAGCGCTTTCATGATAAACCCTTAAATAGACATTCTTGAAAATTCCATGTACGCGTCAACAACCTTGTCGCGCACAGCCAAAGCACTTTTCAGCGAAAGCTCGGCCTTCATAACAGCCTCAACAACGTTTTGAGCTGAAACTTCACCCTTAACACCGCCAATCGAAGAAACTTCAGCGTTCTTCAAGTCGCCCGCAGTATTTTCCAAAGCAGCAGCCATAGTATCGGCGAAACTCTCGGTTGGCGCAGCAACCTCTGCCCCACCACCAACAACATACTGACGGGTACGATTAACACCACCCAAGCTATCGACACCCCGAGCACTGGAAACAGCACCAAGCCCTGAAACCGGATCAACCATTAACGCGACCTCAACAAATCAATTGTTCTATTAATCATTGCACTCGTTTGCTTCATAACCTGCAAACCAGCCTCATAAGAGCGTGTGGTCTCTCTCATATCAGCCAGCTCAACGAGCATATTAACGTTTGGAAGCTTCACATTACCGTCCTTATCCGCAGCCGGATGAGAAGGGTCATATTCAACCTTAAAATCACTTCGATCAGTACCGACACCTTTAACGGCGACCAGATCAGCACCCAACAAGCGATCCATTTCACTATGGAAAGTAATCGTCTTACGGCGATAAGGATTGGCACCTTCAACATCTGCAGTTGAATTGGCATTGGCAAGGTTTTCAGAGACAACCCTCATTCGCTGAGATTGTGCATGAAGACCAGACCCGGAGATTTTAAGAGAAGCACTTAAAGGATCAATCATTCTCTATTACTTCCCTATTCCAGATAGCATTAAACCATGAAACGACTGCACAATTGAAACATTGAGATTGTGAGCACGGGAAACTTCACCGGCCTTAATCATTTCCTGCTCCAAAGATACAGAGTTCTTAGAATCAAACACCTGCCAGGCATTTGCCTCTTTCACCTCGAACTGGCCGCCAGCCTCGCCGGAAGCACCAATGTGCGAGCCGTGAGTAGCTGCCATAGTCAGATGTGTCTGATCGAGAATATCTTTGAACGGCTCCACATCCTTTGAAGCAAAGCCAGGTGTATCAGCATTCGCCACATTCTCCGCAATCGCCGACTGCCGAACGGACAGCCACGACGATTGACGGGATGTAAGATCAAATAAATAAACGGGTTCCAAGAATTTTACCCCACACTACAACTATTAACCACAAGACTATCAATACAATCTTGTCCGTAGCTGACGGGTGTAATGCATGCAAAACGGCACAAATCACTTGGAAATGTACTTATAAAAGCGCAGTCTCCAGCGCACTTTTAAGGAACTCAGTATTCTTGAAGGAGACCGAATACGGATTATCAAACGCAATATATTTGACTGAAACAGCCGAATTATAAGGCAAAAGGAATAGACTCAGTAAAACAGATACTGTCTCGCACTTGAATTCGAGATCAATCTGGACAGCAATCTCACCTTCCCAAGCCAAGTCTATGGACGAGTTGCCCGCATAAGAGAGTGTGCCTTCCTTGAAAAACAACTCACTTGCCGAATTGACCAGATCAGAAAGATTTGCGGTCTCTTCGCCCAGAATATGCCGAGCCAAAGACGCCAAGTCTATACATCGAAGCTCCGAGGCGATCGGTTGGAGTGCTTTTGCAAGCATCTCTTCACGAACTTTTTCCTCTAGAGCAAAATCATCAGAATCGCCAACCACTAAACAATTCCCCGTAGATTTCACATATATGAGAGAGACTTAATAAATATTTTTAATTATTTCTTACTGGAAATGTATACGTAGGAAATTATTTCTGCAACCGCCCTGTAATATTCGGAGGGAATATACTGATCAATTGCAACCGCAGCGTATAATGAACGGGCCAACAACTTATCCTCGACCACCGGAACATCGTTCAAGTAAGCAATTTCTTTTATCTTTAGAGCAACTATGTCCTGCCCCTTTGCAACAACCTGCGGCGCAGCAGATCCATCCCTGCTGTAATAAAGAGCAACAGCGAAGTGAGTCGGGTTGGTGACAACAACGGTTGCAGAAGGAACACTGGCCATCATCCGCTTACGCGCCCTGTCACGCGCCAAGGAGCGCATACGGGCCTTGAGAATCGGATCCCCTTCCGCCTGCTTATGCTCATCTTTCACATCCTGCTTCGTCATACGCATATCTTTGCGCCATTGGAATCTGGCAAGAGCCAGATCAAAGCCAACCAAAGCAATAGTAGCAACGCAAATTGCAGAAAGCAGTTTGATCGCAATAGCCAAAATAGTTGCAGGAAGAATCTGAGGGTCGGAATACATAGTGGTAAGAGCCGTCGCCTGCTGGGAACGCAGCACAAGCAGTGCGACAAAAGCAACCGTAGCAAGCTTAAATAGGGACTTTATGAATTCCATTGAACCTTTAAGGCTAAAGATACGCCCAAAGCCCTTCTTAATGGAGATTCGGTTGAGCTTTGGCATAATCCTATCCCCCACCATTCTAGGGCTATTTTGCAAGAATGAAGAAGATAAACCCAATAGAATCAACAGGGCAGCGATCGGAATCATAAACCGTGTCAAGCTGCCTGCAGATACATTCAAAAGTTGAACGGCATCGCTGCGACTATTCAGTCTAATTTCACCAGGGTTATCGAGAAACCACCGTAGATAATCTACAAGATCACTCGCCCCATCGGCCAACAAGAAGACCATAATAAAAAGGAGACCGATAAAAGAGGCAAGAACTGATGCCTCTTTTGAGACTGGGATATTGCCTTTCTCGACAGAATCCCTAATCTTTTTCTCGGTCGCCTCTTCGGTTTTACTTTCCTCGTCCTGATCTTCAGACATAGCCTTCTATCGCTTTACACCAAGGCCGAATGAGGAAGGGCCACGTTAGATGTAGACTTCATCACTGCGACCAATCTCAAGATCAATTTCACCGGCATTTGCTTTTTCAAGAGCAAGGTCAGTAATTTGTCTGCGTGCATCAAGAACTTCACGCTGCGCAACCGGCTCCCCGCCAGCCAGATCATTTTCAACAATACGGCGCGCACGGCCAGACATGGACTGCAAAATAGCAGAGCGGAAGTCTTCGCGTGTGCCCTTCAGTGCAGTAGTTACCTGCTCGGTTGTCACATCGTCGAAGATGATCATACGTGTACGTGGATCCAGATTGACAATATCTTCGAAGGTAAACAGGAGACCTGCCAACTGTTCGGCAGATTTTGGAAGAACCTCGCGTAGGTTTGTCAACGTATCCTCAAGGTCATCACGTTCCATTTTATTGAGGATATCTGCCATGCGGGCATGGGCATCAGACCCGACAGTACGGGCAAAGTTCACCATAAAGTCTTCGTGGAGCGTCTTTTGAACTTCTTCTGCAACGTCCTCAACGATCGGTTTGAGCGTCAGCATTCTACGCACAATCTCATTGCGCTTGCGCCTAGGAATTTGAGAAAGCACTCCCGCAGAACCTGCGGGACTGATTTTTGAAAGAATAAAGGCGGCGGTTTGCGGATGCTCTTTTTGCAAGTATGTAGACAGTACCAGTTCTGAGATTTGGGAAACTTTATCCCAGATGGAGCGTTTGGAGTACCCCATCACATCAGACATGATTTCGTCTACCTGATCTTCAGGCAAAACACCCTTAATGAGGCTCTCCGCCCCCTCAACCGTACCGAACAAGTTCACACCACCTGTGAAAAGGTCGATAAACTCGTCAATAAGATGATCCAGTTCTCCGGCAGGCACAGTACCCAATTCAGCAGCCGCCCGAATGATCATCCGCATTTCGTCATTATCGAAATGCGAAAGTACCCGTCCAGCTTTTTCATTTCCCATGGCCAGCAAAAGCGCAGCAGCCTTCTGAGTCCCAGACTTATGGGAGAATGTAAAATTATCGGACACAGCCGGTAGAACCTCAACCATCTTTTATCTCTTTATCTCTCGTTTAGGCGTAGCTGCCTTTTGCGCCTACAATCTCTGTCAAAGAAACGCCAAAGCGTGAGTTATCATCTTCAACAACAACGATTTCTCCGCGTGCAACAGTGCGGCCATTCACCACAATATTCACCGGCTCACCCACACGGTGATCAAGAGGAATAACAGCGCCGCGGCCTAACTTGAGAAGGCTGGCAACCGGCATGGTTGCAGAGCCTAGAACGACCTGCATATCAACAGGAATACCAAGAACAGCTTCCAGATTCCGATCAACATTGGCATCACTCAGCCCAGAATGATTACTGGAGGAAGATTGCTGCGCAGGCTCGGCGGCCATTGCATCTTCCATGGACATATCTGCCTCAGCTGCTGCTGCTTCCCACTGGGCAGCAAGGGCCTCATCACTCATATCGTTGGAGTTTGACATGATCTGCCTTTCATAAGTCTTAGATATTAATCGTTTTTATTAACGGAACGAAATCCAACGCCCTGCCCAAAGGAAACTTTGCGCACGCGCAAACTTTGATTATCAACAGCTGATACAGCTTCATTCTGTGCGGTTTTTTTCGGAGTAGATGCAAGCATTTGCGCTACGGACTTAACCTGCTTCTTACGCCCTTTTTCGTCTTTCTCACCGCCCAGTTCATCCGGAATATGATAGGACTGCCCCTCTGTATTTTTAAGACGACCAGTCATACCTCCAGCCTTACGAGCTTCCCGCTTCAAGGCTTCGATACCTGCCTGCACATCTCTCATCTCTGCTTGCGCCTGAGCGATGATCGTATTCATATCGGCTTTGGTCTGATTGGCTTCATCAATCCTCTTACCCAAGGTTGTGATAATTTCCTCACCACGAACCTTCAGCTCTTGAAGACTAACACCAATCTGCTCCATCGCATCCGACGTTTGATCAAAGATTCGCTTGTAGTCCTCATGGTGACTAGAGAGAATCTTCAGCTGTCGATACATAACAACAACGCGCCATGTGGTTATTGCCAATGCGAATAATACAAATCCATCAATTAGATAGGATGTCATCTAATAGTTCCCCTTCCTGCTGCACCAATTCATCCACTCTTACAGTGTATGAACCGGAAACCTGCCCAAGTTTGCAGTTAAACAGCGGCTGACCATTACAATCAATACGTACAGGGGTTTTAGGGGTTGCATTCAATTCAAGTACAAGCCCCACTTCGAACTGCGCAACTTCATTCAAAGTTAGGCGCTGTTCCTCAAGAACGGCAGTAAGGTTAACTTCTGTACGTTGGATTTCGCTCTGGAACTGCTTTGTCCAGCGTGTATCACGGCCAGAAACCTCCCCAGAAAGAACTTGTGTAAGATTCTGGCGAAGCGGGTTAAGAGCAGCTTGCGGAAGAATTACGAAGATCTCCCCTTCCCTGCCGATAACTTCTGCATTCATCTGGCACAAAACGCAAGGATTACTACGGCGACCAGTCTGCGCAAATTCCATGCGCGTTTCCAAACGCTCAACGATCAAGGTTGCATCAACGATTGCACTGAAAGCATTTTCAAGTGCAGAAGCTGCTTCTTCAAACATCCGGCGCGCCAAACGATGTTCTACGTTTGTGAGCGCCCTGTCTTCCATATAGTCTTCTTCTTCTCCATCTCCGCCCAACAGCAGCTCAATCATGGAGTGAATAAAAGACTTATCAAAACCAAGCATAATACGCGCATCCCATTCGGGAGCGTGGATAACTGCTATAACAGCCTTATCCTCATACTTGTCCAGCGCATCACCAATCCGCTCATTTGAGACCGATTGCACCGCGATATAAGGGGCTGATGCTGCCATCTGGCGGAGTGTATCAATATACTGCCTCGCCATTCTATCGAAAACCACATGCAGCATCGGCAGACGGTCAACACCAATACCACCAGCGTCAAGCAAGCGAGAAGGCAGATCAAACTTCATTCCACCATCGTCAACGGCTGAATCATCGAGTACCTGTTGCATTATTTCGCCCCCGCACCAGCGTTCATAGTTTCTTGTTCAACTTCATCAATGGTTGGACGGTCTTCGTCTGCAATTGTCTTGCGGCCATATTCCAAAGCAATCTGTGGCGCGGCCCCATTCATAAACGCGAGGAGCGTTTGCTTCACTTCAACGTACAAATGAAAACGACGTTCGCGAACAGACTTAATCTTGTTAGCAATTGGGCTAACAACGCCATAAGAAAGAAAAATTCCAAGGAATGTACCAACCAGAGCCGAACCAATCAGCGCACCCAGAATTTCAGGCTCCTGATCGATTGCGCCCATTGCCTTAATGATCCCCAGAACTGCCGCAACAATTCCGAGCGCCGGAAGCGCTTCCGCAACAATATTCAGCGCAGCATAAGGCTTCAATTCTTCCCGTCCGAGCGTATGAAGCTCTTCATCCATCAACGATTCAATTTCATGAGGACGCACATTCCCAATAACAATCAAACGGAAATAGTCACAGATAAAGCTCGTCAAATGCTTATTAGACAAAACTCTAGGGAAACGCTGGAACAAATCCGATTCCGTTGGGTTATCGATGATTACCTCAACATCATTACGTCCCTTGGCCCGCATCACCCGCATCAAATCATAGAGAACTGTAAGAGTATCCAAGTGATCACGCTTGGTAGGCGCCTTACCGGTCAGGGCTTCACGTATCCCCACACCTGTATCTTTTATGACTTTAAATGAGTTAGCGACAATAAAGGTACCCAGCGCAGTTCCTGCAATGATCACAAACTCGAAAGGCTGCCACAAAACAGAGAGATACCCCCCCATTGCCACGTAACCACCCAGCATCGATACGACGATAATCGCAAATCCAACTAAAAAATTCAAAATACACCCCATCGCTACTGGAAGGTTAACTACTGAACTAGGGTATTTATCGATCATTGCTTGTCCGAAACTGGCGATTAAAACTACAGCTTCAGGCAAGGCAAAAAACGGATACTCCAGCCGAATATGACCTTCTAGGTCTCTTCTTTGTCTGCGGGATGTTTCAATATGCGGAATATTAGTATTCAATACGCTTTGGTTACTTCGATCAAAAATACGGCCGATAATTCCATTTCCGCCTTACCCCTCAGAGAATTAAGAGATTTATCAAAGTTCCTTTTCACCAAATTAATTCAAACAAACTAGGCGGATAATATTATGGAATCAGGTCTTTACGTTTCTTTGTCCGCACAGCTATCTCTAGAGCGCCGCATAGACACGGTTGCCCGCAATGTGGCCAACATGAATACTGCTGGTTACAAAGCAGATGCGGTGAAGTTTTCGACAATTCTGTCAAAAGCTGGCTCAGATCCAGTTGCTTTCGCTTCAACTGGCGATACCTACATTTCTAGAGGTGCAGGCAGCGTTCAGCAAACCGGCAATGCGCTTGATGTCGCAATTGACGGTGATGGATGGCTGGCAATGGAGACTGGAAACGGCACCGGATATACCCGAGATGGACGTATGCAAATGTCCGCAGACGGAATCTTGCGGACTATCTCTGGAAATCCAATTATGGATGCTGGCGGTTCGCTCATCGCGCTCGACCCTCTGGGAGGTGCTCCAAGCATCTCTAAAGACGGAACAGTTTCACAAGATGGCGCGCAGGTTGCTGTTTTGGGGCTCTTTGAAATTCCAGAGGACGCGAACCTCAGCAGGGTTGGAAGCTCTGGCGTCCTTTCCGATAAAACTGCGAATCCTATATTTGAATTTACAGATAACGGGTTTCGCCAAGGTTACATCGAAGGGTCCAATGTTAACCCACTTATGGAAATGACGAAACTCATTACAATTACCAGAGCATTTGAGAGCGCCAATTCAGCCATTCAGAAAATGGAGACAACACGGCAAACTGCTATCCGTGATCTGGGAGAAGCTTAATGCTTGTTCAAGAAGTCAGCTCCAACAGCCCCTCAACGACACTTGAAGGTACTAATGGTGGTGTAGGAAGATCAAGTTCTACTAAGACTTCAACCACAGCACTCACCTTCTCAGAGTTTATTGATATTATAAACCCACTCCAACACATCCCAGGAGTAAATACACTCTACAGGCAAATCACAGGTGACGAGGCTTCAACACGAGCGCGCGCCGCAGGAAGTGTTGTGTATGGCTTGGCGGCTGGCGGCGCTATCGGTGCAATTGGCCTGATGAGCGCCAATTTTGGTGAGATGGCTTTAACGGGGCAACTCGCATTGGGTAAATCCAACGAACCGAGTGATGCTTCGAATGCATCTGGGACTCTAACCAGTACAGTAAATACAGACGATGGTGATCTACAGTTTTCCTCTGTGGAAGAAAGTAGCACAACAGCGGCAGCCCAGCTTCTTTCTAAGGTAATGCTGGAAACCGACAATACGCCACAAAATGAGCCGAAAGCTAATGAGGAACAAACAGATCTTTCTCGCGTTAAAAGTCTTAAATTGTCAGCAGCTGTAAGCGACCCACGGAACGTACTTCCTCTCGAAGTTCTCGAAGCCCTTCATAGCAAACACTTAGAATTTTTCGATAATGAATCCTCTTGATACGCTAAAGGCAATTGCTCACCAAGTCCCTAAAACTGGCTGGGACGTGGAGCTAAGCGGCACAGTGAACGAAGTTACCCCCAGCTTCTTGAGGGTTAAAGGCCTTTCCAGTGAAGTAAATCTAGGGGAGCAAGTTTCCTACCCCACCGATGATGGCACCCATTACGGGGAAGTCATTCGTATTGATAAAGATAGCGTAGTTATTAAACCCTACGCACCTCGTATCGATCTTGGGTTGGGGACGCGAGTTACGAGATGTGGTGAATTAAAGGTCTCTCCCCATGAGAGCTGGCGCGGAAGAATAATCAATGCGCTGGGGCAACCCATTGACGAAAAGGAGCCTCTGACCAAAGGCTTCAAAAAAGTCTCATTTGACGCCCTACCCCCAAGCGCGATTTCCAGAGCCCGCGTAACAAAGGCTGCGCCCACAGGTGTGCGGGTCTTGGACCTCTTTACCCCACTATGTCACGGACAACGCATAGGGGTTTTCGCCGGATCAGGCGTCGGTAAGTCTACAATTTTGTCAATGATTGCACGTAGTAACTCTTTTGATACCGTTGTTATCGGCCTTATTGGGGAACGCGGCAGGGAAGTACGAGAGTTTATTGAGGAAACTCTTGGTGATCAGTTAAAGAAGTCAGTTGTGGTTGTCGCGACCGGAGACGAAAGCCCTATGATGCGGCGACTTGCCCCGAAAACTGCTGTAACTATGGCTGAGTTTTTTCGGGATCAAGGCGATTCAGTACTCTTGGTCGTTGACAGCGTTACCCGGTATGCCCACGCGCTGCGCGATGTCGCGCTAGCCGCTGGTGAGCCTGCCCTCTCACGAGGCTATCCACCTAGTGTATTTTCTGACTTACCTGCACTTTTGGAAAGAACAGGCCCTGGGCAAGAGGGATGCGGCATGATTACTGCCGTATTCTCTGTTCTAGTTGACGGAGACGATCATAACGACCCCGTGGCGGACAATATCCGAGGCCTTTTGGATGGGCATATCGTTCTAGACCGCCATATAGCGGAGGAAGGGCGTTATCCTGCGGTTAACCTTCTGTCCTCCGTTTCGAGGCTGGCACATAACGCTTGGTCCCCCCAAGAGCGCGAGCTCATTTTAAAACTACGCTCAATGGTAGCAAAATTTGAAGATACAAAAGACCTTCGAATGATGGGAGGCTATAAAGAGGGAGTAGACCCCCTACTTGATAAGTCTATAGACTTGGTTCCCAAGTTATATGAGGCCGTCTCCCAAGGTCAAAACGCGCCGAGCAGCACGGACCCTTTCGGGGAACTTGCCAAAATGCTTTAGAGCTCGTCTAGGATAGAGTGCCCTGAGGAAATTGTGGACACGTACAAAAGACAGGAGCTCGTAGCGTTCACGCGCTACGCTCCTGTTTTGTTTTTGGCCACCATGATTACAGCCAGTACCTATTACTGATAAAGCTTCCAGATAATTAATCACACACAACTGAATAAAGACTGCTAGGAAGTTGTTATTTGGCTCTGTGAGAGCACAAGCATGGAACGCCAAACATGCGAGCGCTGAATGGATTAAGCTTAAAGCTCATTTAAAAAGCAGATCTATAGAAAAGAATATTCCAAATAATAAAGGGGCAATCGTATGCCCCTTCGCCATCATTTTATCAGCATATTCGAAACTTACGTATTGGCATTTATAATATAGCCAAGGTATCGCTTGGAATCGATAGGATCATATCCCATTCTTGCGCGTAATTTTTTCCGCAACTTACTAATGTGACTTTCAATCACATTCTCATCTACTTCGCTTTCAAAAATACCATACACGAAATTGTATATTTGCG
This sequence comes from Pseudovibrio sp. M1P-2-3, assembly GCF_031501865.1. Taxonomy (NCBI): domain Bacteria; kingdom Pseudomonadati; phylum Pseudomonadota; class Alphaproteobacteria; order Hyphomicrobiales; family Stappiaceae; genus Flexibacterium; species Flexibacterium corallicola. Next base: position 2,475,795 of record NZ_JARRCW010000001.1, read on the forward strand.
TCTTGGTCAACCGCCGCCCGTTATTGCGAGCTAAATACTCCAGTATCCTTCTCTCTCTCCTTGGTAAAGCTAAGGAGCTGCCAGCTGCCTCCGGATCACGACCATCAAAGAACACTGTCAGGTCTCCAATGGAGACGCACATGGACTGTGAAGTTGAGCGGCGACGAATTGCATTTACGCGCGCCAAAATTTCCTGAACGTGTACAGGCTTCCTCAAAACATCATCGACGCCTGCTGCAAACCATTTTAATGTTAAATCAAGGTTCGGCGCACTTTCCAAAACAATAATAGGCTTTTTTTGACATCGCCTACGGATAGTCGCCGGGAAGAACTGTTTTTCGCCACAATCTCCAACTAGGATCGCCTCAACGGCATCAAAGTCAGTGTCAGGAGCTGTCTCGATCCATTCCAAAAAATCATCTGGAGTAAAGCCACTTGTTGAAATGCCTTCCCTCTCAAAACCAGATGCATAACCCTCTGTAACAAGCTGTTGCTCATCTACAATTAGATACATCTACCCCACCCGATAATCCCATTTATTCTGCCTTGAAGTATTACGAGAAATCACCACCTGTCAAACGAGTAGCACATAAAATTACACGCCTAAACAAATTCAATTTTAAATTTTTTTTATCCCAGCACACCATTTTTGAATTGTTTCATTTTTAGTAAACTCTCGGGAATTTTCAAAAAACTATATTATTTCGGGGACTTACTCTCATATTTTCGGGCAAATCAATCAATACAAGAAACAGCATGAATTAAGAACATCTGTTCCTTTTGAATATATTCAGAGGAATTACGAAAATAATTTCTATCAATTTTAGTTGGGAATAACTCAGAGAGAGGCCCGAAACAGAGCCTTTTCACCCTAAAGTATTTTTGGAAATGTTAGTGCGAACAGAGTTATGAGGGGTCAAATGATAGGATATTCTAGCCGTAACCTAGTAAACCTTCGTAGTACTTTTGTATTATATAAGGAAAAATATGCATACAAAAGTATTCCCTCAACTTCTCAACTCTCCCCCCTTTCCAACTGAGTTACAAAGGACTATGACAAGCTTAAACTAGTTAAGAGAACCTCAATGAGACCGCACGGTCATGGAGTAGTGCTGCAATGATAATTACAGTTATTGGTTCTGGGTATGTGGGCCTTGTTTCCGGGGCCTGTTTTGCCGACTTTGGTCACACGGTAATATGCGTAGATAAACAAGCAGATAAGATCGAAACGCTTAAGAGCGGCGGTATTCCCATATATGAACCCGGTTTAGATGATCTGGTTAAAAGAAACCGGGAAGCCGGACGTTTGACATTTACAACGGACTTGGCCAGCGCGACTGAAAAAGCGGATGTCATCTTTATCGCCGTTGGCACTCCGTCCAGACGCGGCGATGGGCATGCGGACTTGCGTTACGTCTACCAAGCCTCAAAGGAAATTGCTCAATCAATTAAGGGCTTCACTGTTGTTGTAACCAAATCCACGGTTCCTGTGGGGACCGGTGACGAAGTTGAACGTATCATACGCGAAGCAAACCCCTCCGCTGATGTGGAAGTGGTATCCAACCCCGAATTTTTGAGGGAAGGCGCCGCAATTGAAGACTTCAAACGGCCAGATCGAATTGTCGTAGGGCTTTCCAGCAAAAGAGCTGAAGAGGTTATGACTGAAGTCTACCGGCCTTTGTATTTGAATCAGTCTCCTTTGGTGTTTACTTCGCGTCGGTCTTCCGAGCTCATAAAATACGCAGCGAACGCATTTTTGGCGATGAAAATTACCTTCATCAATGAAATTGCAGACCTGAGCGAAGCTGTTGGAGCAGATGTACAAGACATTGCCCACGGAATTGGCTTGGATAATCGTATAGGCTCAAAGTTCTTACATGCAGGCCCTGGATATGGTGGCTCTTGTTTTCCGAAAGATACCCTAGCACTGGTAAAAACAGCTCAAGATTACTCTTCGCCGATGCGCCTTATTGAAACAACTTGTGCTATTAATGATTTGCGCAAGAGGTCAATGGCAAAGAAAGTGATTGCGGCTTTGGGTGGAGACGTGCGAGGGAAGAAAATCGCCGTGCTCGGTCTCACGTTCAAGCCGAATACGGATGACATGCGCGACAGCCCCTCACTTTCAATTATTCAGGCCCTACAAGACCGGGGTGCCCACATCGCGGCCTACGACCCAGAAGGAATAGAAAGTGCTTCCCAGTTGCTTGAGGGTGTCCAATACGGCAGCAATTCCTATGAGGTAGCAAAAGATGCCTCTGCACTCGTAATCATCACCGAATGGAACGCCTTCCGCGCGCTGGATTTTACCCGTCTCAAGGAGACCATGGCAAAACCAGTGTTGATTGATCTTCGAAACATCTACGGTAAGGACGAAATGGAGCGTCATGGCTTCCAATACCACTGCGTTGGGCGTCCTGAGCAAAAAATTATTGACTAACTACTTTAGGTAATCTCGCTGCTCCCATTGGAGCAGCGACCGCTCCTTTCCCATCCAGCCAAATTAAAATAAGGCGTTTTAACAGAACGGATCCCGCCATAAGAGGGCTTTGTCAGGTTCTTCAGCCAAGCATAAAAGCCGCTTGGATGGATGCACAGGCAGCGGCACTTCGACCGCACCGAAAAAACGGAGTGATGCTCAGCAACGAAGGCGTACCTCACTTTGCATCCTTGGCGAAGTACGCGGTTGCCTTTTTTAGGATATCACGCTCCTCGGTGACACGAGCCGGCGCCTGCTTCAGTCGCCTGTTCTCCGCAACCGGATAGCCTCACTTGGTGATTTGCATCACCGCATCTCGTTTGAAATCATCGCTGAAATTACTATTACCCATACTGACCTCCTTGCCTCAAATTTAGGAGACAAGGCGTCTACAAATCTAGAGGCTATTCAAACTACTGTATTCAAATGTCCTTCTATAGGCCGGCCCTGCGACCCGCCCATGAAATGTGTTGGGTCCAGCTGGTGGTCAATCTATGTATTCGGCTTTGCTTTTGCTGAGCAAGACTTTGTATCAACAGTTCCGGCGTTGTCTCCCTAAGACTATTTATATCAATGCAGTACATATACTTGGCAAGACAAATATATACGAGCTCATGAAGCTCTCGTTTCTTCTGACGCCGTGCAATACTAACCCGATCATTCGTTAGTCCCCACCCCGAATAAAAGGGGAGCCCGTATGTGGTAACTGAAACACCCCGAATAAGAGCTTCAAACCCTGTTAAGGACGAAAAAGTGGCTACTCTGTCTACTTTTTTAAAATGATCTACCACACTGCCCGAACTAACGACGGAATCACAAAGATCGGAGCATACTTGTTCTCGTATTTGTCCTTTCCTGAGCCCCGCTTGTACGTCCGGATGAGGCTTGTAAACAATAAAAGCATCCGGGAAGTCATTTCGAACTGCTCTCAACAGGGCCTCATTAATGTTTTTTGCTCTGCTACCTTTTGGAAGACCGGATATGGACTGTATAACACCCTGATCATCTGAAACCTGACCAGCAACCAGAATAACTTGCCTTTTACTCTCTTCAATTCTTATTGGGTTTGTTCGCCTGTCCCAGTTATATTTTGTTAGTTTTGTACTCCTTAAAAGCTCAACCATGCCTTTTGCACGAGTAACCTCTAACGGACTGAGGCAGTAGGTATTAAGCAGAACCTCCAAACGGCTTGCTTTTGCGGCACTATAATAAATACCCTGATCATCCAAAGAAAGAGCGCCCCCCCTTGCCAACCCTGCTCCCAGACCAACAGAACGAATAAAACCATCCTCTATATTTAGCAGTGGGATTTGGGCTTTATCAGTGAGAGACAGGACTTCATCATTGTTTAATGATGCCCAGCAAAGAAGTTCTGCATTCCGTTTCTTTGCAGTTGTAATTGCGCTCTGAATGTTACCTGAGAAGACAACGGGGGCCTTTCCCCCGAAAATGGAAGTAACAGTTTTTCTATTCCAGAATTTTACCCCGTAGCATACGTAGGTTTTTAACCTTAGTTTCTCGATACGCGGCAGTTCTTCCATCAAATGAAGAGCATCTGTGACTGAAATACACCTTCTTTCGGATACAAGAAAGTAGGTAGAAAGCTCACTCAAGATCGCGGGGAGAGGATAATCGAACCTAGGAGTACAGCCTAGAGAATCTAGGCATTTGAGTAATGGAATTTGGTCAGCATGCCCGCCGAGCTCTCGAAACTTGAGAACGAAGTACGGCTGTTTTCCCTCAATAGAGGGCCTCAGTAACATTAGCTTATGAGCAAGAGCCTCCCTTAAACTGTTCGCACTAGTAAGCTGTTTAAACTCCAGCCGGACCCAGCTGAAGCTTTCCAGTCGCGGCACTTCACTGTTAAAACTTAGAGCGCTGAGGGGCCCATCACACATCAGAAGCAGATTTTTCCCGCTCCCCTTCGCTTCTTGAAAGATTTCTTCTCTATCCTTAGCCTCAAAGCTACAAAGTATGGTATCGCAGAAAAAACGAGGTATATGAGAAGTTGCGGATGCATTCAAAGCATGCTTGACAGCAAGTTTCCGCTTTGGAGAGAGCGTTTCTTGATTGTGTATGAAGTTCACACAAGAACCCCCATTTTCCTCGCCTTCTCCAGCCTTGGAGGTACTTGCCCCGGTTTTGGAGTAAACTTGAAACTGCGTTGCACTATTTTATGAGCCATATTGATAGCCGCGACTGAAACACCAAGCCGGTTATGTATAGTCCCCTTCACTTGTGTCTCTTCCATTAAAACTCTTAGGAAAGATACTAGGAGTTCATTATTCGGTAGCATGCCTGACCTCCAGAACCTATCAAGAGGTCCATCAAAGGTTAGACCTTCAACATCGTAGATTGCTGGTGACAAGCATTTGACAGGTACATTCGCTCGCAATGCATCTAAACCGGCCGTCGAGTTGATTGTTACAACACCGGCACATAGCTCTAGAATATTTTCCAGATTACCATCATCAATGAAGGCTACTCTATTCTGGACGCCGAATTCAGTGGAAATTCTTCGAACTACCTTTTCCCAATTTATATACCCACAGTCCAGCGGATGGCTCTTGAAGATGAGGGCTTGGTTGGAAGTTGCATTATTTTTAAAGGACTTGATCACTTCTTGAACCGCTTCCAACTGATCAGCGTATTGAGAATAGCGCCGAATTGATAAATCTCCCTCCAGCTGTAAAGGAAAGAGAAACACGGAGTGGTCATTTTCACGAAGTTGCCCAAGAGTTTTTCGCATACTCAATTTCCTAAGCGGTGCTTTAAGAAAACGCCATGCCCATAAACTATACTCCAAAAAAGGGTGATAAAGTGTATGGCGGCGATAATTTGGAAATAGGACTTTGCCGAAAATATTGAGGCCATTGTAAAAAATATCTGGAAGCGCAACCAAATAAAACTGGCTGGGGAAATCGGAGTGAATTCTAATTGGAGGCGTTTGACTTGTTCGCTTATATAGACTCTTCGCATCATCCGGAATCCAGCTGTTACAGGTTAATCCCCCTGCTTGAATTGTCATATATCCGGGCCGAATAATTCCCATCTCGGTTACAACAACAAAAATATCTCTTTTCTGTGCTTCTTGAATGGCAATCCGGTGATACTCGCGTTGATCCGAATGCAAGACAAGGTCTGTAATCCTGTATGCATCCAAAAAAGAGCCAACATAGCGCGCCCAAGCATTCAAATCCCCTTTATAGCTGTAAGCCTCTTTCCCCCACCAGTGCCATAAATCACCAAGACATAAGTTAATACGATAAACCCCGACACCCTGAACCTTTAACTGCCGGCCGATCATCCGATAGAGAGGTGAAAGTGGTCCTTGCAAAAACAACACGGTTCTCTTGCTGTTATTCTGCATCTAGTTCCCCTCTCCCTAAATCTCTTGGTCTGACTTTTCTACCTTCCAGCTACTTCGAACACGCCCACCTCGGTCACGAGTTGTTATTTGCTCCAAAAATGAAATTGGAATTCCCATTTTCCGTGCTTGTTTCAGACGCGGCGGTTCCTTGGAAAAACTACCGAAACTTTTATCTGAACCATCAAGCAATCGATCAGCGGCTATCGACGCGGCAGCCTTTCTGCCCTCTTTGGTGTAAAAGTTTCCCCTCACCTGCGAAGTTGCAGCCAATACCCTCTCAAACTTCGTTAGTAGCTTTTGATCGGGTGGCGTTGGGCTTACCCAGAACTCATCCAAAGACTGCTGGTAGGTTATCCCCTTCATATCAAAGACAGCAATTCCCAAAATTTTGACAGGGCACCCCAATCGCAAAGCGTGTAACCCCGTGGTGCTGTTTACCATGATAGCGCCTGACGCTTTTTCCAGAAGGTCAACGAGGTTCCCTCCGTCAATCACATGAATGCGACGTTTTACGCCATACTTTTTAGCTGCCTTCTTGATCAGCTTAACCCAAGGCTCAATACCGTTATCAAGTGGATGAATTTTAAAAACCAATCTCACTGCTTTAGGAGCAGCTTTTGCAAAGCTCTCCAAAACAAGATCAATTGCTTCACCAAGATGGATGAAACGTGAATTGTATCTAAGCTGATAATCACTTTGCAATTGCAGAGGAAAAACAAAGAATCTGGAACCACTTTCAACCACATCTTCAATAATCATATTGGCTGCTTTATTTTTACGTCCAGATAGCAGCAAGCGAGGCAGAATACTTAAATACTCAGCAAGGGGATTATAAAACTTATCCCTATCAAAGCGTAGATAGCCCCAAGGCACAAACAGATTTGAGAGGTTGTAAATTACTTCGCCAACTGCCTCCAACCAAAACGGATAGGGGTAGATAACCTCCCTCTCTACCGGACCTGCATCTATAGCCAGTGCCCTGATTGCTTCCGGACTTGATGGTATTAATGAATAGGCCCCCATACCGTCACGTTCCAGTGTGATCCAGTCAGGTCTTAAATACCCAAACTCATAGGTGTAACATTGTACACCAAGTGTTCGGCAAAGCTCCAATGCCGCCGCATGATATGGAAAGCGATCCTGATAATAAACGACATCTGTAACGGCATAAGTTTGAATAAAGCGACTTAAGTACTTGGGCCATTCCAACAGTGAGCCGCGATAAGACCTAGAACGTTTACCACGCCAAAAAAGCCAATCTCCGAAACAAAAATTTATGCGATAAGTTTTTGATCCACGCTTCTCTATTTCATCGGCCAATTCCTTAGCAAATACAGAAGGGGGCCCTTGCAAGAATAAGAAAACCCGTTCCGCCCTCTCATCCATGCTCCCTCCTCAACTGTTTGTATAATTTTTCAGCTTTGTACTTCTAGTGTGCAAGGAAACCAAAAGTAGACAACCTTATAAAACTTCTAAGCGATAAACGGCAGCATAACTGGAGATAAGTGGTGAAAGGATCTGTAGAAACTTGCCTAACTCTGCTGTTGGATGATTGGCTACATACAAAATATCCTTATCCTCCATTTCAACTGCTTGTGCCCGCAAGTAACCATCAGCGTGAAGTACATTCAATCTATATACAACAGGCAACATACGATTTGGATTGCGCTCCAAGGCCTTGGGTGCCAACCGCCCTACCAGTTGACGTTCTTCATAACGGAAGATGAAAACCCCTTTAGGATCTGCACGAGTATCCTCAATCCCCCCCACCAATGCCAGAGCTTCAGAAAGAGATAAAGACTGGGTTTTAAAGGGAACAAGCTTTTGCTCTCCCACTGCACCAAAAGCTGAAAAGCTGCGCGGGTGATAAGATAGAAGGATATTATCGCCTGATGCAACATTGATGTTATTTCTAGGGTTTTCAATTAAGTCTTCAAACCGTGCTGTCCCGGAACGGTTCCCTCGTTTCAATGTAATCACAGTTTCATAGGATGCTTCCCTCGCCCCCCCTGCATCTGCTACAACCTCAAGAAGTTTCGCCCCTCCAATTGGCAGCGAGTACCGTCCCGGGCTCTTTACATCTCCCACTACCACGACGCTGTTGCTGCGATTATCTGTCAAATGAACTATAACTTGTGGTTCGATGGCTTTTCCCAATAATTGATGCTGAATTGCCTGACGGATCTGCTCCAACGTCAACCCTTTTGCGCGCAGACGCCCCGCATAAGGAATAAAGATATTTCCATTCGCGTTCACAACAACATCCACCTTGGACTGCTTGGAACTTAAGGTGGAAAATAAGCCATCTGGAGCCGCCTCCCATATGAGAACAGATAGGACATCCCCTACTCCCAATACAGTGCCGTGACTCCCGCTTTGAACTGCAGAAAACTTATCCGAAAAGATTTGCGGCCTATAATTGTTCAGTATTGAAATCACCTCATGATCCAAGTCTACGACCGATATTTTTGCGGTATAAGCATCTTCCTGAACCTGTGTTGATGAAATCGCGTAGGCACTTGGCCCACCAGATGGAAGTTTGGTACAGCCTATTATGCTAACCCATATAAAAAGTACCCAAATCCAACGCATCGAAACTCCGGCTTCACATTCCTTGAATATTCTCTTGGGTTGTTACTTTGCCGATTTCTCTATTTGGTGCACTCCCACAAAAAGAACCCTTGCATTAGCATTAAATAAATTAACCGCTAAAAGTACTTGCTATTCAAAATTATAACTCGAGCTACCTGTAAAAGACTATTGTCGTAACCTGCTTTCCAAGGCGAGCGTGCTCAACTGAAAACACGGTAGCTGGTACACAAATTCTAGCTAAAATACTTCACCTGTTACTTATTTCAATTATCTCTCAATACGGGTTAACGAACTGCACGTTTATCGTTATGTTGGATATTATAAGGTTATTGATAAATCCTATTAGTGCCGTACAGAGATTCGGTGTGAGACGTGAATTTTCAACTCAATAAGAAATCAATCTATTTCACCTTCAAACCTAGACAGCTAACGATATTGGCCTTGGCAACTCTCTTCGTGACCTGCATAGGCGTGATACCAGCAGTAGCTTTTGACCTATTTGGCTTCCACCTTTGGGGGGCAAAGCCGGAGAAAAGCGAACTAGATACAACCCTATTGGATCCAACACCATATAAGGTCGATTTCCTGTTTCACCCCCCTTCAGGGGAGAAAGATAAAAAACTTGAGAAAACCCTGAAAAAGGCAAGTTCTCTCATAAGTGAAGAGCATAAGCCCCCCTCAGGGCTGAATGGCCTAAAAGCTAGAGCTTTGAGTGATTTTGAACAGTTGGTCGCTGTTCTTTATACAAAGGGCTATTATTCTGGACTTGTGGATATCAAGATCAATGGTATTCCACTCGAACAGTCCATAGAAGATAATAGTCAGATTACCGTTCGGCCAGTCCCTGTTTCTCTCTCAATCTCACCCGGCCCACTCTTTCACTTTGGTCAAACTTCAGTGTCCTACAGTCATTTGGAAGATGCAGACAGGACAAAGCTACCGGATGTAATGGCCTTGGGGATCACCAGTGGTGCTCCCGCCTTGTCAGACAAAATCTTCAAGGCAGAGAGCAAGGCTCTTATAGCTCTTGCAGACTTGGGCTACCCCCATGCAAAGGTGGGACCGAGAAAACTGCTAGCCAACCATGCGACACACTCTCTCAAAGTGCATCTAGCCTTTAATGCTGGTCCCAAAGCCCGATTTGGACCTGTTACGGTGAAAGGCTCCAAGTCTGTCAGCGCGGACTTTATTAAAACCTATGCCAATATACCGGAAGGCGAGACATACTCCGATACAACTATCAGAAAGACCGAGGATCGCCTGCGGGATCTTGGTGTATTTTCCAGTATTTCTATAAAGCCGAGCCCAATTATTAAAGAAAACGGCAGTCAACCTATCACCATTGAAGTTTCAGAAAGAGCCTCCAGAGTTTTCGGGTTGGGGGCCAACTGGTCAAGCAATGAAGGGCTTGGGCTAGAAGGGTATTGGACACATAGAAACCTGTTCGGGTCCGCCGAAAAACTAACGCTTTCCGGGTCGTTGGGTCAAATAAGCGACATTGCAGGTGATGATCTGGAGTATGCAGCCGGCTTAGCCTTCGAAAAGCCTGGCGCGTTTGGACCTGCAACAAAGTTTACAAGCAGTATAAATGCCGCAAGAGAACGGCCCGATAGTTATGAAAGCCGGTCCATAACCGCTGATGCCTTTTATCATAGAAAGATCAATGAGCACCTGAAAATGAAAGTCGGAGGTGAAGCTTTTTATGGCTCCGAAGAGGATGTATTAGGAGCGCAAGATTACTTCTTTATTGGCGCTCCAGCCTACTTAACCTACGATAAGCGAAACAATAAGCTTAACCCTACCCGCGGGTATGAGGGTATCCTTTATTTTGAGCCCGCTGCGGATCTGCGCATTAGTGAGGCCCTTCTTTTCTCAAAAGCCAGTTTTTCCAATTACGTATCCTTGGATAAAAAAGACAGATGGGTAATCGCCACAAGGGTCTCTACTGGAGTGGAAGTTTCTAATGGTCTGACCAAAATTCCCCCTTCCCGCAGGTTTTACCTTGGCGGCGGCGGTACCGTGCGCGGATATGCCTATAATAATATCGGCCCACGAGTGGATGATGAAGTCACGGGTGGGCGGAGCTTTTTCCTAGTAAACGGAGAATTGCGCGTAAAACTGACATCCTCTATTGGAGCGGTTGGATTTTTGGATGCCGGGTCTGTTTATGATTCCATACTTCCTGACTTTAGCAGCTCATTCCAAATAGGGGTTGGCCTTGGTTTGCGGTACTTCACACCTGTTGGCCCCTTGCGGCTGGATGTGGGAGTTCCTCTTTCTCCCGAAAAAGACGACCCGCCAGTTGCTGTATATATTGGACTAAGCCAATCTTTCTGATCACTGGGATAGTACTTGATAATAAATACAAGCGGATAACATAATGCAATTTCTTTTGAGGTCTGTGACAACTCTCGTTCTAGGAATTACTGCCCTCGCTACTTTTGCGTATGTCCTGCTTGTTGGCGTGGGGTTATGGCAAGGTGGTCGCGACTTAAGCGGCAAACTTCTCAGTACATTTTTACCTGATGTGGAAATTACCTCTCCACAGCTTACTTGGAACTTCAATTTTAATATTCAGCAGCTTGAACTGTCAGATAACCAAGGACCGTGGCTAAATGTTAATCAGATAACGATCGATACTTCTCCGCTCAAGCTTTTCAATGGAACTATCTTCGTTAAAGAGTTCGATGTGTCTTCTATGAATGTTAGACGGCTTCCAATAGAGCCGTCAGAAAGTTCATCTCAGTCCCAACATCGCCAAAGTCGTTCGAGGCTCCCTTTCAACGTTTCTTTGCAAAATCTTTCAATCAACGATCTATCCCTTGCCCCTGAAATACTAGGTGCTGCCGCACAGTTTTCAGTTAAAGCCGATGGTACATTCCACCCCAGTACCCTTTACACAAAACTGGGCTTGAACCTTACTCGAACAGATCAGGTCAGTGGCCAGCTTGAAGCCAGCGTTCTCTTTAAACCTGATGGGAGCACACTGGACTTTAACGTTTATGTCCGCGAAGCTGGAGGGGGGCTTTTTTCCAAGGTCACAGCATTGCCAAACTCTCCCTCTCTCACCTTCTCTTTTAAAGGTGGCGGCCCTATTGCCGATTGGAAATCTGACCTCTCTCTCTTAATTGATGATAGGGCCGCAGCCACAGGATTTGCCCGTTTTAGGGAAACAGGCGGACAAAGACAGTTTCAAGCTAAATTTACAGGCGAAATAAAAGATCTCCTTCCAGCCTCCCTTTCAAATATTTTTGAAGGAGAAACTACATTCAATACCAATGGTGTTTTGGATAACGGCTTTTTACCAGTTAAAGTCGATTTTGAGCTCGACAGTGATGCCATCACCGTTGAGGGCAAAACAAGGACTATTGAAAATGGGGAGAAACCCGCACTTGACACCTTCCTTGTTGCAAAAACGAAAACAGAAGAACCACTAACCTTCCCCAGTGCCAATGGTGAAATTCTTAGTATTGTATCTCCAGAAATAACATTCAGTGCGTCAGGACCATTGAGTAACTTCCAGTGGGACCTCTCCACGAGTACCAGCAAGGTTGCCCGCGGGCCGACAGCTTTTGAGAGCATATTCCTCAAAGCGAGCGGTCAAAATGCTTCAATGGCCGAAGGCAATTTTGCATCAGATCTCACAACGCAGTTGGAGGTCAAGGCGCTTACCTCTTCCGCACCTAAGCTGAAAGGCCTTCCGCAGGACTATTTTGCCAATATGGAGGCTCAGCTGGACCTTCAGCAACAATCGCTTTCAATTAGGCGTTTTGCACTCGTTTCAGATGGACTGGCTCTTCGTTCAAACAGTGGCATAGTTTCAAACGCGAGCACAAACCTCAATGGTTATCTTCAAGTTTCTGACTTGAGCCAGTTTTCCGGCCTTGCGGGAAGAGCACTGGGTGGAGATATCTCAGCCAGCTTTTCCCTGATCAGCGAACAGAATAACTCTACCGGAAAGGTGACAGCATCTATAGAAGGTTACAATGTCCAGCTTAACGAAAAGGTATTGGACAACCTGCTTTCAAGGACCATTCAGGTCAAGTTAAAGACGAACTATAGCCTGCTTGAGCCAACACTTAGTGCTTTGAGTCTTGACAACACCGAGGTTACGATCACTTCCAATAATCTGAGTGCTGCTGGCACGGGCTTCCTCAAAAAGGGAGTTGTTGGGGCACAGATAGCCCTTCAAAAGCTGGCTCTTGGGGCACTGGATAAAAAATTAACGGGCAATGCCCACTTGGAAGCAAAAGTTACTGGCCCCTTGAATGCAATGGAAATTTCTGTCGATGGGGCCACACAAGGGCTCATGTTAGATGGAAAAACAAACAGCATGTTGTCTTTGACAGCTTCCTTGACAGCAAACCCCGAACAACCCAGCGGCAACTTTCAAATTACAGGGAACCTTGCCAAACAAGAATTTAATATGTCAGGCCAAATTGAAAGCCAAGGCAAACAGGTCAGTGCAAATAACCTCTCCTTCATTATGGGGGATAATCGTATCTCCGGCTTTTTCTCCTTTCCTGATCTTCACTCCATTCCAGCTGGTGTAACCGGAGAGTTGCAAGTAGATGCCAAGGACCTATCCAAGATCGGAACGATCATGCAGCTGTCCATGCAAGGAGAAGCTGAAGGAACCCTTTTTCTTGTAAACCATGGGGGCAAGGTCAACGCGCAGTTTCTGGCGCGGGCGCAAGAAATCCAAGTAGAAGATGCCAAGGTTGCAAGCTTTTCTCTACAAGGAGATCTTTTTGATATTTTCAATTACCCCACACTTTCCGCCAAAATGCTGGGTGAAGGTATCACAAGCGGCAAGTTTATAGCCAACGAAGTTCGGCTCTCTGCAGAAGCCGACAACCACATCACCCAGTTTAATTCTTCGGTAGAGCTTGCCAATAAAGGCCAACTACTAAAAGCTTCAGGTAGTTTTGAAGCGGTGGATGACACCTATGATATCCGCCTTGATCAGGTTTCCGGTGTCTATGACCAACTTAAAATAAATCTGAGCCAACCTTCGCTTTTGTCCATAGGCAGTTCTCAAACAAACATCGAAAAACTCGTCTTTTCCATAGGACAAGGTCGTTTAAGCCTTTCCGGAAATATTGGAACCCAATTGGCAATTAACGCGGGTATTGATCGTTTTCCACTAGCGATTGCCAATGCTTTTTCTCCCAATCTGGGCCTCAAAGGCGAAGTTTCGGGAACGGCCTCCCTTCAAGGGACACTTACGTCTCCCCTTGCCACATGGGCCTTGAAGGGAACCGGCATAAGCACTGTAGCCCTAACTAAACAAGGTGTTTCGCCTGTAGCCTCGACCAGTTCCGGTCGTTTTGAAGGAAGGAGAGTGCAAGGGACACTAGAGCTGTCCAACCCAGATGGCCTCGACTTCCAATCCCAAGGACATATCGAACTTACCTCTCCCATTACGGTTGCTCTTCAGGCAACAGGCAACGTTCCCATGCAGGTTTTCAACACTGCCCTAACCCGCCAAAGCGTAAACGCAGCTGGCAAAGTCGGCATATCTGGTAGTGTAAACGGTCCACTACCCACTCCTAATATCAAGTTCACTGCCACCCCCCAGGATCTGGTAATAATTGACCTCAAGCATAATGTAACACTTGAAGAATTTACGGGGACAATTACGGCAGATAAAGGTGCCATCTCACTCAATGGCTTAAGCGCCAAACTGCGCAAAGGTGGTTCGATAAGCGCTGGCGGCCAAATTCTTTTAAAAGACCATATGCCAGCTGATCTGACGGTGAAGCTTTCAAATGGCCGCTACATTGACAGCAGCTTGGTAAACGCGCTCATAAATGCGGATATCTCACTTAAGGGACCATTAACCGCGCCAGATGAAGCCCCTGTTCTATCTGGAGAAGTGCAGATACAAGAGGCCGATATCGGAATACCGCGTTCCTTTAACTCCTCGATAAACCCTGTTCAGGTTACACATATAGAAACGCCAATACCGGTTGCCAAACAGATTGCCCTTTTACAGAAAGATGAAGGGAAACAGGAGGCCTCCTCCAAACCGCGTGAACCCTTGAAACTGGATGTCACCCTCAAAGCACCGGGCAAGGTATTTGTTCGCGGGCGCGGGCTTTACGCTGAATTGGGCGGCTCCATTCATCTTGGCGGTACAACCAAAGAGCCTGAAACAGTAGGCAGCTTTGATTTACAGCGCGGGCAATTCGACATTCTTAACGAGCGTTTATCCTTCAACAAAGGACAAGTGAACTTCACTGGAAGTTTGATTCCAAACCTCAACTTCGAGGCGATTTCCACGCGTTCCTCATCAACAACAATTACAGTCTCTATCACAGGGCCCGCCAACAACCCCGTGGTGAAATTCAGTTCAGTACCCGAGCTCCCTGAAGACGAAATTATTACTCAGTTGCTTTTTGGAAAGTCAGCAACAGACTTATCGCCTGTGCAACTGGCCCAACTTGCCTCCACGCTCTCTACCCTTTCCGGCGGCGCGGCGGATACTTCGTTTTCCCGCTTCAGAAACTTGTTGGGAGCCTCTGACTTCAATGTAAGTGTTGACAGTTCCGGTAATCCCGTCGTTTCCGCAGGCACCTACATCAATGACAATATTTATCTAAGTGCCTCGCAAGGAACAGAAGAGGAAGGCAGTGAAGTTACGGTTGACATTGATATAACAAAACAGCTCCGCTTACGGCTGGGCGCGGGAAGCGAAGGCAGCACCAAATCCGGCATCTACTATGAGAAAGAGTATTAAAGCAGTGAGATGTTTTAAAGTACATCGCGTTCATTAGCATTCACGCTTTGCACTCGAATGTATTTATTTTGAGGAGTGCAGGCTTCAGGAATTTCAACACGCAGAGCCTGCACTTCTCTATAAATTATCCTAGATTAAGTTCCTTAAAGAAGTCATTCCCTTTGTTGTCGACAACAATAAAGGCTGGGAAGTCTTCCACTTCAATCTTCCAGACAGCTTCCATGCCCAACTCTTCGAACTCGACCACCTCGACATTTTTGATGCAGTCTTGCGCAAGGCGCGCTGCTGGACCGCCAATGGAGCCAAGGTAGAAGCCTCCATGTGCCTGACAGGCACGGCGAACCTGAGCTGAGCGGTTTCCTTTGGCCAGCATGACCATGGAACCACCTGCTGCCTGAAACTGGTCAACATAGGCATCCATACGCCCAGCGGTCGTTGGTCCAAAGGAACCCGATGGCATACCCTCTGGGGTTTTGGCGGGGCCAGCGTAGTAGATCGGATGGTTTTTGAAATAATCCGGCAAAGGCTCCCCAGCTTCCAGCCTATCACGAAGCTTGGAGTGGGCCAGATCACGGGCAACAATCAAAGGACCGGACAGAGACAGGCGCGTCTTAATAGGATGCCTGTTCAACTCCTCCAGAATTTCCGGCATAGGTCGGGTCAGGTCTATCTTCACCACCTTGTCGGTCAAATCGCCTTCTTCAACTTCCGGCATATATTTTTCCGGATTACGTTCAAGCGCTTCAAGGAACACCCCGTCCTTGGTGATTTTGCCCAGAGCCTGACGGTCGGCCGAACACGATACTCCCAGCCCGATTGGTAGAGATGCACCATGCCTTGGCAGTCTGATCACCCGCACATCATGGCAGAAGTATTTGCCGCCGAACTGGGCGCCGACACCTGTTGCCTGTGTGAGTTTGTGAATTTCCTGCTCCATCTCCAGATCACGGAAGGCATGACCAGCTTCTGACCCTTCTGTTGGCAGGGCGTCCAGATAGCGGGCGGAGGCAAGCTTTACTGTTTTCAGGTTCAGCTCGGCAGACGTGCCGCCAATCACTATGGAAAGGTGATAGGGAGGACAGGCTGCCGTTCCCAGTGTCAGGATTTTTTCCTTCAAGAATTCGCTCATCCGCTCAGGCGTCAAAAGGCTCGGCGTACCTTGGAACAAAAACGTTTTGTTCGCGGAACCGCCACCCTTGGCCATGAACAGGAACTTATAGGCGTCCTCGCCCTCACTCATCAGGTCAATTTGAGCGGGCATATTGTTCTTGGTGTTCTTTTCCTCAAACATGGACAGGGGAGCCAACTGGGAATAGCGCAGGTTCTTTTTGAAGTATGCATCGCGTGCCCCTTCTCCAAGGGCCGCCTCATCTTCGCCTTTTGTCCAGACCTTACGCCCCTTTTTCCCCAGCACAATCGCCGTGCCAGTATCTTGACACATAGGCAGTACGCCAGCAGAGGAAATATTAGCGTTTTTCAAAAGATCAAATGCAACGAATTTATCGTTTTCAGTTGCTTCCGGATCATCCAGAATTTTGCGTAGCTGTTCCAGATGGCTTGCACGCAGGTAGTGGTTGATGTCTTTAAACGCTTCTTCAGCCAAAAGGCGTAGGCCTTCCTGTTCTACTTTTAGAACAGAGGTGCCATCAAACTCGACTTCACTGACATATTTATCAGTCAGCTTTCTATAGGGCGTTTCATCTGCCCCTAGTGGAAACAACGAGGTGTGCACATAAGGAGGGGGTGTTTGTTCTGACATCTTCAAAGTACTCTGGTGTTTCAAGTCTGAGCGGAAACTGGTGTATCGTTGCTTTTAACGGGAAGTTTTGGGCTGCGTAAACCTTTCTTAGAAAAGTTCTACAAAAATCAAGCCCATTTACCTAGGAGAAGGCGCCAGTTCCGGCGCCTTTTCACTTATCGGGTTGCGAAAATTTCTATATCAACGGTCACGTTGTCCGCAACAGCTCCATTTGGAACATCCTTCCCCAACTGGAAATTTTTGCGTAGCAATACGACCTCTGCTTTCGCGTAGGCCTTTGTTCCCTCCAGATCGAGGGTAAAGGGAAAGGAAACCGGCAGACTGATACCTTTCATGGAAAGAGTACCTTCCGCCCTATAGGTCCCATCACTTACTCTCGTAATACGGGTCGTTTTAAAAACAGCTTCCGGAAACTGGCCTATATTGAACCAGTCCGTTCCCTCCAAGGTCGAGGCTATCTGTTTATCCGAAGTCTTGACACTTCCCGTTATAATGGTGGCTTGAATGGTAGAATTGGCCAAGTCATCAGGATTGAAATCAATCGCAGCATTCCAAGTGCCAAAAGTTCCTTTCAGCATGCTTCCGCTTTGGAGCACTTCAAAGCCAATACGGCTGCGACCGGCATTCACATTCCAGACAGTTGCAAAAGCTTGCTGGCCGGAAACGAGTAACCCCATGCCGAAAGCTGTAAGAAGGCTGAGGTATCTTAAACTCAACAAGTTGAAGTCTCCAAAACTACAGGTTGGACTGAGAACGCTTGAGTGAAGTCATACGGCGCAACACCCCATCCCTATCAATAAAGTGGTGTTTCAAGGCCGCCGACACATGCAAGACAACAAGTCCCATTAGAATGTATGCCAAAAATTCGTGCATTTCTCCTAAAAGCTCTGTGGCTTGTTGCTTGCCCCCCAAAAACGAAGGGACTGCAAGGTGAGGAATGGTGAAAAGATCGAAGAAACGCGTAGGAATACCAAATGGCGAAGCGGAGACGACGAGCCACCCGCTAAGCGGTATCAAGAACATGAGCAGGTAGAGACTTTTATGCGTTAAAATAGCCGCAACCTTTTCCCAGAGTTTCATGGTGACAGGGTATGCAGGTTTCAAGTTGGCAAAACCCCACGCCAGCCTGAGGACTGCAAGGCCGAGAACAATAAACCCCACAGACTTATGAAGCTGAAACAACTTGAATGTCATGGGATCTGTAAGGGGTTGCCGTGTCATATACAGACCAAGGCCCAGCATGAACAAGATCAAAGCGGCCATTAGCCAGTGAAACACTATTGTAATAAGCCCGTAGGATTCTTTAGTATTTTTAAACATGGAGCCCCAATAAAAACGTGGGATCACACAAAGGTGACCCCAACACTATCCGTTTGCATGCACTGCTTTTATTGAGCGAGGGAAGCTTCGCTGTTAATTGTAATCGTCACCTCGTCTCCCACGTAGGGGACATATTTATCAATACCAAACTCACTGCGCTTGATCATTGTGGTGGCGGTTAGACCAGCAACCATTTTCTTAGACATTGGGTGCTCTGCCAGCCGGTTCACAGTCACTTCAAGGGTGGTTGGCTTGGTGACACCGTGGAGGGTTAAATCCCCCGTAACTTCCAGCATATTTTCCGCTGTTTTCATCACCTTGGTAGAGCGGAAGGTTGCTTCTGGGTATTTCTCGACATTGAAGAAATCGGCACCCTTCAAGTGCTCGTCCCTTTTTTGGGAAAAGGTATCCAGACTGTTGGTGCTGATTGTAATATCAACCTTGGAGTTCTCCGGCTTTTCTTCATCAATTACCAGAGTGCCCGACCAATCTGCAAAACGGCCGTCCGTGGTCGAATACCCCAGGTGATTGTAGCTGAACGCAATGTTGGAGTGAGACATGTCAAAGACAAAGTCTTGCGGCTCCGCTTGTGCCACGCTCGTCATCAGGGACGCTGTCAAAGCCAGCGCTGCAATGGAAAACGGCTTCATAAGTATACCTTTCAAACTATCCAGATCAGGAGTTGTGCCCATAGTACATGTTTCATTCAAAACCGGATATTTCAACCCAACTTATTGTGAACCCCATAGAACCATAGATTGTGTATGCCCTTCCAACACTTATGAAGCCAACATCAAAGCTTCAAGGGCTTACAAAGGTTTTAAAGCAAACATGATACCGTTTTTGTCTCTCAAGAAATCAAAGTCTGCCTTCTTCAACTCATCACGCAGCTGTGGCAGCACGCTTTTATCGTCGGCAATCAACATGTAGCCATCGGGCTTGAGGAAGCCTATCAGGCGCTGCAGGCACTTGACCCGCCCGTTGGATGGCAACTCGTGAAAGAAGCGGTCGCATACAATGGCGTCCACCTCGGTGTCCGGCTCATAGCGCTGCGCATCCCCATGAACGATCTCAATGGGAAGATTGTTTGCCTCCACCCGCTCTTTCAGCTGCTCAAGGCCAACGGAGGACGTGTCGACAGCAATGACAGTGTGCCCACGGTTTGCCAGATAAAGGGCATCTCGCCCCTGCCCGGCCCCAAGGTCCAAAACCGTACCGGCTTCAAAGTCCAGATTGCTGAAGATTGTGGTGAACTGCTTGGATGTGTGACCAAAGTAGTCCGGGTTTTTGCCGTAAATCTTATCGTATTTTTGCATCGAAAATTCCGTAGGTTCCGCATTTGCCTGTACCTATAGGCACACAAGGAAAAAGCGCAAGCAACAATTCAAAGAGGGCGAATTAACGGAGCAAACGCTCCAGAATAAAGACGGTACTTTCCTTGAACTCTGTTTCCGTTTGCACGGTAAAGCCCTGTGATTTGGCAAGTGCGAGGGATGCCCTATTACTCTTTGCAATGATGCACACAACCTTGGGGCTCTCTATATTGCGACTTCCCCATTCAAGCGCCGCGCCCACGGCTTCCTTGCCGATGCCTTTTCCGTGGACTTGCGGGGCGAGCACCCAGCCCATTTCCGGTGTGCCGTGGATGCAGGGCTCAATTATCCGGTGATAATCCATAAAACCGACTTCACCCACATACTCGTCGCTCTCTTTCAACTCCACAACCCAGCTTCCGTATCCCAGCAGAGGCCACAGGCCTGAAAAGGAGAGCAGGCGAGACCAAGCTTCCTTCGGGGTGGCGGGGGCGCCTGAGATCCCCTCATAGACCTCGGGGTAATTCCATAAGCGCTGGGTACCAGCATGGTCTTGCTTGGTGTGCGCGCGAAGAATAAGGCGCTCTGTTTCAATGGTGGGGGCAGCAGTGTGTTTAAGAGTTTGTTCGAGCATTTTAATTCCACTTAGATAAAAAGAACTTGTTACATTTTGTTCCCAAAAAATCCAGAGCCATCCTAAAAGCCGCTCTTAAGCGGTGAAGGCATTTTGAAACGAGTTTTAGATAAATATTTTTCATCTTGCCTCAAATTCATGACCACAAAATTTGAATAGTGCTTGACTACAATCTACTGAAAATCAGAGCTAAACTTAACCCAACTTGTTGCCTCAGCACCACCAATTTCTTTTCCATAACAATACCTTGATGCGTTTAAAATGTAACACGCATAACGAGCGTTAAGGGCTTTGCAACACAAAACCAACAAACTGATGACACTTGACGCTTAATATTTCTAATCAATGTCAAGCAATAATAATGAAAGCATACGGGGAACAGTTATGCGTAAAATAATCGCGATTGCGGCCATGGTGCTGGCTGCGTGCGCCTTTAGCACGTCCGCAAGTGCATACGGCTCGGGCAAGTTTTTTGATCATGCGACCAAACAATGGGTCACCTATGGCTCCGCCCGCGTTGGTAAATCTCCCATCAAACGCAAAATGGTAAACTACAACGGCTCCTATTCAGTGGGAACCATTGTGATCAGCACTCCGGAGCGCCGTCTCTATCATATCCGCCCCGGCGGCAAGGCAATGGTGTACGGCGTTGGGGTGGGCCGTGATGGCTTCCAGTGGTCCGGCACCCACCGCATCACCCGCAAGGCTGAATGGCCGGACTGGAGGCCACCAGCAGTTATGCGCGCACGCGAAGCCCGCAAGGGGCGCATTCTGCCAGCCTTCATGGAAGGCGGCCCCAACAACCCTCTGGGTGCCCGCGCCATGTATATCGGTAGTACCATCTACCGCATCCACGGCTCCAATGAGCCATGGACCATTGGCTCCGCCGTCTCTTCGGGATGTATCCGTCTTGCAAATGAGGACGTAATCCACCTCTATGAGAATGTGAGCGTCGGCGCCAAAGTTGTCGTCCTTAGGTAAAGCCTAGCAGCTTGAGCTGGAGCGGTCACAAGTTTGTGGCCGCTTTTTTGTCAGCCGTCTCTGGAAAGACCTTTTTCTGCCAGCTCATCCAGATAGCGCTGCCACAGGGCATCATGGTTCTGGCCCAGCTCCAGAAAATAGGCCCATGTATAGATGCCCGTGTTATGCAGATCATCAAAAGTCAGCTTCACGGCATAATTGCCAACAGGGTCCACACCGATAATTTCCACATTCCGCTTGCCCGGCACGGTTTTGCGCTGCTCTGGCGAGTGCCCCTGCACTTCCGCACTGGGAGAGCTGACCCGCAAGAATTCGGCGGAAAGTTCAAAGCTTTGCCCCTGCTCAAACGAGACAACCAGTGACCTGCGATCTTTCTTCAACCGGATTTCAGAGGGCCACGGGGCCTTGGTTTTGCTCATATTTCATCTCGTTCATATTTTTTTACAATTGCCACACTGGCACTTGATGAATTCTTGTTTATATATACACACTCTTTCACGGGTAAAGACCCTGTGCAATAATAGGTCATAGTATCAAAAAGGTAGCAAGCGTCGGGCATATGCTACAGGAGGTGGCAAATGAGTGAGAACAATCAAGGAGTGACGAGCCCTGTGCAGCCTCAACTGATTGACCCGTTTGGTCGCCCCGTCTCATACCTGCGCGTTTCCGTGACAGACCGCTGCGATTTCCGCTGCACCTACTGCATGGCGGAGAACATGAGCTTCTTGCCCAAAAAGGAAGTTCTCTCGCTGGAAGAGCTGGACCGCCTGTGCACCGCGTTCATTGAAAAGGGCGTGCGCAAGCTACGCTTGACCGGCGGTGAGCCTTTGGTGCGCAAGAACATCATGGGCTTTATTCGCGGGCTTTCCCGTCACTTGGAAAGCGGCGCTTTGGAAGAGCTGACGCTGACCACAAATGGCTCCCAGCTCACCCGCTTTGCCGATGAATTGTATGCAGCAGGCGTACGGCGCATTAATGTCTCCATGGACACCATGGACTATGGCAAGTTCCGCGAGATCACCCGTTGGGGAGATCTCAACAAGGTTATGGCAGGCATTGAGGCTGCCAAGAAAGCCGGATTGCAGATCAAGATCAACGCGGTTGCCTTGAAAGGGTTTAACGAGGACGAAATCACCTCCATGCTGGCGTGGTGCCATGAAAACGGCCACGACCTTACCTTGATTGAAACCATGCCCCTTGGCGAGATTGACGGCGAGCGGCTGGACCAGTATCTGCCCCTTTCCACCGTGCGCCAGCGGCTGGAAGAGCAGTTCACCTTGAGCCCCATTCCCTATAAAACTGGCGGCCCTGCCACTTATGTTAAGGTGGAAGAAACCGGCGGGCGCCTTGGCTTCATCACCCCCATGACCCATAATTTTTGCGAGAGCTGCAACCGGGTGCGCGTCACCTGCACCGGCATGCTCTACATGTGCCTTGGCCAAGACGACAGCGCTGACCTGCGCGCCGCCATCCGTGCCTCTGAAGGCAACGAAGTGCTGGACCAAGCCATTGAGGAGGCCATCAGCCGCAAACCCAAAGGCCACGACTTCGTCATCGACCGCACCACAAAAACACCCGCCGTCTCACGCCACATGAGCGTAACCGGCGGGTGAAACTAAATTAGCTCAAAATATGTCTTAACGTTTCACGCAAATCAAAGGCCGGCGTTAATTGTCGTAAACAAGGCTAATACTTTTGGACCGATTAGTCTGACAGTTGCAATAATTGTAATTGAAATCAAACTAGCAATTATCCCATACTCAATTGCAGTTGTACCGAATTCATCTTTTAAAAAATTCCTAATCAAAGTCATCGCCTTACTCCACTAAAACCAGAGGCACTATACATACACCTCAAGCACAACTTCGAGTTAAGAATATTAACAATAGGTTAATATATATTTTCGATATTTACGTAATTTAACTGTACATCCCATAACTACCCTTACGTTTATGTGTACTTATAGTTTGCGCTGCGATAACTACCTATAAATATTAGATAAATTTATATCGTTTTTGTAATTTTTATATTAACCCTTTATTAACCTAAGTTTCTAGGAATGTTATTTTCGTGGATGCCCCTAAGGATTTTTCTATATAGATTCTTAGTACTAGAGATCATCTGAGTAAGTAATTAGAATCACTCTTTAACTATTCCTCTCATTACTATGGACAGTTTATTCCTTCAGCACTGTTCAGTTACTTTCCTATTGACTGATCAATTTACCAGCTTTCGAAAATGGATCCCCGATCAGGTCGGGGATGACGTCCGTGGGTGGGGCGGCGCCTTAAAACACCTCCAAGGTCATCCCGCGCTTGACGCGGGATCCAGACTGAGGTTGCTGTGGTGGTAACACCATGCGTTTTTGAACTGTAGTGGCTGCCCAGCCTCCCATCTATTTGGTGCCCTACCTTTGGATCCCCGATCAGGTCGGGGATGAAGCCTGTGGGTGGGACGGGGCCTTAAAAACACCTCCGAAGTCATCCCGCGCTTGACGCGGGATCCAGACTGAGGTTGCTGTGGTGGTAACTCCATGCGTTTTTGATCTGTAGTGGATGCCCAGCCTCCATCTATTTGGTGCCCCACCTCTGGATCCCCGATCAAGTCGGGGATGACGCCTGTGGGTGGGATGGGGCTTCAAGTCACCTCCGAAGTCATCCCGCGCTTGACGCGGGATCCAGACAGAGGTTGCTGTGGTGGTAACACCATGCCTTTTGAACTGCAGTGGATGCCCAACCTCCATCTATTTGGCGCCCCACCTCTGGATCCCCGATCAGGTCGGGGATGACGTGTGAGCGTGGGGTGGGCCTCAGAAAACACCTCCGATATCATCCAGCGGGAGCGGGAAGTGTGCAGGTATACGCAGATAGCACCACGCGGTTTCCCGAGCAGGTTGGAAATAGAGAACCCGAATAGCGGGTGTGGCAAGGCGGGCAGGCCAAGAGCCTGCGCAGTGACTAATAAAATGTTTCTTCGGCTTTGGCATTCCGCCTTGCCCGGGATTATTTTATGCAAAATACTGGGGTAACCAACAGCAGTCGAAAAATGCGGTTGCCCGCAGCTGCTCGCGACTCTGGAGGGGCTCCTTGAATCCGCCGGGCCTTTACAGCGAAACCCGAACAATATCTCACCGGGCCCCTTGAAGATGCGTTACCTCCCCAAACAACCCCATCCCGGCTCATAACTTGGCGACGGACGGTCCGCCGCTGCCCGTTTTTATGAGCACGAGACCAAGTGTAGAGGCCCACGAGTGGAGGGGGATAAGTTTTTATGTTACCCCTGCCTGCTCAAGCCCTGCCGCACTTTCCGCAGAGCTCTCTTTTAACGCCCGCACCATCTTGCGCCCCTCGCTTGCCCGCACATGCTCGCGGTAGACCATATAAAGGCCAGAGGCCACGATAATGCCCATGCCGGCACCGGTGAGCATATCGGGCACATGCCCCCATATGAGCACCCCAAGACCCGCAGCCCACAACAGCCCCGTATAGCGCACAGGAGCAACCGCCACCATATCCCCAAAACGAACGGCAATAAGCGCCAGAATGTAGGCTGCTATCTGGAAAAACGATCCGGAAATAACAGGTAGTGCGTGCCAGCCCTCCAACACTACCCATTCCTCAGCAACCCCGACCCCAAGGCCCATAAGTGTGACCGATACACACACAACGAAACAGACAGACAGGCACGGCAGGCCTTTGGGCATGGCCCGTGTGACCAGATCGCGCAGGGCGCGGCACAGCACCGACCCCAGTGCCAGCGTAGACCAAAGGTCAAAGCCACCAGCATCGGGCTGCAACACCAGCAAGACGCCAACAAACCCCAGAGCAATGGCACTCCAGCGCCGCCAGCCAACCACCTCTCCATAAAACACTGCAGCTCCCGCTGTCACCATGAGCGGCATGGCCTGCAACACCGCTGACACATTGGCCATAGGCATCTTGGTGAGCGCTGTCATATACATGAGGGTACTGGCCACCTCCAGAACGCAGCGGGCCAGAACTGTTGGGTGTAGCAATTGCCAGCCCACCCGAAAGTTGCCGCAGAACAGGCTCAGCACGCCCATAAAGGCACAAGTGACAACCCCTTCCAGAAAAATGAACTGTCCGGTTGGCATGTAATGTGCGGCGTATTTGAAAATGGCACTGTTGAATATAAAGGCTGCGGTGGACACGAACATGGCCAGCATAGCGCGGCCATTCATTCCGATACCCATTAATTTTGCTCCATGAAGACGAGGGAGCGGCGCAGCTTGCTGAACGGGGGAACGTCCTGTGCACGTGTTGACGTGGCTCCAATCATTTCTGAAGGCTTTATATCAAAGCAGGCATAGGGTTAGCGAGGTGACATCCTGCCGCCCGCGACAACTACTTACATCAATTTGCTAGGTGTCAACCTATTGAAGACTGGTAGTGGCATCCATATACCGCTGAATGACCCTCAAAATGAGTACTCAACACCAAAAACTCATCGGGTTGGAAAAGCTACTGCATCTACTGATAGACTGACAGACCGCCGCTTTCCCAACTTGCTGCCTTATTTCGGCTAAAAGCTATCATAGTTTACCTAAAGCATTTCAGAGACTTCAACTGTAATGGTGGCTGAGGATCTGTCGCCGTTTTCATCCTCCACTTGATATTCGAATGTCTCTGTACCAATGAACCCCTCATCGGGAGTGAATGTTAGAAATTCCGCGTCAAGAGGGTCTATGGTCGCCGAGCCGTTGTCCACGCCGGACACGTCGAAGATAAACACGTTGTCGTCTGGATCAATGTCATTGGCAAGTACGTCGACAACGACTGGTGTGCCGGATGTAGCTGTTGCAAAGTCGTCATTAGCTTGCAGACCCAAGTCTATTGAAGTCGCCCTGCCGTAGATGACGTAGGTTTCACCAGCATCTGTGCCGCCATCATCATTCCGGCTGGCGGATATGAGGACATCATCATAACCATCACCATTGATATCTCCGGCGGACGACACGGTTGCTCCAAATTCGTCGGTTTCAAAAAAATCGAGTGAAGAATCTGGGGAGCTACCGAAAATCTTCAGAGCTTCATGAGAGTCAGCATTATAGAGGTTCAATGTTTGTTGGCCTTTGTCCTTTACTCCAAACAGGCCGTCCGTTCCAAACACAATGTAAGCTTCGTTTGACATATCGCTATCATAATCCTTTACGGAAGAAAGGACCAGGTCGTCAAATCCGTCGCCATTAAAGTCTCCGGCATCTGAGACACTCCAGCCCGTTATGCCTCCTACTTCCGTACGTTCTGAGCCACTCCCATTTTCCTGAGTGTATATTCGGCCACTGTCGAATTCATCTACGATTGAAAAACCTTTGTCGAACGTGATCTCGTCAGCGTTCACAATTCTCTGTCCATTCGAGCGCACACCAAACCCTTGATCTGTACCAAAAAGGACGTGTGTTATTGATTTGCTGTCTTCAATTCGGTTCGGATCAAGAGTGAAAAGTGGCGCGCTCACAACCATGTCATCAAAGCCATCGCCATTAACATCCCCTGCACCGGATACGCTGTATCCCACAGTATCGTCTGCTCTGGAGCCTTGAATTACAAACCCTTGATTTGGTGTAAGACTGGATAGATTGAGATCACCAGTGACGGTTTGTGACCCGAAGACCACATAGGCTTCACCTGCTGAGTAAGGATCACCCGAAAGGCCTCCACGACCCGCACCAAAAGGTGCTCCCATGATAATATCATCAAAGCCATCTCCGTTGACATCGCCAGCACTGGAAATGATTTGGCCATGACCATCATTCGCGGCATTGGACTCTATAACGAAACCTTGTGAGGTGGAAAGGTTGTTCAGGTTGAGGTTTCCATGCCCTTGGGTGTCGCCATATACAACATAGACCTTAGTGTTTCCTGTACCAGGGATGCCTGTGCCGATAATCACATCATCGACACCATCACCATTCATATCTCCGGCATCCGATATATCGATTCCGGCAAACTCTCCGGATGCGCCTTTCATCTTGAAACCAGAGCTGCCATTGAACGTTGACGCATCTACAACTTGCCGTCCATCTCCAGCCGTTGTGCCGAACGTACTTTCTGAGCCGTATAGAGCGTAGATTGTACCATTTTGAGCATTTCCAACACCCGAAACTGCAAAGAGCAGGTCATCAATATTGTCTCCATTCAGATCTCCTGCTGCCGAAACAGTAGTTCCAGACATGAAGTCATCAAGAAAAAGGTCATAATAGTTTTGCTCACCGCGAATTATGAAGCCATCTGAAGGGCTCAAAGAACCGAGGTCTATAACATCCTGACCACTTGCGTCAGATGTGCCAAAACCATCAGCCCCTCCAAAGACAACGTAGGCTTCAGGTGCACTATCAAATCCTTGATTGCTGCCAATAATGATATCATCATAGCCATCATTATTGATGTCCCCTGCACCTGACACATCATAACCGGAGCTGATCCCAGCTTCGCCGCCTTGAATAACAAAGCCGAACTCTGAGTGTAACTCTCCTGTATCAATCTGCTCCACAACTTCCGAGGCTGCGCTGGTGAGTGTTTCAGCAAACCCGTTGCCATCAGTATGGGTGACATTCACCCGAACAAGAGAACCAACAGATGATGGCTGAAGGGTGAGGTTTATACCATCTCCGTTGGCAAGGGAGCTCCAACTAGACCCGTTGTCGAGCGATTGCTGCCATTGGTATGAGAACGCTCCTAGTCCATTTGAATCTATCAACCTTGATGTATCCGCAAAAAGCGTAGCTGCACCATGGTGCGTCCCGCTTTGTCCCGAAGGCCCAGCAATCGCGAAGCCAGCAACTTCAACCTCGCCCTCAACAGGACTGTTTTGCGCGAGAATTTCCAAGTCTGCTGTGGATGTATCTGTCAGCTCTCCATCGGTTACTGTGTAGGAAAAAGTTACCGTTTCCCCTTGGTTCCCGTCGGATACGTAAGACCAGGTTCCATCTGGATTATCGGAAAGGGTGCCAGCACCGGACAAAATAGAGACGTCAGAAACGGACAGAGTGTCACCATCCACATCAAAAGCGCCTGCAAGAAGTTCAGATGCAGCAATTATGCGGGTTCCATCACCTTCAGAGCTTCCTAAATCGACAGAGTTTGCCTCAGGCGCATCATTGACGGGGGTGATGTCCAGCGTAGCTGTACTGGATGCCTGAAGTGCTCCATCGGAAACCGTGTAGGAAAAGGTCACACCCCTATCATCATTTTCTGCGGGATTATAGGTCCACGTACCATCTTGATTGTTGGTCAATATGCCGCTGCCAAATTGAATGCTCAAGCTGGTCAGTGTCAGCGTATCGCTATCTCCATCGTTTGCCCCCACTAACAGGTCTTGGGCCCTGATCAGGCGGCTGCCATCCTCATTAACAGACCCAAGATCAACTGAGGTGGCGGTTGGCGCGGTGTTGCCTGTCGTTTCAATGACAATATTCTCAAAGGAGTCGAACTGTACACCAAGGCTGGAGAATGTGCCGGAAACACTACCCATTGCACTCAGAGTACTCTCAAAATTGGCAAGCTCCGACTGGAACAAGGTTGAATAAAATGTACTACTGGAAACGATTAAGCGCAGAGTGTCCGTTCCCGACCCACCAGAATAGACGTCAGTTGACGTGAGGTTACTCTCCTCATCGTGAATAACCGTATCGTTTCCATTCCCAGCGTTAATTATGTCATTGCCACTTCCACCTATGATAGTGTCGGCTCCGTTGCCACCATTAATAGTGTCGTCTTTGGCGCCCCCATCAATGGTATCGTTCCCCTTTCCACCATAGATGTTATCATTTCCGTTGCCGCCATAGACGAGATCGTCTCCTTTATTGCCGTAAATCAAATCACTGCCATTGCCGCCCCAGATCTCGTCTTCTCCATCCCCGGCTTTAATGGTGTCATCATTACCGCCGCCATGGATATAATCATCGCCACCCTTGGTCTCGATATAGTCGTTTCCACCATTGCCATAAACCTGATCATCACTATCGCCAGTAATGATCAGGTTGTTATTGTTGTTTCCATTAACTTTAGCCACTGGGGGTAGCCTCCTCATTTAAGATTGCATGTAAGTGCAAACCCATTCTTGTTTTGGTAGTTATTGAGGTGATTTGAATCGAAGACACAGCGGGTAATAAGCCGCATAGGTCCGGCAAAAGATAGCATCTGGCCGGTGGTGGAGGTCGAAGGTTGGGACAAGTGCGATTGCTTGTAGGCCCGGACATGCGGTACTCTTTTCTGGCGCACTTCCTACCACTTGTCAGAGTTGTTCTTCTCTACACGCTGCGTAAACCTTCACTGAAGAGAAAGCATATTGACAAGTTGTCATAGGGTACTGCTCAGATGTCAGCGGCGCCTATTTTGATAGCGTTATTCTTGTTGTTACCTTCAACACTCGTCAGCATTTACTAAATATTACTTTAATTTAATTTGACAAAACTTCAAATAACAGTTTCGTGTAAGTACTGTGATAATTTTCTGCAAAAATTCCAATTATGCGCTCACCTATTTTCTGCCCAGTCCCGCGAGGAGATGGAATTTTCTGCCCTTCTGTTGCAAGGGAGAAAAGCACCCCCTCACCTATGCTGACATATGTCTGGTGTGAAGCAGGTGCAGGGCACCCAGATTAACAACGGCAGACTTGCCACGCTTTTCCATTTTCCTCCTGACCAAGGCAAAGACGATTGCGCCCACCAGCGGCGTGCGAACAGCTGCGGCAAGAAGTGCAGCAGAAGACAGCTCAAGCAATTGCGCTTCTATATCAGGGTGGTTTTGCAAGAACTCCAGCGCCTGTTGTGAGTGCGCCTTTTGTTTGGAAACCCGCTTGGGAAGCAAGGCAATGAGAACAATAAGGGATGAAGCTGACACATTAACAAGCGAACTTAATAGTTTAACATACTCACTTAAGTCATTGGGGATATTAACATTTCGCATAACACCACTTGATAGGCGATAGAACTCTTCACTTTCTTTTTGAAGAATTTCCATTTGCCGCTGAACCGCTAAAGCCAATTGCTCTGCTGTCAGAAAGAAGACCAGAGCCGAAAAGAGCAGACTTGCAAGAACCATCATTGCACATCCTCCATTGGGTACTCCGGCTTTTGTTCACCCTCCTCTTCTGTCGGAGTGTTTTTCAGCTTGTGGTCGCTTTCCTTAATCTTCATGGTCGTGACCCGATAGGCCGTGACACACTTGGAGATGGCAGTGATTATCCGATCAAACCGCCACCACAAAATAAGAATGCTAAAGCCACCGATGGCAACCCAGAATGTTCCGGCCTGTTCAAAGATAGACCCCGCTATAGCCGTAATTTCGTTAATGCCCTTAACCATGCGACCTGCCCCCAAAACTCGAGACCATCACAGATAACTATCGGTTTTTTACCCCGTTTCCGCAATTGACAATTTTAAGGGGGGTAAGAGTTAAGGAAGGGAGGAAAGGGACGCCCAGCGGCAGGCTTGTTATATGCAGCCACCATATTGGCAGGTGCAGCGTGTCGGACGGCCAGCTGAAGCGCTCAACTGGCCGTCAATTTTATGCTCTATTCAAACACCAGCTTGGGAGCTGCCTGATGCCCCTCACCGCCGCTTAAGCTCTGGGCGATTTGGCTAGCGATGCCTTGATAGGCTTTGGCCGCAGTGCCCTGCGGATGGCTGGCCACCACTGGCGTACCGGCATCAGATTGTTCGCGCACTTCCATGGTGAGCGGAACTTCACCAAGGAAAGGAACACCCAGTTTTTCCGCCTCCTTACGCGCACCGCCATTGCCGAAGATCTCGTGACGGCCACCACAATCAGGACACACAAAGTGGCTCATATTTTCAACGATACCCATGACAGGGATCGCAACCTTTTCAAACATGCTCACGCCGCGCCGCGCATCCAGCAGTGCCAGATCCTGCGGGGTGGAGACAATTACCGCCCCTTCCAGTGGCACTTTCTGCGCCATAGTAAGCTGCACGTCGCCTGTTCCAGGGGGCATATCCACCACCAGAACATCCAGCTCGCCCCATGTGACTTCACGCAGCATCTGGTTGAGGGCGGAGACCACCATAGGGCCGCGCCAGATCATGGCCGTTTCTTCTTCCACCAGAAAACCAATGGACATAAGCTTGATGCCATGAGCTTCCAGGGGCTTCATCAAACGCCCCTCAAGTGCCTCTGGCTTGCCGTGGGCACCCATCAGTTTGGGGATGGAAGGCCCGTAGATATCTGCATCCAAAAGGCCGACTTTCAGCCCCTGTTGCGACAGGGCCAGCGCAAGATTGGCGCTGGTGGTGGACTTTCCAACACCGCCCTTGCCGGAGGCAACCGCAATAATGGACTTGATGCCCGGCACTCCGAGCTTTTGCAGACCACCGCTTGCAGGTGCAGGCTTTGCGCCTTGCGGGCGCGGCGGACTCGCCTGCGGGGAACCTGGCGTTTTTTCCGCCGTCAGCGCCACCATCACCTTTTCCACGCCCGGAAGAACCGAGACTACCTTTTCAGCAGCCTGCCGCAGCCCGTCCAGCTGCGCCGCCCGCTCTTGAGGCACCCTAACAGAAAACACGACTTTTCCGCTGGAGATAAACAGGTCTGCAACCAGACCCAGATCGACGATATTACCAGTCCCTTCGGGGCCCTTAATCTGTCGCAGGACATCCAGAACCCTCTCATTGGTGAGGTTTGCCATTTTGTCCCATCCTCCTCATTCATATAGCACATTGCTGATAACTGCCTAAACCAGCGAGGGTTTTCGGTCAATTGCCCATGCTGTCGCAGGTATTGCCACAATCGCGTGGTTTGGGCTCCTAAAGGTGTTTGTATCTCAAATTAGATATGTATCCCTATGAACTTCTCCTATTGTCAAAGTGGGAAGGTTTATTCAAGACTAAGCCATCGCCTTTTGGGGGGACCAAGAGAGCGACCGCTGCACTATAACTTTTGGGGTACATAATGGCAGATCCGTTTTCTCTTTCACGCAGGGCATTCTTGGGCGGTGTAGCCGCCGCTGGCGCTGCAAGCATCATGCATCCATATTCCGTTCTCGCCAGCGCAGGTACAGCGCACCTGCGCCTTATGGAAACCACCGACTTGCATGTTCACGTCTTCCCCTATGATTACTACCGTGACCAGCCAATTGATACAGCAGGCCTTGCGCGCACCGCCTCCATTATCAAGCGCATCCGCGGTGAAGCCAGCAACACCATGCTGGTGGACAACGGCGACTTTTTGCAGGGCAACCCCATGGGCGATTATATCGCCTATGAGCGAGGCATGAAGGAAGGGGATATGCATCCGGTCATTGCCGGCATGAATACCCTCGGCTATGACGCGGCCACTCTAGGAAACCACGAATTCAACTACGGTCTGGACTTCCTGTTCAAAACGCTGGCAAGGGCGAACTTTCCCTTTGTGTGCGCCAACTTCAACAAAGGGCAGCTGGGCGCCACTGGCCGCGGGGACGATTTATTCATGAAGCCCTACGTTATCGTTGAAAAGACGATAACGGACGGTGCTGGCAAGACCCACCCCATTAAAGTGGGCTTTATCGGCTTTGTTCCACCGCAAATCATGAACTGGGATCAACGCCACCTTGTTGGCAAGGCGGGCGTACGCGGCATAGTGGATGCGGCAAAAGCGTGGGTGCCAGAAATGAAGGAAAAGGGCTGTGACATTATCGTTGCCCTGTCCCACTCGGGAATTGATGCGGGCCAGTTCCATGAGAACATGGAAAACGCCTCCTTGCACCTTGCAGGCGTTGAGGGAATTGATGCCCTGTTTACAGGCCACCACCATCTTGTCTTCCCCGGCCCTGCCTATGAGGGGCTGCCCGGCGTAGACACAAAAAAAGGAACCTTGCGCGGCAAACCCGCTGCCATGGGCGGCTTCTGGGGCTCGAACCTTGGGGTGATCGACCTGATGCTGGAGCGCGATGGCAACAGCTGGCGCATTGCCAATTTCATGAGTGAAGCGCCGAGCATCTACCACAAGGAAGGCCGCAAGAGCATTGCCGATGTTGAAAGCCTTCAAAAAGTGCTGGATTCTGTTCAAGAGGACCACGAGGCGACCCTTGCCTACGTGCGGCGCCCTGTAGGAAAAACATCAGCGCCCCTACACTCCTATTTTGCTCTTGTCGCAGATGATCCATCCGTGCAGATCGTCTCTCAAGCCCAGACTTGGTATATCAAGCAAATGCTTAAAGGGGGCGAGTATGCCGATCTTCCTGTCCTTTCTGCAGCCGCGCCATTCAAGGCAGGCGGACGGGGCGGGCCGGATTATTATACCGATGTACCTGTTGGTGATGTGGCCATTAAAAATGTCTCCGACCTTTATCTCTACCCCAACACAGTGCGGGCTGTGAAAGTAAACGGGGCCGGTGTCAAGGAATGGCTGGAGCGCTCCGCCGGTATCTTCAACCAGATCAAGGCGGGTGAGAAGGACCAGATCCTCATCAATCCTCAATACAAGAGCTACAACTTCGATGTTATGGACGGAGTTACATACCAGATTGATGTCACAGAGCCCGCCAAATATGGTCCCAAGGGCAAGTTGCTCAATGAAAATGCAAACCGCATTAAAAACCTCCAGTTCGAAGGTAAGCCCATCGACCCCGAGCAGGAGTTCATCATTGCAACAAACAATTACCGCGCCGGCGGCGGTGGCCACTTCCCCGGCATTTCCGAGGATGTAATCGTGTTTGTTGGCCCCGACACCAACCGCGATGTGCTGGTGCGCTATATTGTGGAGCAAGGCACCATCAACCCGTCCGCAGACGCCAACTGGACATTTGTACCAACTGAAGGAACCACCCTTCTGTTCGATACTGGTCCAAAGGCAACAGGCTTCATGAAGGATGTCAAAGGCGTGTCCATTGAGGCGGCTGGAGATGGTGCGGATGGCTTTGCCCGTTACCGCATAACCCTTTAGTATCCGCACCTGCGCCTGCATTCACTTTGCAGGCGCAGGTTATTTACATAACAACATATACAAATACTCACTTATACTTAAGTAAAATTATTATTATCTATTAATAACAAATATATTTATTCAATTATCTTTAGTCTTTACTATTTCAAAAGACTTATTAATCAAACTCTTTCTTAGGAAGGAGTTCAAAATGCTTATCACGCAGCTTTCCTACCGAAGTAAAATTCATTGGCCAGCGATTAAGCGCAATCTTGATGACGAGGTGGCGCTGACATTGGGACGAATTCGCCGCATTAATGCCCGCTCAGGTGTAACGGGTGCCCTTGTTTTGACGGATTCACACGTGTTCCAAATGCTGGAAGGGCCGTGGGATGCCGTGAAGATCACATTTGAGTGTGCCCTTTCCGACAAGCGCCATAGCGACCTGACGGTCCTTTGTAACGAAAAAGTACAATACCGCCTGTTCAACTGCAGCTGGATGCATTTTTGCGACCTTCGTGAGGGAGCTCTTGAAGAGTATCCTAGATTCATAAGGGCGCTGGCGACCCACAGCGAATACACCAGCCATGAAGAGTTTAAGGAAGTCCTCATCCTATTATCAATCGGCTTGAAAGAAAACGCGATTACCAACCACCTTTCACTGATGTAGCAGGGCCCCCTCCTCCCTGTTACGCTGAGCGCGTTTCCCATGTTCCATCCGCCCGGAACTGGGAAACGCAGCTCGCACTCTTGCGTGAAAGCACAAAGTGTCGCAGGCCCACACGGCCTCTTCCCCTTGTAATTACGTAGAACTTCGCCCACAAGATTGGTCAGTAGATCAATTTTCTGCGGACATAACCAATGCAGCAAAGCATTCAAGACAGTTCAGGCATATGCCCGCCTACACATAGCCCTCATACGGTTGGCTGCATTCTGGCGGGAGGCCACTCCAGCCGCATGGGCGGGGAAGATAAGTCTCAGATTTTTCTGGCGGGCGCGGCACTGGCTCAACACACTGCGGACCGGCTGAGTAAGCAGGTGCATACAACCGTTTTAAGTTGCAATGCCCCCACACAGTTTCATGCCACACTCGGTTATCCAATCCTGAAGGACACTTTGGAAGGCCACCTTGGTCCACTGGCGGGTATCTTGAGTGCAATGGAATGGACACGCAAGAACAGCGCGAGCGCAAAGTGGGTGCTATCCGTTTCGTGTGACACGCCTTTTTTTCCGCTGGACCTTGCGCACGTTCTTTCACAAGCTGCCGAAAGCCACCCTCACGCCTTTGCCATGAGCGCCTCGCAAGGCAAAACGCACCCCACATGCAGCCTCTGGCCGCTGGCACTTGAACAAGACCTTCGGGCCTACCTGCAAAACGGGGGACGATCCCTCATGGGTTTTTCCAAGGACTTTAAACCCGCCGTGGTCTCGTTCTCCATAGTGCAGAGCCAAGAAGGCCCGCTTGATCCCTTTTTCAATATTAACAATCCCGAGGATCTGGAGATGGCCCGATCCTACCTGAGTGGTAACAGGGTATCGCTTCTGTAACCCATAGATATGGCAGCCAAAGCGCCTCCCACTATTTGGAAACATAATGCAAAAGACATTTAAAAGCCTCTCCTATACGCAAGCCCTCGAAGAACTCTTAGCAAACGCTACAGCTCCTGCCACATCCCTATCAATTCCGCTCGACAGCGCCGGAGGCAGGGTTCTCAACGAGGACCTTATCAGCACCGCAAACGTGCCAAATGCAAACAACTCCGCAATGGATGGCTACGCGATTTGTGCAGCTGCAGGTACCAGCAGCATTCCTCCCGCAACATATACGGTGATGGGCAAAACGCTTGCAGGGGATAAATGTGCGCCGCAGCTACAACCCGGCCATGCCCTTCGCATTTTTACCGGAGCCTCCATTCCGCCTGGCACCACCGCTGTTGCCATGCAGGAAGAGTGCGAGGAGATTTTTCAGAACGGAATTGAATTTATCAATGTTTTCAGTCCATTAAAAGAAGGTTCTAACATACGCCTTAAAGGAGAGGATGTGAAATGCGGTGATAAAATTCTCTCCAAAGGCCAACAGCTTCGCCCGCAAGACATCGCAGCACTGGCCTCCAGTGGGCGCGACCAAGTCAGTACCTTCGCCCCTTTGAAAGTTGCTCTGGTCTCCACCGGCAATGAGCTGGTACGGCCACCCCATCCGTTAAAGGAGGGGCAGATTTACGATAGCAACCACTACCTTCTCCACGCCCTGCTCTCCACACTACCAGTGGAAATTATTGATCTTGGGATTTTGCCGGATGATACGCTGGTCACGCAAAAGGCCCTCGAAAAAGCCGCTGAAGAGTGTGATCTGGTTTTGTCCTCCGGAGGAGCCGGACAGGGGGAAGCGGATCTGATCGGCCATGTTGTTCAAACCCTTGGCTCCGCCCAGTTCTGGGAACTTGCTATCAAACCCGGACGACCCTTTATGCATGGCCGCATTGGCAACTGTGACTTTCTGGGGCTTCCGGGAAACCCTGTCGCCGCAATGGTGAGCTTCTTGAGTTTTGCCCGGCCATTCATCTTGAAAAGATCAGGAGTTGAAGAGGTTTCCCCCACTGCCCACCGTGTGCCCGCTGCCTTCAACTGGTCCCGCAAGCGCACTGGACGGAGGGAATTTTTACGTGGAAGACTTTCCATTCAAAGCAATGGTCAAACACAGGTAGAGAAGTACAAAAATGATGGTTCCGCCCTCATCTCGTCCCTGACCTACGCAAGCGGCCTTATTATCATTGATGAGCAGACCTCACAAATACATGAGGGGGACCTCATAGAGTTTATTCCTTTCAGTGCCTACGGTTTTTAAAGCATATTTTGAAAGAGCGTCCATTAACTTCATTGTAAAGGATACTATCTTGCAACGCATGACCTGCGTTGCTTAGCGGGCCTGCCTCGTGTATCTATGAGCATGGTCTAGGCACTAATTCTTGGATAGCTCCCATGCCAATACAGATGGCGGAAAATTACTCTCAAGATACAAAAGGGGCGCAGTTCGCGATAGATAAAAGCTGGCCACTCATGGATCAAGCTCTTTCGCATTTGCCCGCCCGCTCCTCCTACGAGATACTGAATTATGGTGCCGCCGATGGTGGAACCTCCATGGATTACTTCAGAAGAATTTTTGAAGAGCTGAAGGGGAAAAGGATCTATTTCACCTCCAACGATCTCCCCCAGAACAACTTCAACGGGCTTGCTCCAAATCTGGAAATACTGCGATCAGAATTCGAGGGGCTGTGCGTCTTCATTCAGCCAACTAGTTTCTACAACCTTATAGCGCGAGAGGACAGTGTGGACATTGGCTTCGCTGCGACAACCATGCACTGGCTTTCACAGGTTCCCCGCCGCGCCATCGGCCATTTACATCCAAACAGGGTCGAAGGTGACATTCGCGAACAGTTTCGGGCGCAGGCCCTTACGGATTTCGACCGTCTCCTCAAATTGCGGGCCTGCGAATTTCGCAGGGGTGGGCACTTTATTCTGGTGGATCTTGCACAAACACCGGACGGCGAGTTTTTGGGACATAACGGTACAGACCCGGACCTGTTTGATACGCTCCACGACATTTGGAAGGCGCTCTTGAACGAGAAGCTGATTTCCAAAGAAACCTTTGAGTACACACTCATAGAAAACTATTATAAGACCGCAGACGAGGTTCAGCGGATTCTCGATCTTCCCCACTCCAAGAAAAACTGGAAGGTCCATTCTCTTTCTACAAAAACAATCTCCGGTCCCAGTCGCACTCAATTTGCGCAGGACGGTGATATTTCCATTTACGCAAGTAAAGTCATGAAGGCAGTTCGCAGCTGGTGTCGACATTCCTTTATGAGTGCAGTTCAACAAACCGGCGGTGACCCAAGCACTGTTGAGCTTTTGTTTTCCCGGCTGCAACAACGCATTGCCGAAACCCCAGAGCAGTACAATGTAAGCGGCGTCCATAACTTTATCCATCTGGAACGCCTGTAGTCGTCATCTCACAAGATTATGCCAAATAGTCATGGCTCTATAGCTTCACTCCTGCGCAGAATCACGTAGATTTCAAAGAACCCATTAGGAATTGAAGATTTGGCACTATTGAGGGCTAAGCATGGCTGAGGGAAAATAATCCCCAGACACCGTCATATTTGCAATTTTTTGAAGCCTCAAGCAGTTAAAACAACACATTTTACTTCACAAAGCCGTTAAAAAGAGTTGAGTTTTAACGAAAATTAATGTTCGATTAATTCGGCTAAAGACAGAGAGCCTTCCAGAGAACTCTGCAATAAAGACCAAGGGGATTTTTAGTATGCGTTTTATGCGTTTTGCAGCGATTGCTGCCGTTGCACTTTCAGCTATCGGGGGAGCGGAAGCAAAAGAATGGACAAAGATCCGTATGGGCACCGAAGGCGCCTACCCTCCATTCAACTACACAACGGCTGACGGCACACTCACCGGCTTTGACGTGGAAATCGGCAATGCGCTGTGTGAGGAAATGCAAGTTGAGTGCGAGTGGGTAACACAGGATTGGGATGGCATCATCCCCGGCTTGATTGCAGGAAAATACGACACAATCATCGCATCCATGTCCATCACGCCCGAGCGTGAAGAAAAGATCAGTTTCTCCGAGAAATATTACAATACACCTCCGGGCATGGCTGTACAAAAGGGCTCTGACCTGAAGAGTACAAGCCCTGCTGACTTGGCTGACAAGAAAATTGGTGCACAGTCTTCCACAACGCACTCCATTTATTCCGAGCAGTTCTATCCTGACTCCAATGTAAGCCTCTACCCGACCTCTGAAGAGTACAAGCTGGACCTTGAAAACGGCCGCGTTGATGCTGTGGTTGACGATGTTATGGTGCTGACAGAGTGGGTTAAATCCGATGAGGGCGCGTGCTGTGAAATTCTTGGTACTATGAAGTCTGTTGAAGAAATTCATGGCGCAGGTGCTGGTATTGGCGTTCGCAAAGGCGATGAAGAGTTGGCAGAAAAGCTCACAGCTGCCATTGCTGCAATCCGCGCCAACGGAAAGTACAAGGAAATTAACGACAAGTACTTTACCTTCGACGTTTATGGCGAGTAATATCCCATTAACTAATTGATAACCAGAGCGGCGGGAACCCCTCCCGCCGTTCCGCATATCTACGAAAGGGATTCCCTTCGGAATGGATCAAATAATAATGCTGTTGGGGTTTGG
Source organism: Pseudovibrio sp. M1P-2-3 (assembly GCF_031501865.1). NCBI lineage: Bacteria > Pseudomonadati > Pseudomonadota > Alphaproteobacteria > Hyphomicrobiales > Stappiaceae > Flexibacterium > Flexibacterium corallicola. The sequence goes on from NZ_JARRCW010000001.1 coordinate 2,515,081, forward strand.
GCCCACAGGTTGGGGAGATGAAATAGCAACCGGCATCATGATGACCGTCGGTCTTGCGCTTGCCAGCCTGCCTTTTGGGCTGGTCACCGGTTTTCTCATAGCCCTTGCAAAAAACTCAAATGAACCAAGTATCCGAACCGCCGCGAATATCTACACCACACTGTTTCGCGGTCTACCTGAACTTTTGACCCTATTCCTCGTTTATTACGGTGGCCAAATTCTCATCCAGAAAATTTTGAGCTACTTCGGAATTGGGTATTTTGAAGTGAATGCCTTTCTGGCCGGGATGATCGCACTCTCGCTCGTATTCTCGTCCTATGCATCCGAAGCTTTCCTGTCCGCGTTCCGCGCCATCTCCATCGGCCAGTACGAAGGAGCTCATGCTCTCGGGTTAAGCCAAGTGCAAACCTTGCGCCTTATTATCTGGCCGCAACTTCTGCGCCTGTCCTTGCCTGCCCTTGGCAACCTTTGGCTGATTTTGTTGAAAGAGACTTCCCTTGTCTCCATTATCGGTCTGGCAGATATCATCAGGTATTCCAATATGGCAGCCCGGACAACGAAGGAGCCCTTCTTGTTTTTCAGCGTTGCTTGCGTGATCTACCTTGTTCTGGCGGCCCTTTCTTCCGGTGTTATAAAACGCATTGAAAACTGGACCAAACGGGGTGAGGTGCAAAGATGAGCAGCTATTCCACCTATGTAAGTCCACAGCAAATTGAGGCACGCCCCGCTCCCGCAGCCTTGAAACGCACTTGGTCCATAGCCCGCGCTTTTGGCAGCTTATGGCTGGCAGCCTGGGCACTGGGCGCAGTTGGCATCCTTCTGTTTCTTGCTCAAAGCAACCATGTTGTCTTTGACCTTGGCTGGTCTGGATGGGTTCCCTTTCAAAATTCCGTTGAGATTTCGGCAAACCCCAAGTTCTTGACGAAATACGGTCCCAAACTGTTGAGCGGCCTGCTGATTACCCTTCAGCTACTGGCTATTTCTCTTGTGCTGGGCGCCCTGCTTTCCGCCCCGCTCACCGCCATGCGCCTGTCTAAGAACAAAGTTCTTTCGACCATTGCCTATGGGTATGTCTACTTCTTCCGCGGAACGCCCCTGCTGGCTCAGGTCTTCCTCATCTATTATGGGGCAGGTTCCTTTCAGGCGGAACTGAAAGCCATTGGCGTGTGGTGGATACTGCGCGAGGCGTGGTTCTGTGCCATTCTCGCCTTTACCTTGAATACCAGTGCCTATCAGGTTGAAATCCTGCGCGGTTCAATTGAAAACATGCCGAAAGGCCAATGGGAAGCTGCTGCCGCGCTTGGCCTGCCAAAATGGGTGACCTTCTGGAAGATCATTCTCCCGCAAGCACTCATTGTATCCCTGCGCCCCTACGGTAACGAAATCGTTCTGCTGATTAAAGGGTCCGCCATTGTGGCTATCATCACCATTTTGGATCTTATGGGTGAAACACGGCGGGCCTTCTCGCGCACCTATGACTTTCAGGCGTATGTGTGGGCAGCGGTTCTTTATCTCATAATGGTGGAAACACTTAGAAGACTCTGGGATAAACTGGAAAACCGGCTGACACGGCACCTCAAACGATAATAGAATAAGGCATCCATTTGGATGCCTTTTATTTTTTGCATGTTGTCTGGTGGTCGGTAGCACCTATCATAGACATCCGCCTGTATTGTTGGAGTATGACACGATGGCAAAAGTTGCTTTTATTGGTCTTGGGGTTATGGGCTATCCTATGGCTGGACATCTGGCTAAACGCGGCGGCCATGAGGTGACGGTCTACAACCGCACAACCGCAAAAGCACAAAAGTGGGCCACGGAATTTGGCGGCACGTATGCCCCTACTCCACAAGAGGCTGCAAAGGATTGTGACTTCGTATTTTGCTGCGTTGGAAATGATGATGACCTGCGATCTGTGACGACCGGTCCTGACGGAGCATTTCATGCCATGAAGGAAGGCGCTGTGTTTATCGACAACACCACCGCCTCCGCGCAGCTGGCCGAGGAACTTTATGCTCTGGCTCAGGAAAAAGGCTTCAGCTTCCTTGACGCCCCTGTATCAGGCGGGCAGGCAGGCGCAGAAAACGGTGTTCTGACAGTAATGCTGGGCGGCGATGAAGACGCGTTCAATCTTGCCAAGCCAGTCATTGAAAACTTTGCAAAGTTCGTTGGCCTAATGGGCGGTACTGGCGCTGGCCAGAAAGCCAAGATGGTCAACCAGATCTGTATCGCCGGACTGGTACAGGGCCTGTCTGAAGCCATTCATTTTGCCCAAAAGGCTGATCTGGATATTGAAAAGGTCATCTCGGCCATATCCGGCGGCGCTGCCCAGTCATGGCAGATGGAGAACCGCTGGAAAACCATGGTTGAAGGTGAGTTTGAGCACGGCTTTGCGGTGGACTGGATGCGCAAGGACCTGAAGAGCTGCCTCGACACCGCGGACCGCGTCGGCGCTCGTTTGCCTGTCACCGCACTTGTTGACCAGTTTTATGCGGAGGTTCAGGCCATGGGTGGCAGCCGCTGGGACACCTCTGCACTGCTTGCGCGTATGAACAAAGCTGACCAATAAAAATTAGCAGCCCCTTGCGAGGGGCTGCCACACGAAAGCATCCACGGCTATCCAATTGGGCTACATGCCGGGAACCTTGGGCTTTTCAGCGGGAACATAGCTCAAAGGCAACTCTGTTGTGTACTTGATCTGCTCCATGGCGAAGGTGGTAGAAACATCAGAGATTTCGATCTTGGCAATTAGCCTTTGATAGAAGTTATCATAGGCTTCGATATCCGGAACCGCCACGCGCAGCAAATAATCCACTTGCCCGGCCATGCGGTAAAACTCCACAACCTCGGGAAACTCTTTGATCACGTCCGCAAATTTGCGCAGCCAGTCATCGTTGTGCCGGTTTGTTGTAATGGACACAAAGGCAGTGACACGGGCATTGACTTTTTTGGGATCAAGAATGGCCACACGGCGGGTGATAACGCCATCTTCTTCCAGCTTTTGAATCCGTCGCCAGCAAGGGGTCGTAGACAGACCGACACGACGTCCGATTTCCGCGACCGGTATTGTGCTGTCTTCCTGTAAAATCGCTAGGATCCGCCTATCAATGCGATCAATCATGTTTCGCCCCCCAAATATTTTTCTTGGTTCTTATGTTAAACACCGTAGATTGTATCTGGATTAGGGAAAAAATCTACCAGATACTACGCGTAGTTATCTCTCATTGTAGTATTTTTTTTCAATATTCAATTGAGGTTGAGCAACCGTACCCAGATGCACGCACTTGTATTGGCTAAAGAGCTGCAGACGTCTTAAAGATGGTCGAATCTAACATCAAGATTCTTGGATTAACTTTTTAACATGTACCCGCAAGGTTGGCAGAACCTCCTCAGAAAACCATGGGTTCCTGGATAGCCACGCATTGTTTCGCCATGAAGGATGAGGGAGAGGAAGAATACGCGGCCCCTCCCCGCGCTCAAACCGCTCGCCGGTAACGTGCCAAATAAACCGCCAGTTTTCGACTGTCTCCCGCATGGACCGGCCCTTAAGATCCCCAAGGTGATATGCTTGGGCATACTGACCAATGGCAATAACGGTTTCCAATTGGGGCATCGCGGAGAAAATTCTATCATGCCACGTGGCGCGGCATTCAGGCCGTGGAGGCTTGTCGCCACCGTGTTTATCAAGACCGGGAAAACAAAGCCCCATGGGCACGATTGCCAATAAATCAGAATTATAAAAGACTTCTTTATCCATGGACAGCCAATCCCTGAGCCTGTCCCCCGAGGGGTCGGTAAAAGGACGGCCCGAGGCATGAACACGGGTTCCAGGAGCTTGTCCGGCAATACGCAAACGGGCGGTTGCAGACATAACAACCACAGGGCGGGGCGTATGGGGTAAGGGTGCGCGCTTTGGTCTATCAACACACACACGGCACCGCGCTATTTGCTGTTTTAGGCAGCCAACGTCCGTTTCGTCGATATGCTCTCGCGTTTCTTTACTCTCTGGAACCATTTATTCAGATTTTCCAGTTTCTCGGGGACTGGAATTTTGCTGGGTTTCAAAAAATTCACTGCAACATAAGTTGTGATATCGGCAATTGTAAAGCGATCACCCGCGACAAACTCATTTTGTGCCAGCTGGCTATCAAATACGTTGAGAGCCTCCAAAGCGCGTTGCCGGTTCGCCTCCCCCCATTGCTCTATCTGCGGAACTTCAAGTTTAGCCATGGCTAAACTGGTATGGCGCAGGCAATGCTGGGCAGGCCCCAAAATATTGAACTCGGCGCGCCTGTTCCACATTTCAATTAGTGCCTGTTCCTTTGCCAAAAGGCCCATAAGCGGATGAAGGGGGTACATTTGTTCAAGATAACGGCAAATTGCATGAGATTCAGAAATATACGTCCCGTCAGCAAGCTCTAACACTGGAATACGCTGCATGGGATTTCGCGCTGAAAACTCATCGGTTTTCAACTCTCCTTCCATGAACTCCAATTCCACAGTTTCCAGTTTGATGTTTTTTTCGCGAACGAAAATGTTGACCCTAAGCGGATTGGGCGCCATCTCGTGTGTGTATAATTTCATACCCCTCTCCTGATAGTTATAATTGGTTGCTTCTTATGCATGGAAATCATTTCCTCAGCATGAAGCAACTCCGTACATCTATCCTAATTATTTTAATTATTTACTTACCATAGAAGTCAGAGCAATCTTAACATTATGTATTCATCCTAATCGAAAGCATAGCTTCCCTTGAAAGCAACTGTAATCCAACTGACGTAATCTAGGTGTAGGCGGGTGAAAATACGCTCAAGTATGAACGACACACCCATAAATCGCGACCGATTCAGAAAACGCCATGAGGTTGTTAAGGCGCTTAAGGCTGCCCGTAAACGCTTCAAAAAAGACGAGGAAGTGCGGCCCAGCTTTGAAGTGGACTTGACGCTGATGTTCATTCGCAACCGGCTCAGTGCAATATTTGCAATGCCGTTGTTTGTGGTGGTTGTGGCGGCAATATCCAGCATCTGGATTAAAATCGCTTGGGTAAGTGTATGGCTTCTGTTTGCCTTGAGCATTCATCTGTTGGTTTATATTTCAACCCACCAGCTTGAAAAGGCGGTAGAAGCCTCGCCAAACCTGAGGAACGTAAGGCGGGAGCTGTTGCTTGGTGAAGCACTTTATGGCCTGAGCTGGTCCAGTTTCTTCCTGTTAAACATTGCCCACACACCTACGGAGGGCTTTGAGGTTTTCCAGTTTGCAACCATGCTGATTGTTATTGCCATGGCTGCCATGCTGTCTGCCCCCATGCCCAATGCCCTGATTCTGGGAACCGTTCCCATTACCTTCACCCTCATTTACTGCTTTATGACCTACGCAACACCCATTCATTACGCTATGGCGGCCATGGCTGTTGGCGCACAAGGTTTTTTTCTCATACTATCCCGGCAGGTGCACGCATCGGCCCTGACCATGCTGGAGTATCGGGCAGAAAAAGACGATTTGATCGTGGAGCTGGAGCAGCTCAATGCTATCTCCTTGGAATCTCGCCGCCGCGCCGAGGAAGCCAACTTGGCAAAATCCAGATTTCTGGCCGCCGTCAGCCATGAGCTTCGCACGCCGCTCAATGCGATTCTTGGCTTCTCCGAGGTTATGAAAGACGAACTTCTGGGCAAGATAGGCAACCAACGCTATGCGGAATATAGCAATGATATTCATAGTTCCGGCCAACACCTTTTGAACCTCATAAACGAAATTCTAGATCTCTCCCGAATTGAGGCGGGCCGTTATGAACTGCACGAGGAGGCCGTTTCCCTTGCGGAGATAAGCGACCAATGCACCCAGATGCTCACAATGCGAGCGGCCTATAAATCAATTGATTTGCATGAAGAGCATGAAGCCAGCCTGCCGAAAGTGTGGGCAGATTCGCGTGCCATCCGCCAGATTATCCTGAACCTGCTGACGAACGCTATCAAGTTCACTCCCAAGCGCGGAGAAGTCAGGGTATCAGTGGGATCTACCGTAACAGGCGGACAGTTCATTTCTATCAAGGACAACGGACCGGGCATTCCTGAAAAAGAGATGCCCACTGTTCTTCAGGCGTTCGGGCAAGGTTCGCAGGCCATTAAAAGTGCGGAACAAGGCACCGGCCTTGGGTTTTCCATTGTACAGGCCCTCACGGTCATGCACGATGGCGAGTTCCACATTTCCTCCACGCCCCACTGTGGTACGACTGTAACCATCAGCCTACCTGCAAAACGCATACTAAAAAGCAATCAAACCTTGGATGAAAGCCCATACCACGCATCTCAGCCGCGCGATGATTTGAAATCCTATCCTTCCCAATGAGGAATTTTTCAAACTTAATTATAGCCTTCTATCTGTAACAGCTTTTCCCAAATGGCTTGGGCAACAATTCCAACGGAACTACCACGTTTGCGCATTTGGAAAAGAGGTACATGAACATCTGGATACCCTTCCACATTGAGGGCCACCAACTCACCTTGCTCCAATTCGTCTTGCACATAGTGATCCGGCATTCCGCCCCACCCCATACCTTTTAAGAGTATTTCCTTCTTCGTTGGAAAATCGGATACAGTCCACTTCAATCCACCGGGCAAGAGCCCTCTGGTCTGTTTGGAATCTCCCTGACTGCTGTCAGCCACAATAATCTGCGTGTAATTTTGCATTTCACTGGTGGACTTCAGATAGCTGGTTTTAGCGGGTTCGAAGTCACGGTGTGCCACAGGAATCATGGTTGTGGATGCATGGGGAAGCGCCTCGATCATGTCCGCAGCAACACCATGAATCGTCGTAATGATGATGTCCGCTTCTTCACGATACAACCTTTCAATGACGCCGCCCATACTCTCACGGGTCAAGCGAATATGGGTCGCCGGATAGCTTTTTGCCATTTCACTCACCAATCCCAAAAGAGGTGAGAGCGGATAGATTCCGTCAACCGCAACCACCACTTCGGCTTCTTGCTTTGCACTCAGGCAGTTGGCGACGTTTTTCAATTCCTGCATGCTAAACAGAACCCGGGTGGCATTACGGTAGAATACTTCCCCTTCTGGCGTGAGTTTGGGCCTGTATTCAGCGCGGGACAAAAGCTCAACGCCAACTTCGTCCTCAAGCTTCTTCAGCATATGGCTTAAAGCGCTTTGAGATTTATTCAGGTGTTCAGCTGCAGCGCGGAACGTTCCTTGGGTAACAATCGCCTTCAAGACAACTAGTTGTTCATGTGTCACAAAATGCCTCGCCAAAGATGATCTAATATTTCGATTATTATAGTGAAAAAACAATATTATTAATAGATAATTTTTCTCGGTAGGTTCGCTTCAGTCAAACATCACAGATTGAGGGAACTGATTATGAACACTAACGAATTTCGCATCATTCATAAAGACGATCTACCTTTGGGCGGTTTTGCAGGGATTGTTGAAACAAGAATGGTCATGAATCCGAGCCTGTGGGCATCTGCAAAAAACAGAACCGACATCAGCCATGGTCTAGGTGATTTTATCTACCTTGCCAACGGTTATTTTAAAGCGGACGACGGTGCCCCAATGCACCCACATTCTAATGTGGACATTGTTAGTTTCATTCCCAAAGGCGCAGTAGGACATACCGGATCCATGGGGCATGGCACAACTATCACGGGCCCCGGCGTACAGGTTCAGCGGGCAGGAACTGGCATCCAGCACTCCGAGTTTAGCCTGAATGGAGAAACCGCCGACCTCGTGCAAATTTGGTTTAACCCGCCAGAAAAAGATCTGGAACCCGCCTATAGGGATTTCAAACTGGAAAAAAACGGTCTCACCACCGTATTGGGTGGAAATGAGGCTGATACATTCCACAATACAATGACTTGCAAAATAGGATACCTGAACGACCACGAGATTCTCAGTCTTGATGGGCCTTTCATTGTCCTCGTTACGGACGGAACTGCCATCGCAAACGGTATTCCAGTAAAAGCCGGCGACTTAATCGAGGGAAACTCTTTGGAGCTCACGTCTCACGAAAGCCTCGGCTTGGTAGTAATTCACTTTACTGAAAATTCCTAGAATCACAGTTACGGAGAAACCCCATGAAAATTATCGCATTTGGTGCAAGCAGTAGCGCAACCTCCATCAATAAAAAGCTAGCTGGTTACGCTGCCTCACTGGTTGAGGGCGGCGAGGTGGAAGTCCTTGATCTGAATGATTTTGAACTTCCCCTTTTCAGTGAGCAAAGGGAAAAAGAGCTTGGCCAGCCAGAACTTGCCAAAGCTTTCTTTGAAAAAATCAAAGGAGCGGATGCGGTTATCGCCTCTTTTGCGGAGCACAACGGGAGTTATTCCGCCGCTTACAAAAACCTTTTCGACTGGGTTTCACGTATTGACCAGAAGGTCTTTCAAGATAAGCCAACCGTTTATCTTGCCACCTCCCCTGGCCCTGGTGGTGCAAAAAGTGTCCTTCAGGCAGCTGTAGGCTCCGCGCCCTTCTTTGGTGTGGACCTGAAAGCAAGCCTGTCCATTCCAAGCTTCTACGATAATTTTGACATGGAAGCAGGTAGCTTGCGCAAAGGGGAATTAGACTCACAGCTGCAAGCCGCCGTACAAAAGCTCTACTCCAACTAGCCGTGCAGAAAATGTAGGATGAGCCGCAGATATCCTCTTGGAGGAACCCATCTGCGGCTTCGTCCGTTTAAAATATAAAAGTTAGAGTGCGGAGCGTGAATGCCAATGAACGCAGCGTGCTTTAAGCGGGCAGCCCTTCAAGTTTTGGGAGGTGCTCCAGCTCCTCGTCCCACTCCGCTTTACTTGCCATAAAGATATGGGCATTGGGTTCCATCTTCACGGTTGTATCAAGGGAGCCCGCTGGAACGACCAACAACTTTCCACCCATTTGCTGATTGGGCAAGGCAGAGCCACAGGATTTACAAAAGCTTCTGGCGTGCCGTGTTTCAGGCAGCTGGTAGGTTGCAATGACCTCTTGCCCGCAAATCCACTCCACACTGGCACTGGTTGAAAACAAGTTTGCCGCATGGGCAGACCCCGTATCCTTCCGGCAATGCGCGCAGTGGCAGAGGAAAAAACTCTCAAACTCTCCATGCACTTCATAGCGCACACTCTTACAAAGGCATGAGCCTTGATATGTCTTGGTCATTCCGCCCCCCAATTTGGCAAGGTACACAACAAATCACTCTATAAGTTGTGTCTGCTCCCATAATCTGCGGTAAACCCTAGGCCATATTGTGCTAGTAGGCCAACTCCTTTTAACGGGCCCCTCCTCTTCAAACCCACTGTCATTAAGGACGCAAGATGAAAACTGTGACCATTCCGCTTTCCGGCCTCTTTGAGGTTCACACCCAACGCGACCAAGTGAACGCGGAAAAGATGACAAAGCTGATTAACGGGCGTGGCAACGCCTTCTCGCGCGACCCTGCCTATGACCATGTGACAGCATCAGCTTTTATACTCAATGAAGAACGCTCCAAAGTGCTTTTAACCCACCATGCCAAACTTGGTAAATGGTTTCAGCTAGGCGGGCATTGTGATGGTATTAAAGATCCATTTTTCAGTGCGCTCAAAGAAGCCTATGAAGAAAGTGGGCTTTTGCGAATTGAAGCACCAAGCCGCCAGATATTTGACATCGACATTCATTTGATCCCCTCAATCAAGGGAGATCCGGCGCACTACCACTATGATATCCGGTATATTTTTTACGCAGATGAGCATCAAGAAACAGTGATTTCAGAGGAATCCAACGATCTCAAATGGATACCACTTGGAGAGTTGGAGCAGTATACGCAGGACTATGGAGTTCTTGTTCTCAAAGAGAAACCGGCGGGATTCACTTCATAGATATGATAGATTTTACTTAGTTAATTCAATATTTTAGCGTAACATCTTCACGCAGATTTTGAAGACAGGCGCTCATTTTTCAAAGGGATGTTTTTAAAGAAAAGCCGAGGGTGGCCCGCTTCTCGCGGGCCTCTCTTGCTTATTCAGCGGAATCTTGCCCACTCACACCCGCATCCCCAAATGTTGCCATACCCGAATGGGTCAGGGCGGCAGCTTTCACGATGCCTGCCGCAATGGCGGCACCGGAGCCCTCACCAAGGCGCATTCCCAAGTTCAGAAGCGGGTCACCTGCCATCAATTCGACAGCCCGCTGGTGGGAAGGCTCGGCAGATCCATGCGCAAACAGACAATGATCAAGAGCGCTCTCATCCATTGAATACAAAATTGCTGCAGCGGAGGATGCAACAAATCCGTCGATAATCACTGGAACCTGCTGCATGCGGGCTGCAAGAATAACACCGGCCATGGCGGCAATTTCGCGCCCGCCCAAACGGCGTAGAACTTCCAAGGGGTCCATGACTCCGGGACCACCGCAGCGCTGAACGGCCTGCTCTACCAGCTGACGTTTCTTTTCAAGTGCAGCGCCTGCAACGCCAGTACCGGGGCCAACCCAGTCTGCGGCGGTTCCGCCGAACAGCGCATAGTAGATGGCAGAGGCGACCGTAGTGTTGGCAATGCCCATCTCACCGATGCACAAAAGGTCGGTTCCTCCGGATATCGCTTCCATTCCAAAGGCCATTGTGGCCGCGCAGGCGGCTTCATCAAAAGCATCTTCTTCGGAAATATCTCCAGTTGGCATTTCCAAGGCCAGCTCAAACACTTTCAAGCCAAGATCATAGGCAATGCAAAGCTGGTTAACTGCCGCGCCGCCCGCTGCAAAGTTCTCCACCATTTGCGCTGTGACTTCCGGCGGAAATGCAGAAACGCCTTTTTTAGCGATGCCGTGGTTACCTGCAAACACCGCAACCAGTGGCCGTGTTACCCTTGGCTTTGGCTGCCCCTGCCAAGCGGCAAGCCATTCAACAATTTTCTCCAGACGGCCCAGCGATCCCGCAGGCTTGGTCAATTGAGCGTCGCGGGCCTTAACCGCCGCAACTGCTTCCAAATCCGGCCCCGGCATTGCCTCCACCAGATTGCGAATATCATCAAACGGTAGGCCAGTCGTGGATAAAGACATGAAGGGTTCCCCAAAAACTATACGTTGCAAAACAGATTTTGCGCTAACTCACCCCCTGCTCTATAACCAACGCGCGAATTTTACAATTTGGACAAACGCTTAAATAATAATTTCCTCGATTTTCCGGGCAAAAAATTAAAAAGGGGCATGTGAAGATCAATGAACGACAGTAAAGGTTTGGGGATTGTTCAAGGCCTCACCCAAGACGTGGCGGCCTGCATACGGTTCTTCTCCCGTATTCCTGTACCAGCGCTTGGAAAAGCGGATGACCCGTGCAGAGCACCGGATTTTCAGCGCCTTGCCAAAGTAATTCCCATTGCCGGTGTGGTTATCGCCCTTCTGCCTGCTCTCTTCATGCTGCTTCTAAGTGCCAGCAACCTGCCAAGCTTTGTTATTGCCGGTGTTGTGGTGAGTGTGAGCGTTGCCAGCATGGGCTGCCTGCACGAAGACGGGCTTTCCGATGTTTGTGACGGTTTTTTTGGCGGGCATACAAAGGAGCTGCGCCTTGAAATCATGAAGGACAGCCGCATTGGAGCCTTTGGAGCCGCCGCACTTATCTTATCCCTTGGGCTACGGTGGGGACTGCTGACGGCGCTTCTGGAACGCTATTCTCCCCTTTTCGCCATTCTTGTTTTTCTTGCTTCCGAACTCTTCAGCCGCTTTGCCTTTGTCGCCCTTTGGCAAAAGCTGCCCGCTGCCTATGAAGGTGGGCTCTCTCAAAAATTTGGCAAGCCGGATGCAAGCGGGGTGCTGCAAGCCGGTCTCATAACCGTCCTACCCCTCTTGCTGTTTTTGTTTTCCCCCTCAGGCGGAAATCTAATAGCCTCGCTAGTGGTTGGTGGAATAACCACTTGGTGTCTGGCACGATTGACTATGAAAAAAATCGGCGGTGTCACCGGAGACGTTTTGGGGGCCGCTCAGCAGCTTTCTTCCCTAGGCTTTCTAATTGGCTGGTTATTGATTTGACTGAATATCAAGGCATCCGCCTATTTCTTTCAACGCTGATGCAAAATGGTTTAGAAGCTCTTCACGTTTTTCCTCTATTTCTAGTGGGAGCTGCAATTTACGGGCAAAGACTTTTATGAGGCAATGGATCTTTCTTTTACTCGTGTGCACTTTGCTGGCCTCTTGTTCTTCGCGCCCAAGAACAGGAGCCTTGGCCATTTCTTTAGAGCCAGCGGCCGGAACGAGCGAGGAAACCATTTTAATTGCCACAACACGGGAACGCTCTGAACAGGAAAATACTCTTTACGGAGGGGAACGGGGCAACAGCGTACTGGATTTTGCCTCTGTTACCGTTTCCATTCCCCCCACTCATGTTCCCGGTGAGATCGAATGGCCTTCTTCGCCGCCCGGTGACCCCGAGACAGACTTTGTAGTTCGCAATGCAGATTTCATAGATGGCAGCGCGCAGTTTACAGGTGCATTGCGACGGCAGATAGCAAAACGGCCTTTTGAACAACGCTCATCCATGGTCTTTATTCACGGGTATAACACCTTGTTTGCCGAGGCCATTTTTCGTTATGCCCAATTCTCGCATGACTCCGAATTTGCAGGGGTTCCTGTCTTATTCACATGGGCTTCGCGCGGGGATGTAACCAATTATGTTTACGACAGCAACAGCGCTACAATTGCGAGGGACGGCCTTGAGGAGCTTTTATTAACGGTTTCAAATAACACACCGGATTCCGTTTATATTGTCGCCCACTCCATGGGAAACTGGACCTTGCTGGAAACCCTGCGGCAAATGAAGATAGATGGCAACAACATCCTAGAAAACAAGAGGGTATTTGTTGTTCTGGCAGCACCTGATGTGGATGTGGATGTGTTTAAACAGCAGCTCAAACGCATAGGACCAACTGCGAACCCGTTCGTTGTGATGTTATCACGCGATGACCGCGCCCTGCGTCTTTCCCGCCGCATTGCTGGTGGCAAAGACCGTGTCGGGGCCTATGTAAATGATGAGGAACTTGCCGATCTGGGTGTTATAGTCCTTGATCTTACAGATGTTCAAAGTAACGATGCGTCCCGCCACACGAAATTTGCGGAAATAGCCAGTGACATCCCCCAGATCAGGCAGTTAATCCGTAAAAACAGCATAGGTAGAAGAGCAAAGGACCGCACATTCTCCAGCACCTTTGCCACCGCCGGACAAGGTGTGGGCACGATAATTGGAAGAGCGACTGATGTGGTGATTACCCTACCGCGCACCTTGCTCACCCCCAATACGACGCGATAAGGTTCGCACACCAGCATAAAACTCAAAGATTACATTGGAGTATCCTTAGGTTCCGCAACAACTCCTTAGAGGGCTTTCCCATTTACAATCGACCAGTGATGTGGCTGCAATTCGCGTAATGATTTGAAAACCAGCTTATTATCCGCATTGGAAATTGCAGCCATAACACCCCCACCCCAGTGCACCAGTCGCTCCTGACAAATCCCGCAGGGAGTCAGGATGAGGTAGGGTTCATGTTCACTTTCCCTGCAAATACATAGGGAGTGGGTCACGTCCTCATCGAGTTTGTGCGCCTCAAGAATAGAGCCGACCTCCATACACAGCGACAACCCGTCATTCTTGGTATCGGGGGCAACACTGGTCAGTATTTTCCCGCTCGCAGTTCTGATCGCCGCAGCTCCTCCCCATCCGATAGGGTAGCGCCGTTCAATCAACTGTATAGCTGCTTTAAAAAGGGACTGCTCTATCTCATTCGACATCTTGCTGCTTTCATGTACAATTAGTTGTATATCAACCTGACGTAACATCTAATAATATGCAAGCTGATTACAGATAGAGCACCTTCATAAGTACAGGCTTTAATTTGCAAACCGGAGCTTTGCTTGTAAAAGTCCAAAGTAGGAGAAAAATAGCAATGCAAGAAAAAGAACCGGACCTTGTAACATCCGACCTTTCAAAGCATCTCACAGAGGGCGGTGTAAGCGTTGAACTTTGTATTTATCGACTTGAAGACTGCCCTGATTGGACCCTCGAGGTAGTAAATTCAAATGGTACATCAACCGTCTGGGATGACACTTTTAAATCTGACACTGCCGCTTATGAAGAGTTTCAAAAGACGGTTGCTGAAGAAGGGATGGCAGTATTCTTGGATGATGACAGCGTAGTCAACTTTCCATTAAACTAGCTCGTTCAGACTGGTCGACGCTGGACTGCAATTGCGAAAGCAAGCAACCAAGGCCTTGAACGACAGAAACGCCCAGACATCGAATTTCCTCCGTTGGCTTCAATAAATCTGGTACCATGACCGTGACCATACCTGCGGCCGTAGCCGCACGGATACCAGTATGGGAATCCTCCAAAGCAAGGCATTGTGAAGGACGGCCGCCCACCGCGGCGGCAGCCTTTAAGAAAGTCTCAGGATGAGGCTTGCCGAATTCTACATCCGTTCGGGTTACGACAGCATCAATTCGATCAATGATCCCCGCTTTGTCCAGACGATCCAGAGCCAGCGCCCGAGGGGTGGAGGTAGCTACGGCCCTCGGAATGTTAAAATCCTTCAACCAATCAAGTATTTCGCTCGCACCCTGACGCAATGGAATATTTTTCGCGCATAAGGCACGAAACCGATCCCGACAATTTTCATGGTACTTATCGATTGCGAATTCATCGCCGAAGTGCGCCTTCAGCTTCGCGTCCCCTATTTCTTTGGGAGTGCCGATCAAGCTGAGATGAAGAGTATCATGCATGATATGACCAAGGTCCTCGCAGGCACCGAAGATAGCCGACCGATAAAGCCTTTCTGTGTCTAGCAGCAACCCATCCATATCAAATATTACAGCGTCCAACGGAACAGGAAACATCCGCGGCTCCTTCGTTGTGTAGGCATTTTCGGTTAGAACTTCATTTTATAGTAGCGCGGTAATCTACCCCCGTGCAATTTTCAACGGAAGCCACCACAGAATGCTCGAAAATTCATAGCGATAAATTTGACCAAAATAACATATCTATGCAGATAATTATTTACTTAGTGGGTAGATTTGAAGGACCTTTACCATGCCGGTCGATGACAAACATCAGGGACAGCCTGAACAATCCAACAAAGGAGAGGTTCTCAGCTGTCGGCACGCGGATGTAGTCAAATCTGAAAACTTCAAATTTGTCAAATTGACTTTCAATATTCAGCAGTCAATTGGTATCAAGTCGCACTCCCATTTTGAATGCGACTTGTCAAATTAGTACGGCGACGGCTATCTGCTAGGGACCGTGACTTTAGGAAACAGTGCGCGCATCTGTGCAATCAAAGAAGCACCGTCTGGCCCCTTAGTAGCAGTCAAGTTGTAGTAAGGATATGGCATGTTTGAAAGCTCACTAAACGGTCCATACGGATAACTTGTGGTCCCGGTGTGAACCGTAGCTTCGGGACTGCCCTCATATTGGAACAGTCCCATAGCCTTGTTCAACGTGTCTCCGTTGTATTCATCATTGAACTCGAAATAGTTGTATCCCATAAAGAAAGTTGTACTGTTTGACGTTCCCGCGTCATGCTTTTTTAAGTAGCTTTCAAGTATCGCAATTTGTGTCAGCGCGGCCTCGACCTGCAAGTTTGGCGGGTTAAAGTCATATCGGTTGGCCGTGAACACTTCCATGAATAACAGGGGTACTTCAAATTGCTCAAAAGGCCAGCCAGATTGCCAATTGTCGTAGGCATTCAAAGTCTCAGATAAACTGCATTTAAATGGCTTCGATGTACCGATTTGGCTAACGTTTATGCTATTATAGTAGTAATCCATGTATTCGGGGTCCACTGTCGCCAAACCCTTCACCTGTACATCAAAGTAACCTCCCAGCGCACTATGAAGTGCGCAGCCATTGGGCAAAGGCGTTTTTGTGGATACGCCATTTACCACGCATCCGAACCAACTTGTTTTGCCGTTTCCGCCCTGATCAGCGTTAGAGAAGGTTGCAGATATCGGAGTGTTTGTATTCTTTATATTTTGACTCCAAGAGCTATTTCGTAAGTTATAAATCCACCAAATAGTCCGTGCCAGAAAATTAGCTGCACTTGTTGGTGGGGACATGAGCCCTTCGCCAATATCGCCTTCATTACCAACACTTATGGAATGAACTGCTTTATGAACATTGCCAGTCTTTGGATCAATTATGCTGTTCACAATTTGCCGAAAACAGACCTGGATACTGCCTGGAGCACTTTCAAAGGAATAGTCGGGAAGTGTCGCGTGGTTCCAAGCATATTCAGAATCACTCAAAAAATAGTCTGAAACCGGGATAATTACTTTAAGCCCTTGCTTCTCGGCATAATCGAGAAAGTTAAGATGCGCACGACCATAGAATTTATTTTTTGGCGTCGCTCCTCTTGCCCCGTTCCAATTGTAGAGGCGTACCACATTAAATCGATTTTTTCCGAGCGTTCGCAAGTCGCCTCGGTAATGTGCCCCATTGTTGTAAGGATTACTTTTGCTTCCGTCAGGAGCCAACTGGAATTGGTCTCCCCATAATGATTGGAAGGCATCGTTAGCAAAATCAGAGTCATTGGTTTGGGTGTCTGGAACTCCAACAACCCAACCTTTCCATGTGGGGCTATAGTCCACCCCACGCGCAATCTCACCTTGATACCTATTTTGTATAATTCTCTTATCCACGATGTCATCCTCCTAAGAAGAGCTACAAAAATTGGTTTCGTTGACTTTCCCTGCGCATAAAAATACTTGTATTTGTTTGAGATCGTTTATCTCTCGATAGGATTAATTAAATATAAAGTTTTATCTATTCTTGCTGGATAGGCTCATGGTGGTAAATCAGCGTTTGGGGCATGGGGCTAGTCCAGAAAAGGAGAAGCTTCACCTAGTGAAGTAAAGACAAAAAGCGATGAAGTCGAGAATGGAGATATTTTGAAAAAAAACATTTTAATTGTTGGTGGAACATCAGGCGTTGGCCTTGAACTCGCAAGACACTACACGACTGACGGACATAATGTCTGCATCACTGGGCGCAAGTCCCCTAGTCTACCAGAAGCGACCTATCAAGAGCTTTCGATAACGCAAGATTCGGCGCAATTACCGCAGGACTTAGATCGTATTTTGGACCGTTTTGAAAATGTACATACGCTTGTTTATGCAGCTGGTTTTCTTCAGCGGGGCCATATTGATGAACTTAACGATGACGACTTGGGGTCTATGGTGAATGTCGGTCTATTGGCTCCAATGATGTTAATTCAACGCTTAAAGAACAGAACGAACCACCCTCTCAAAATTATGCTCATAACATCCAGTTCACAGTACACTCCAAGAGAGTTCGAGCCTGCATATTGTGCTGCAAAATCTGCAATGGGTATGCTTGGAGCGTCACTAGTTAGAGATAAAGGACTTGGCAAGGTTCTTGTCGCAGCTCCTTCTGGCATCCAAACACCTTTTTGGAAGAGCACGGACGAAGACACGAAAACAATGCTTGATCCACAATGGGTGGCAGACCAAATCGTAGATCTTTCCAGTGGCAATTTCAAATATAAGTACGCAAAAATTTTGCGAGATCCAGCTCGAGTAGAAGTCGTCGAATGTTTGAATAATGACCTAATAAGGATTTAGTTTTCTGTCTGGCAAAACTGAGCGAAGTCCAACAAAGGAGACATTCACCGTTGGACTATCAGTCGCTAACTGTGTTCGAGAGACGGCACAGAAATATTGAGGCAGTGTCTCTCCACTTTTCTTAAGCCAGTCCACAATGATCATGCCTTGATTAATATATCCCAACCTCTAAACTCCTAGCAGTCCCGGACTTCACGAGGCGTCGCCATGCTCTCAGCTGACTATATTGACCTTTATTGTGAACGGACTGCACCAGGCTTCTGGAACGAGCCTCTCAACGCACTGACCAATCTGAGCTTCATTGCCGCAGCACTCTTTGCGCTTTATCTGGTACAGCAAAGAGGACGACACCCAGACTTTGCGGAGCTTATCCTTATTGTGCTCGCAGCTTCTATTGGGGTCGGATCGTTCCTTTTTCACACACTGGCGAACGCTTGGTCTGAGGTTGCGGATGTCATCCCGATCTGGACTTTTGTTGCGTTTTACATCGTCACGCTGATTTATCGCGCAACAGGCGAAAACCTGTATCGCACGTTGAGAGACAGTTTTGTTGCACTGGGGCTTACCGCAATTATTTTTTGGTTTACCTCCAACGCGGTGCTGACTGAGACTGACGCAGGCCCTGATCCGTTCAATGGGTCCCTGCAATATTTGCCCGCAGTCGTTGCTCTGCTGGTGACGACTATGCTGATGTATATCCGCAAACATCCTGCCCGCCATTATTTCGCGCTGGCCACCATGACTTTTTTCATTTCGCTAACCTTTAGGACCATCGACCTGATCATTTGCAGTTATTTCCCCTTTGGAACACACTTTATGTGGCATCTGCTCAATGGTTTAATGATCGGGCTTCTGCTGGCCGCACTTATTTTAAAAATGCCGCCTATCCGCCTGAAAACCCGTCGGGATCAATAGCTAATCGTGTCGGCGGCGGGAGACCTGAACAAGAGAAACGCTGGCCGAAATTTCCTCTTGAGGGATGGCCCGTTTGTCCTCGGCACTCCAAGAAACTCTAACAGTTTGTTTCACTCAGGAGGTGAGTTATGCTTACAAAACAAGAAGAGTTTCTTTGGATTGTCCGAACTAAGTAACTCAGTAGCATTGGCATCGGACCCTGACTTGAAGGAAAAATACTTACACGAGTATTCAAGCACGGGAATGCGCATCACAATGCGTGAAGCAGATAGTTACCTCAAATCCTGCCCAACATGGTTCGCACGTTAGACTAATATAAGTAAAGGCACCTATGGGGCTAACTATCGAAACTATCTCAAAGAGAACTGTTATGAATTGCGGGTAATAAATCCAAATTTCTGTATGGAATTTGAACAAGAACGCAGATGCTGGTTTCCTGCAACCGGAGCATCAAACTCAAGTAACGCATTGTAAGCTCTAAAAAAACATCTCGACTGTAACAACCTTGTAATGACTGCACTTCAACCCGAATGAGAATATGTAGCATACGATCCGGATTGCAATAGCTACGAACAATTATTGAAAATAGTTCAAGTTAGAGCAGCCCATCCTGAGAAATTATTGGCTAGAAAAGGTCTGCACGTGTAATGAGTTATTTTGAAATAGTTGAATTAGACTATAACGGGAAGAAATACAGTGCATCGATAGAACAGCAAAATGGAACGGTTATCATCACCGCTATGCCGGAACAAGGCGAACTAATTTCCAATCATAGCCACTAATTAGGCCCTCCTCAGGCATTCGCAAAGCAACTATTGCGTGAGCTGATCAAGTATGGAAGGTTTGATTAAGAAGTACAACTAAGGAGCAAATATATTGGCCGTGATGGAAGTTGTGATTACGAGGGATAGTGTTTGTGCGGGTGATGATGTCTGGGCTCCACATACCGCTAATACCAACGGCACTTATAATTGACCTGTATGCGCCCAATTTCGTCTACCGATTGATGTGATTGTGTGGGGTTGTTGAATAAGCTTATTCCAAGCGGAACAGGCGGCATCGACAATTTCCTGGTAGTCTTGAAAGGTTCGGTTAGAGAGCCAGTTTTGCCGTAAGTACTGCCAAACATTTTCAACCGGGTTGAGCTCCGGAGAACGGGGTGGGAGCAGCAAGATGGTTATATTATCAGGCAACTTCAGTTTTGCCGTTGTATGCCAACCCGCTTGATCCATCAGGACCACTGCGTGCGCCCCTTTGGCGACGGTTCGGCTGATTTCTTTAAGGTGAAGCTGCATGGAATTGGTATTGGCTTTGGGCAAAACAAGTGCTGCCCCTTTGCCGTGGGCGGGGCAGATGGCCCCGAATACATAAGTTGATTGATAGCGCCCGTCGCTGGGAGCCCGTGGTCTCGTTCCTTTTTTTGCCCACCTTCTGGTGAGCCCATTTTTTTGACCAATGCGGGCTTCGTCCTGCCACCAGATTTCCATGGATGTTTGTGAGGGCAAGCGCGCTTTTATTTCTTTAAGCTGGGCATGGAAGTTTTTTTATATGTCTCCATAACTTGCTCGTCCTGTGCCGGGTGCTGTGGCCGAACGCTGACCCGAGAAAATCCCAGAACTCTGAGGAGGCTTGAAATAGCCCTTTCGCTATAGCTGACCCCAAACTTCTGCTCGATCACACCTTGCAGATCCCGCCGACGCCAGCGAATTACGCCGTGTTGTTGTAAATCAGGCCCAGCCTCAACCAGATCTGCAAATTCAGCCATTTGCTCTTTATTTAACCACCGGACACGGCCCGGGCTCTTACGATTGTACAGGCCGTGCGGCCCTTCTGCGTTAAACCGATGCACCCAGTCTCGCAGTGTTTGGCGGTCCATGCCGCCCATGCGTGCCGCCTCCAAGCGCGACAACCCATCATAAACAGCAGCAAGAGCAAGAAGGCGGCGGCTCTGCCTGACATCCTTACTTTGACAAGCAAGAGTTCGTAACGAAGAAGCATCATAGTCTCGGCGCAATGGGATCGCTGACATTGGGAATCTCCTTTCCCAATGTTGAATCACAATTCAAGTGATTTGGGAATCCTCATCCCGAGTCAAAAACAGGTGCCGTTGGTATAATATATCTATAGAAAAGACTGTTCCCCTTAATTCCATAATTGCGAAGTTACGAGAAAAGTACCCTCTTGCGAGTGTCAGTGGCGGACGACTTACTTGGACACTGGTTGTCAAAGAATCCTATACTATAAAAGCCCGCTTAGCAGTCTTTGGCCAAGATTGGACGGATATCCATTTTCTTGTTCCTGAGAATACTGATTGCAACCAATACATAAATGATGATGGAAAGTTATCGCTGCATTTTGAATATAAATGGGGTGTGTATCCCAGTGATGCCTATGTAGAATTATCATCTCTCGCTTAATTCGTTACAAAGTCCAAAAAAAGGAGAGTGACCTGGAACAAAACATTGAAAGCCCCTGCCAGAACCAATGCACACTTGATAAAGAACGGAACATGTGCAGTGTTTGTCTCAGAACTCTGGCTGAAATTACCATGTGGGGTAAAATGACTAACCAGCAAAAGCGATCGGTGCTTGAGGAGGTTTCATCCAGACGCTCGCACGAACAGCAAAAGGCTTAGACACGCAATGAGAAGACCATCGATATATTTAATAGGTTTTTTCATTCTTGTAATCGCTATGATTGTGGGTGTGATCTATGGATACATGGGGGGATCTGACTTCTCCAAGCTGGACGTCCAGTCCAATGGACCGCAAATAGTCTCACTGCTTGCCATTACGCTTGTGGTCAGTGCTGGACTACTGGCAAGGCGACCGGGGGTTTCTGTTATGCTGCGTTCTGCTTTTATCTGGATTGCCCTCGGCCTTGTTTTGGTAACTCTTTATGCATTTCGCGCCGATTTTGAAGTGGTTTCCAATAGGGTGATCGCCGCACTGGTGCCCGGAACAGTCGTAGAAAACTCCCAAGGAGAGATCACCATAAACAGGGATATAAGCGGGCGGTTCGACATCAATTCGGAAATAAATAATGCCCCCGTCACCCTTGTGGTGGATACTGGCGCAAGCTACCTGACACTGACCGAAGCCGACGCCAGAGCCGCCGGAATCGACACCCGCACCTTGAACTTTAACGTGCCTGTCTCCACCGCCAACGGTGTTGGATATATTGCACCGGTTCGCCTGCAGAGCTTGAGAATTGGTTCGGTTCAGGTTCCGGACGTAAAAGCCTTTGTGGCACAGCCAGATATGTTAAGCACCAGCTTGCTGGGCATGAGCGCCCTCAATCACTTCGCAAGCTGGCGTGTGGAAGGTGACACCATGATTTTAACTCCCAAGGCCGGTTACGTTCAAACAAGGCCGTAAATAAAGCGCCCGCACACAATGAGCAGGAAGACGCCGAAGCCTATTTCCAGTTTACGTTTTGGCATCTTATGAGCCACTTGCGCCCCCCATGGGGCGAGGGTTATGGAGGTTGGGATGATGATGGCGACAGCCAGAAGGTTCACATAGCCCAGAGAAAACGGGGGTAAGTTGGCGCTTCCCCAGCCTGCTGCAACCATTCCAAAAAAACCCGGCACAGAAATGAGAAGACCAACCCCTGAAGATGTCGCCACGGCCTGATGGATCGGCCTGCCACATAGCGTCATAAATGTGTTGGTTAAAACACCGCCGCCAATGCCCATGAGCGTGCTGAAAAAGCCAATAAGTGCGCCAATAAACGCCCGCAACGGATTGGTGGGGACGTCACTTGCCAAGCTCCAGTTGTCCCTGTTTAAAAGCATGCGAAGAGCAACCGCAAACGCAATCACGACAAACACTATTTTCAGCTCGCTATCAGAAGCTTTTGACGCAAACCAAGAGGCCAGCACAACGCCGATTGGCACCGCAATGACCCAGCTTTTTAAAAGGTCCTTATCTA
The DNA here is from genome assembly GCF_031501865.1 of Pseudovibrio sp. M1P-2-3. Taxonomy (NCBI): domain Bacteria; kingdom Pseudomonadati; phylum Pseudomonadota; class Alphaproteobacteria; order Hyphomicrobiales; family Stappiaceae; genus Flexibacterium; species Flexibacterium corallicola. The sequence goes on from NZ_JARRCW010000001.1 coordinate 2,537,511, forward strand.
CAGCCCCCTTTGCACGGTGGGTCATGAAAGAGCGGATGGAGGTGGGAACAATCACACCAAGGGATGATGCAACGGACACATGCATGATAACTGAGGGGTCCACTCCAACAAACCCCAGTACGCTCACCAGTACCGGAACCAGAACCGCACCGCCACCTATTCCAAACAACCCCGCCAGAAACCCTGAAACAGCGCCCGCCACCAACAAAGAGCTTGCAAGTACCAGCGCCTCACTCCAGACAATATCCATTATTTCCATCCCCCAAAGGGTGTGGGCCTGCGCCCAAAAATTCCAATAAACTGCGGTATATTATAGGGTTGCCAGAATGTCTTCCTGTTCTTCTACCCCATACCCGATTGAAGCCGGGCGCTCCACCGCTTCCAGTGCTTCCTCAAGCACTTCAAGACCAGCCCCCGCCTTGTTGGCACCCACTGTCAGAATTCTTCGGAAGTGACGGGCACCGGGAACTCCTTGATAGGAGCCAAGCATATGGCGGGTTATATGGGACAGGCGCGTACCTCTGGCCAGCTCGGCTTCAATATAGGGAATATACTCGCGAATGGATTGCGCCGTGCTGTTCTCATTTGGGCAGGCTTCGTAGATACGCTCATCAACATGGGCCATCATGGCAGGAGATTGATAGGCTGCACGCCCCACCATAACCCCATCCAGATGCTTCAGATGTTGCTCGCACTCCTCCAAGGTCTTGATACCGCCATTCACTCCGATGAATACATCAGGGTTCTGCTTCTTGAGAGCATAGACCAGTTCGTAATTCAGCGGCGGAATATCACGGTTTTCCTTGGGGCTCAGCCCCTTGAGCCACGCTTTGCGCGCATGAACCCAGATGGCATCGGTACCAGCGTCAAGAACCTCTTCCACCAGTGCGGCCAGAGCTTCCTCTTCATTCTGATCGTCAACTCCGATGCGGCATTTGGTGGTGACAGGAATATCAACCACCTCCTTCATGGCAGCAATACACTCGCCAACCAGCTTGGGCTCCAACATCAAACAGGCGCCAAAGCGGCCATTTTGCACTCTGTCAGAGGGGCACCCAACATTCAGGTTAATCTCGTCATACCCCCACTCGGCAACCATGCGGGCAGCCTTCATCAGGTCCTTCGGGTCCGATCCCCCCAACTGGCAGGCCACAGGATGCTCACTCTTGCCAAAGTCCAAATGGCGCGGTGCATCCCCATAAAGCAAAGCTCCAGTGGTAATCATTTCCGTATAAAGCAGCGCTTTTCTGGAAAACTGACGGTGAAAGGCCCTACAGTGACGATCAGTCCAATCCAACATGGGCGCCACGGAAAATACGGGTTGGCCGACTTCGTAGAGTTTTTGTTTATTTTCCATCGGTTAGCCCTCTTGCCCCCTGTGCATTTCCGGTGCTTTGTTATGCATTATCTAGCATTTATATAAACATAAAGTATGACATGTCATACCACTTTGGGCACCATGGGAACCGTTAGGAAACGTTAAAGAAAAGATGGCGCAATTGCTTGCAATGCTCTCATTTCCATCAAACCTAAAGGAACTGCGGTGCACCTTGAAGCCAAGACATTCGACACAAAACGGCCGACAAGTGCACGGCTGGCACTACGCGAGGAAGAGTTAGAAAAGCCCGACACTATTGGGCAAATTAAAATTCCACGCGGCACTCTCGGCGTTGTAATAGACAGGTACGTTGCCGAACACAATAAGGAAATGAGAAAAACAAAAGCTCAAATTCCGCGCGTTATCTAAACAGAACATAGCATAGCAAACCTAGACTGCACCGCGATCCGTTCACGCAATCTTATCTCATTCATCCAAGAACTATGTAAGCAAGTACAATCTTAAGCTGTTGGAAATTGCATAGCACACCTTTATTCCGCATTCACGAACACCAAACCCCTGAGAGGTCAAGAGCTTGACAAACAGGCCTTGAAAGATGTGTAAACTGCTGGCTTTAATGAAAAATTATTCAGCACCCTGCTGATTTTGAGAAAAGCATCTCTTACCAAATAACAGGTGTTTGCTGTCTGCATAATTCTAAGTGTCGTGTTCAGAAGACTTTGGTTCCACAAGTTCCTTAAAACCTGATCCTGAGCCCACCGTTCAGACCGTTATCCGTGGTGTTCTCACTGAACAGCCCGTCATAGCTCAGCGTGGCTCGCACATTTGCATTCAGGTCAATAGAGAGCCCTGCCTCGACTAGGGCAGTGTCGCGGGAAAGTGAAATGCCTTTGATGTTGGAAGTATAGTTCTGGTTCGCTAGAATATTCTGGGTTCCGGCGGTATCATCACCAAAAAGATGCTGCCAAGAGGCGCCAAGGTTCAGGGCAACGGTGTAGCCTGAGGCGTGAAAGTCCTTTTTAACCCGGGCTCCAATGTTGGAAAAGTACACCGCCTCCGCGTCCGGCGACACCTGAAGGAGCGCATCCCCGCCGCCCTCCTGAAACGAGGTGGCAGTCTGCGCTACAAAGGCGCCGCCGACAAAGGGTGTCAGCTTGGCGAGAGGCGTTTCGAAACTGTGAGATACCTGTCCGAACAGCTGGAAGGTGCTGGTGGTGTAATTGCCATCAGGATCATCATAAAAGTCTCCATAGGCAACGGTACGCTCCGCATCCACAAAGGCGAGTGAGTAAGCTGCGCCCAATTGCAACTCCGCCCAATCAGCCTGCAGCTTCCCATAGGAGCCAAGGTGGAGAGAGTTGGTATTGGCTGACGAGTTGCGCCGGCTCACATCATAGCTGGCGTAGCTGTAGCCGGCCAGCAGCCCTACGCGGAGGCGCTCGGCGACCTGCCCATCAACACCGGCAAAGAAGCCGCCGGTGTTGCGCGTGAACGCGGCTGCGTTGCTGGAGCCGTCCCATTCGGCCCATGAGCCAAAGCCTTGCGCCCAGCTGTAGCGCCCCTCATCGGTAGCCTCCTGCGCCCAGACCGCATCCCTTAAGAAGCGACTGTCCTCCAGCATCACACTGGTGATCGAGGCGTAAACGTCCCCGCCCAGCAGGTCCAGCGCCTGCCGGGTGTCGGCGGGGTCCAGAAACATCATTCCGGAGTAGACCGGCGAATAGGTGGCGATCAGCTCCCCCACACTGGCCCCGGCCTCGGCAGCAGCCAGCTGCTCATCCAAGGATTGCAATCGCAGCGCGTCCACCGCTTTGGCCACTTGATACTGATTGGCTGTCTGCGCCACACTGGCCACCGAGGCTTGGGTGTTGGCGACAGTCAAGGTGAGGACGGTACTGGTCTGGCTCAGGGCCGGGACGAGGTAGCTGGGATAGTTGCCATTGGTAACCGTGCTTATGGTTCCAGACAGGGCTCCGGCCTGCAGAATGTCATAGCTTGTGGTCTTGGCATAGGGCTCACTTTGATTGGCAAACAGCACCACACTGGAGCTTTCTGAGAAGTTGGCTGTGCCTCCTACGCTGATAAAATCGCTATCACCAGTGCCAATGATGTGCACATTGTAGACCGCGCCACCGCTGCTGTCCCCTAAAGTTAGGTCACCAGAAACCGTAAGCGTGCCTCTGGTACCAAAGTCATCTCCTGGAGCCACTTGCGAACCAGCTGCAAAACTTGCCGAGCCAATGGTTCCGCTGCCCCCCAAATAACCACCTTTATTAACTTCAAAGCCACCGCTGGCGGTACCATTTGCAAACAGCCATACCCCGCCATCACCACTGTTCGGTGAAATGGTTGATATCACATTGCTCCCCCAGTTACCGGTCATGTGTGTGTTGCCTGCTTCCACCTTGACGGTCCCGGTTTCGGAAATATCCGTACTGAATTCGAGGGCGTCATCGGTGGGAGCTGTATGATTGAAGACGACGGTTCCTGTTCCACTCCCAAATTTTATTTCTGAAGCTGAAAGTGTACCAGAGGCAACAGCCGCATCACCACTTGCTGCCCCCATAGTCAGTATGCCGGTTGACCCTGAGTTTTTTGCCAACTCAATTGACGAGGAATTTTTAGTGAAAGAAAGCGCGGAACCATCTTGAATTTTTAAAGTCCCAGAGCCAGAAACACCAATACTCAAACTATTGGAAATAGTAACTTCAGTGCCTGCGCCCTCGACAATAAACGTTCCTTTTGAGCCACTTAAATTCCCAAGATCTAAGTTGTTAGTTGTCACTTGAGCCGCTGATTTGACGCTATATTCTCCGGTTCCAGAATCTCCCACCGTGGTGCTGCTAATTGTTCCACTTGCGCTATTAAGGAACTCTACGACGCCAGAAGAGTCTTCTTGTGACCCAATTATCAAGCTATCAAAGGTCGCTATGCCTGACTGATCGACAGTGAGTGTTCCCGTGCCCGCATCCCCTACAGTTACGGTATCAGCCTCTAAACTGCTTCCACTACCTTCAATTTGCAAAAGTGCATCCAAACTGCCGGTTTTATCTACTGTCGCGTCTCCATCTATCTCGACGGTTGCTTTTGGAGCGAGGGTCCCACCATTGATTTGGAAGTCAAATGAGCCAATAGACATGTCCTGTGTTAAATTGGTCGTGCCAGACAAAGTCTGCAGAAAAACCGTCGGTCTTCCAGTAGGTACTGTTGCATCAATCACGTTATCGAAATCATAATCCTCATCGGAGTGATTAAAGAGAATTACATGACTGCCCCCGCCAATTTGGATTTCTTCGGAAATAAGTTTACCAGCGCCTACGGGGGTAGTGCCTTCACTCGCCCCAAACACAAGCGTTCCGGTAGAGTTTGAGTTCGCTCCCATAATCACATTCCCACCAATATCCAAAAGGGCACCCTCAGACAGAACAACCGTTCCCGTTCCCTTTGACGTAATAATGAAGTTATTTGTAACATTAAACTTTGTGGATGATCCGGATAAGGTGACAGTGCCATGTCCGTCCCTATTATTTGCAATTTCGACTTTCTTTACTGACAATAATGCACTGGAATTCAGGTTAAGGTTCCCCGTTCCAGATGCTGCCAAATTGAAATCCTCATCAGCAAAAAATGACGTTTCAGTACCCGTTATGTTTAGGGTCACAGTACTTTTAGAGCCGTTGGCGGCAACAACATTATTGGTTACGTATCTAGCTCCATTGATTAAATTTAGAGTTGCTGTAGCAGTTTCCCCCACAGAGGTCTGGTTCTTGACAAACATATTAGTTGGAAGCCTACTATAGTTATTTCCGTCAATCGTTATTGTTGAATCGTTGTCCACGTTCAAACTGCCCGTGATAAGAGCTGCCCGATTTGAGAGTTCAAACTCAGAGGCTCCCGCAGCTCCTATATTGAGTTCGCTGTCAACGGTGACTTCTGAGTTCAATCCGGATACTGTTACTTTTCCTGAACCCGTCGAGGTGTTTCCTACAAACAGGTTATTTGTCGAAAAGGATGCTCCTTTCTCGATTGTCAGGGACGCTGAACCTGAATTTCCTATAATTGTCTTGCCACTTACATTTAACGTAGATACGCTCTCGGATTCTGCGTCCAGCCCAGAAACTCTGACGGCGGAAGTATTGTCCGCAGTCAAAGAACCCAAAGATGCGCTAGCCCCATTTCTCACAATGAGCCTAGCAGGTTTGGAATTACCAATAACAGCAGAGTTATTTATGGTTAAAGATGATCCTTCATCTTCAATATGGAGAGTTCCAACGCCGGTTGCATGCTGTGAGAGTACAAGACTTGACGCCGTTACAGCAGCGCCATCACTTATTGTAAACTCTCCTACTGAGGCGCTGCCAATAACAAGTCCTTTGTCGACAGTTACAGTGGAGCCGCTATCGGTTATAGTGACTGTTCCCTCTGACGCAAGATAACGCCCTACCGTGAGGCTGCCAGCAGTCACAGCTCCAGCATTGCTGACTGTAAGACTTCCCGTTCCTGAAGTTCCTACATAGGTATCGCCATTACTGTTTAAGAGGGAGCTGCTGCCATCGACCTCTACTGTGCCGCTTCCGTTGGAGGAATACCCAACATCGAATGAACCCGCTGAGTACTCCCCGGAATCGGTAATACTAAGACTGGCTGTTCCTGAATTTCCTATATAAGTATAACCACTGCTTTTAAGTAGGGAACCGCTACCATCGACCTCTACTGTGCCGCTTCCGTCAGACGAATGCCCAACTTCGAATAAATCCGCTGCGTACTCCCCGGAATCGGTAACACTAAGACTTCCCGTTCCTGAATTTCCTATATAAGTATACCCACTGCTTTTAAGTAGGGAGCCGCTGCCTTCAACCGTTATAATGCCACTTGAACCGGATGCCTGCCCCGCCTCCAAAACATCTGTTTCGGTTTGCCCCCCACTTGTTACATTCAAGGTCCCGCTTCCATTTTCCCCAACATAAAATAGGTTGGTGGACTTAAGGAAAGCATCTGCCTCAGCTACATCAATCGTGGCGGTATCTTCTGCTGATTGGGAAATATAAACATTGGAGTAAGTCTCTGATCCTGAAATATCGGTTGTTCCACTGTTGACAACAAGGTCAGTAGCCTTACCACTCACAGGAGCGAAACAGGTACTTGTTATAATTACTAACGGAATTTCATAGATTAACTTACTTTTAAAATGGCGCACACTCATGTATACCACTCCATTTAAATGTATATATCACATTTAAAATCAAGACATACTTATAATATTACAATGAAATATAATTCTATATTAATATTAGATTTGTTATATTTCTGCTTATCATCATTTTATATTGTTATATTATTTATATTGCTTGAACCTAACAATGGAAAAATGATTAAACAGGAACATCAGTCCCACTCCATTAAAGGAGGGAATACCGCGCCATGCACAACCGTGCCGAAGCCGACAAGCTGCGCCTGTCTACTGAAGCTTAAGGCAAACGTAGCCTCAACGAGGCTGCTAGCTTTCTAACTCCCGACCAGATTGCCATGCAGGTTAAATGGCTCTGAGTGAAACCCTACCAGAAATCATCGAGGAGTCAGTCAGGCCTATGGAGCGGATCAATGGCATCAAGATTTTGCTGGAGGGTGGCCTACATGGACCCAATGACGGAGCCGCCGCGCAAATCACAGATAGAGGGTCCAACTGCGCTTTATTCGACCAGCGGATCAACCCGGCCCTCAAGTACTGCACGCAGGCACCACTGATGGATAACCTCTTGAGTAAACCGAGCATTCCCGAGGCTCGCTCCAATCTTCAAACAAGGCTAGGGCCTTTTTTAAAAGTTACTCTCTCCTACCCCCGTTTGAATTATCGAAGGAAACAGGAGAAAGAGGTTAAAGCAGTGAGCTATTTCAATAAAACGTCTCACTGCTTTAACCTCCTATTTAGCCGCGTAGCTTTAGCCGCCGAAACTGAAGCCACCAGAGCGGGAGCCAAAGCCGCCACGTGAGGCAACTGATGTTCGTGTTTGGACCTTGGGTCGAATGACCTTTTTGGTAACAGCTTTTGTGGAGACCTTTGTCTTATAACCCGATGTCACTGGCCCCAGTTTGTAGCCGGAGGATGTATAGTAGCCCCCTCTGCGGTTTCTATATGCAGGGCGTGCCAAATCCCCTATTCCATCAATCACTGCAGACGTAATCATACCGGCAAGAAAGTAGCCACCTACATTTGGCGTATAATAGTCTGTTCGGATTGATCCTTCTGGTTTATGAGGCGAGCACTGATTACTACCGTGCTGTTCCTCACATAAACCGTTACTCTCATAGCGCGGCGCAGTTTTCTCATGCCGCGCTTCGCCCTCAGCAAAAGCCTGCTCACACTGTGCTTTTGTAAACACTTCATCTCTTTGGCATTGCCCAAGGGAGGTATAAAAGTGTCCTTCCTCTTGTGGCTCCGCACCACACCCAGCAATTGCCATCGTGGTGGTGGCCATCATGACCAGCTTTAGTTGGCCTGAACGTTTTCTCATGATCGCCCCTCAATACGTCATTGAGGCAGCATTCAGCCAGCCAACAGCCAAGGAAACGGTCGCCAAATGGATACCGATTGCGATTTCACCATCTTCAATCCGCTGTGACACTTTCGGGTAAAACAGCCTGAAAACGAGATAGGTTATAATTTGTACAATACCGGCAATTACGCCCCAGACCAGAAAATCAACGAGGTCCACAGAGTTGGCGGCAGCACTTGCAATGGGAAGGGAAAAGCCCAGCATCGCCCCTGAAAAGGACAATGCAGCACTGATATTATTTTGCTTAATGAGCGCCATTTCCCGATGGGGAGTTATACGCGTATAAATTATACAAAAACCAAAAAGTAGAATAAGGGCGCTTGCAAAATACGCCAGAAAAGGAATAACGCCCATCAATGAGCCTTGTAAGTCAGTCAAAAGAAACTCCATATTTATAATATCTTAGGCATGATATATCCATTTGAACTCACGCCATGCCCCAACTCTTTATTTTGCAAACTTTTGTTGCCGGATTGAACCCAGCCAAAGCCAATGCGCACTAGATGATTAAAGAATGCTTTGTGAGAGCCCGGCCCACCATGTGGGTTACACAGCGTTCCCCGCCTTCCGGTTCTTCCATATTGACCAGCAGCATTTCGTCTTCCCCATCACTCAAACGGCGTGCGAACAACATTGCAGATTGAAAGATCGCCTTTTTGTCAGTCATTTGGCGATCACTGTAAACACTCTCCCAATACGACATCGGGTCTTCTGGCTGGGAGGAGCTGTCAAACCAAGCACGCTCATATAAGAGCTCACCGTCTTCACAGGGAAGGCGATACGAAGTCTGCTTTATTCGTTTGCCGAACTCGTCCCATTGCACCTGCGTTGAAGGGTATTGCACATCATAGTAGCTCCAGAGCATAATTTCATCGATGCGCGTGTCTTCGCGTCCGTCGCCGCCCTGAATTTGCAACAGGACACTATCGTCATCAGGGTAAAACCTATGCAGGTGGGACTGCTCTCCAAGGTCGCAGTGTCCCTGAGCCACAATGGACATGGCATTTTTGGGAGCCGCTATCAGACAGTCACTTGGCCACATTTTGAGAGTCAGTGGATCTACCTTGACTGTGCGCCCTATAGTCAGCTCCGAAATTTCCGGCAGCGTTGGCGTGGGTTTACGATTAAGCCACTTGAACATTGAGATCCCCCATTATATTTTCCCAAAGCTTTGAATTGATGCGCTTTTCTGCGACATAATAGAGCACAGATCCATGAGGCATTTCTTCGGGAAATGGCCTGAAGCAAATATCGCTTGTTTCTGCCTTTGAGACGGCCAATAACGTCGTATCCAGTTTATTGAGGGCCAGCTCGATAGCAGGCAGGGGTACGGCGTTTGAACCTTCGATCTTCTTGGAATATATTGTCGAGTTGAGTGTTGCAGAGCTCAGCGCCATAAGGACACGGCTTGAACCTGGGTCTTGTGCGGCACGAACCAGAGATTCGGTTGCCCGTGAAACCACCGCTTCAATATGGGCTAGATGGGAAGCCCGCCGGGCCGTGTCACGATCATCAAAATATGCTGCAACGTGGACATCTGGGTTAAGCTCCCGTATGGCCAAACAGATATTGAAGGTTTGTGCGTCTTCATCTGTATAAATAAGCACTTTACTTGCGTTAGTTACGCCCGCACGCTTTAGGGTGGCGATGGTGTCCAGACGTTCAGCGCGAACATAACGCACGCCATCGGGAACAGGTATTCCCGTTCTATTGGCTAGAAGGATGATCGCGCCTGGACTTGCCTGCCCTGCCAGAAGATCATTGATCATGACCTCTGTCTTTTCGGGGTGGTAGCCAATGATGACGGTAGCTGCATTCACCCTTTCAAAGTTCCCGTGGCCATCAACCATAAGACGTACTCCTTGAACAATTTTGCTGGTTATCTTGCTGAGCATCGCTGTAAATACAAGCAAAGCCCCCGGAAAAAACCATATGGCTGCCACCAGCTTGCCATTGGTTGTTACGGGAGACATATCTCCATAGCCCACTGTTGAGGCTGTTGTTGCAGCAAAATACAGATAATCAATCAGGTTTGATGTAAGAGCCTGCTCACCAGATATGTAGAACAAAAACCAGGATAAAACCAGATAACCAAGAACCAGAGCGAAGAGTGTCCACCCTCTCACCTGTACCATGTGCTCATAAAGTCTTGAAAATAGTCTTAGAATCATCGGCAAGCCATTCATTCACCACTGGGCACAAAAGTTACTGGGAGTTCCTACGGGGATTTATCTACTGCATCTTGTATAATGAACGAACTGTAACCATATTCCGTCCAATCTTGTCAATGTGAACCGGTTTAGAAAAAGCGGCATACCGGTCTATGATTTAAAGGTAGCAACAACCACTGATCTTGATTAGTCTTTGAGTTCTTTAAGAACTATTAGAAATTGCAGATGCAACACGAAGTGATTTTGTCCGGCAATGAATAGGGAGAAAGCAATAACTAGGCCAAAGTTAACAGCTAAACAGCGTGCAACGGAAAGAAGAAATTTCCTGCACTCCAAAGGCCTAGGCAGAGTGGAACTGTGGGTCCCATCCCAACATATTCCCCTAATGCATTTTGTGGCATCTCGCCTACGGGATCACGCGGTGATTACTATCAGCCCTGGACAACTTAATACTGACCCGTTCCCCGGGAAACAATATATGGAGTTATATGAAATGGAAGCCGTATCCTCTCCTTGGAATATCTTCAGCTTGAAGGAAGCTTTGGAACGCAGCGAAGACCTTTTGGATGGCGAGTTTGAGCTAACTATCAACGAAGGGGCAGAAGCTGTTCTGGAAGTTATTGTGGAAGCTGCCGGAGGCACACGGTTGTTTGTGGCGATCAATGGTGAACAGGTTATCACGTCAACCGTCTTATGGCCCCGTGATGCCATCGATGACCCTGCCGCATTTGAGGCCATGATGCTGCGTAGCCACAAGAATTTACTGCCGCTGTGTGCTCTGTCCATCGACCGTGTTGGAGATAGGGAATACTATGAGCTGTTCGGATCCATGTCTGCTCGTTCCTCTTTACATTCCGTGATAACGGAAATGCGCACACTGGCAAACAATGCCATCGAACTTGCCAATGAAGTGGGACCAAAAGCCACCGTTGCTTAAAGATTGCAGGGAGATAAACTATGAGTGTTTGGGGCAAACTATTTACAGCCTTCAAGGGCCGCGCCAATGATGCGGCAGAAGCCATTCAAGATGCCAACCTGATGACCATTCTGGATCAGGAAATTCGCGAAGCAAAACAAGCCTTGGCAAAAGCCAAGGATGAAAAAGCCCGCATGACTGCCAACATGGTCATAAAGGAAAAGGCCATCACGGAAATTGAAACTGAAGTGGAGCGCAGGACGGAAGCTGCCCGCAAAGCCAAAGGCATGGGTGACGAACCCCTGGCCGTTGAAATCATACAAAGCATCATCAAGCTGCGGGAAAAGTCTCTGGATGAAGACAAACAGAGGCAGCAGTATCAGCAAACAGTTGAGAAGATGGAAGCCTCCATTCGGCAGGCTCAAAATAACATCGACAACCTGAAGCGTAAAATTGAAAGTGCCAAAGCCAATGAAGCTTTGATTTCCGCGCAAAAAGCAGCTTCTTTGAACACAACGGCGTCAAATGGAAAACTGGCCAGCGCTGTCGACAGTCTGGACCGACTTGAGAAACGTCAGGCCCATCAGCAAGCATTGCTGGAAGCCGCAGAACAAGATGCACGAGTGGAAGCTGGCGTTGATCTAGAAGAAAAGCTGCGCAAGCTTGAAAGCCCAAATCAAGGTGATGTCCAAGCCCTTCTTGCCAGCCTTTAACAGAACGACAATCAAATAATGAAACGCATTCAACTACCCGAGCGGAAGAACTGGCGACAACAGGCAAAAGAACTTGGGTTTATCTTTCATAGTATGAACCAAGAGCCATACTGGGATGAAACGAGAGCCTATGTCTTTACAATGGATCAAGTTGAAAGTGATCTAGAGGACGTTACGCAGGAGCTATATGGCTGCTGCCTCCAGCTTGTCGATCGGGTGGTTGAAAGTGAAGAGCTTCTGTCAAAGCTCATGATCCCGCAGGCCTACTGGGACTGGATCAGGAATTCATGGAAATCTGGAGACCCGTCCCTTTATGGCCGGTTTGACTTCCTCTACGATGGTTCTGGACCGGCCAAACTGCTGGAATTTAATGCAGATACACCCACCTCACTCTATGAGACCGGTTTTTTCCAATGGATGTGGCTGGAAGATATGCGCGCAGCAGGTGATCTGCCTGCCAACAGTGACCAGTTCAACTCCGTACAAGACAAGTTGATTGCCCGTTTCTCCCAGATTTTTGAAAAGGGCTGCCATCTGCACTTCTCCTGCTGCAAGGACACCATCGAAGATCGGGCGACCTTGCAATATCTGGAGGACTGTGCAAGGCAGGCCGGGCTTTTGACCCACTTTGTTTATCTGGAAGATGTGGGGGCAGATGATCAGTACCGGTTTGCCGATCTGGACAATACTGTCATTGATAACTGGTTCAAGCTTTACCCGCTGGAAGACATGTTCCGGGAAAGCTATGGCCCACTTCTACCCAAAACACCAACGCAGATTTTTGAGCCCGCTTGGAAGGCAATTCTCTCTAACAAAGGCATACTGCCACTTCTTTGGCAAATGTATGAGGGGCACCCAAACCTTTTACCCTCATCCTTTGAAAATAAAGATGGCGGCGTTGATCTAACGAATGCCTACGTCCGCAAGCCCCTCTTCAGCCGTGAAGGGGCCAATGTGGAAATTTTTCGCAATGGCGCTTTATCAGAATCCGAAAAGGGCCCCTATGGGCAGGAAGGCTATATCCTTCAGCAGTTCAAGGAGGTCCCCAAATTTGGACAGGACCATACCGTCATAGGTTCCTGGATTATTGGTGAAGAGGCCGCAGGGATTGGAATCAGAGAAGATCATTCCTTAATTACCCGTGACACCTCGCGCTTTGTCCCCCACTTGATACTGGATTAGCGATCCTATCATTGATTGACAGTGTACCTCCGCCCAAAAAGGGAAAGTCTACGAGTTCCCAGCGCTTTTAGTATCTCCTTGAAAGCCGCAAAGATCAGCTGCAGTTTTCATGCAGCTGACTTATACCAACGGCACTTATAATTGACCTGTATGCGCCCAATTTCGTCTACCGATTGATGTGATTGTGTGGGGTTGTTGAATAAGCTTATTCCAAGCGGAACAGGCGGCATCGACAATTTCCTGGTAGTCTTGAAAGGTTCGGTTAGAGAGCCAGTTTTGCCGTAAGTACTGCCAAACATTTTCAACCGGGTTGAGCTCCGGAGAACGGGGTGGGAGCAGCAAGATGGTTATATTATCAGGCAACTTCAGTTTTGCCGTTGTATGCCAACCCGCTTGATCCATCAGGACCACTGCGTGCGCCCCTTTGGCGACGGTTCGGCTGATTTCTTTAAGGTGAAGCTGCATGGAATTGGTATTGGCTTTGGGCAAAACAAGTGCTGCCCCTTTGCCGTGGGCGGGGCAGATGGCCCCGAATACATAAGTTGATTGATAGCGCCCGTCGCTGGGAGCCCGTGGTCTCGTTCCTTTTTTTGCCCACCTTCTGGTGAGCCCATTTTTTTGACCAATGCGGGCTTCGTCCTGCCACCAGATTTCCATGGATGTTTGTGAGGGCAAGCGCGCTTTTATTTCTTTAAGCTGGGCATGGAAGTTTTTTTATATGTCTCCATAACTTGCTCGTCCTGTGCCGGGTGCTGTGGCCGAACGCTGACCCGAGAAAATCCCAGAACTCTGAGGAGGCTTGAAATAGCCCTTTCGCTATAGCTGACCCCAAACTTCTGCTCGATCACACCTTGCAGATCCCGCCGACGCCAGCGAATTACGCCGTGTTGTTGTAAATCAGGCCCAGCCTCAACCAGATCTGCAAATTCAGCCATTTGCTCTTTATTTAACCACCGGACACGGCCCGGGCTCTTACGATTGTACAGGCCGTGCGGCCCTTCTGCGTTAAACCGATGCACCCAGTCTCGCAGTGTTTGGCGGTCCATGCCGCCCATGCGTGCCGCCTCCAAGCGCGACAACCCATCATAAACAGCAGCAAGAGCAAGAAGGCGGCGGCTCTGCCTGACATCCTTACTTTGACAAGCAAGAGTTCGTAACGAAGAAGCATCATAGTCTCGGCGCAATGGGATCGCTGACATTGGGAATCTCCTTTCCCAATGTTGAATCACAATTCAAGTGATTTGGGAATCCTCATCCCGAGTCAAAAACAGGTGCCGTTGGTATTATACTCGACTCCAAAATAGCCAAAACAGCAAGCTCTCTATCCGCTCGCACATTGGCAGGTACTCTTCCACTCGAAAGAGTGGCCGACAGAAAAAGTTATGTGCTTATGTGCACCCTCCTCCTCGGGCAGCTGCATGAGCACCATCTTCCAACGGGTTTCCATAGGGAGCGTTGGGGTTGCCGGAGTTGAAACACGACCACTGCGGATTTCCAGCTATAGCGGAGCTAAGCAACCCGTAGATACCTCCCAAAATCCACATGGGAATAAACGCATCTCCAAAATAGGTATATTGACGGGAATGATAGAGCTCGTGTGCGAAAAGTGGATCGTTTGTGTTGCCGCTCCAGATATTAACCGAACCACCCAGCGTCACCGCTGAGAACCCTGCCCCGCCCGCATTATGCTCAAAAGCGATAACACCGCCGCGGAACCATTCAACCCGTCCCCACAGACCAAATCCAATACCGAAAAATCCTATTAACAGGCCGATGGTGGTTGTTAAGGGCGCGCTCGCAAATTTAATGGCAAAGCTTAAGAAACCGAGGAACCTGTCCCCTGCCCCATTTCCCATGGAAGCTTGATCCAGAGCGCCTGTTATCGCCGGTTTTGCCAGCATGGCAGCGCCCACGATTAAAGCCCCCACAGGCCCCGTGAGTGTCCACGCAGCCCAAATAGTGGCCGCCCCCATAAGGCCGGACATAATGAACTCGCTCCACTGAAAGTCTCCACCAGAAACGGCCCAGTTAATAACGTAGGAAACAGCGCCCACCACAAACCCGACAACTGCAACTATGGCATCATCAATGCCAAACCACAGCCCATAAGGATCTATCATGTTCAACGGGTTGTTCAATACATAAGTATATAGCTGCAGACTGCGCGGCTCATTAAAGAACTTATCCGGCTGCTCCTCAAGATAATAGGGATCAGGCGTCAGGAACCGCCCCAGTTCTGGAAGGTAGTAGCGCCCTCCAAAGAAAACCAGTTTTGGGAGTTCATCAAATTTTTTGCCGTTATAGCGGAACGGACCTTCGATCGCACCAGACTTGGATATCTTACCAAATGCGTAATAGGAGGTTTGGGCGATAAACGCTCCTGTCTGCAACTCCGAGCTAGCCACATGGGAACCCAGATGATCCTTGTGATAGACTACCCCGCTGCCATTTTGCCGGATCAAAGCAATCTGCTTGTTTTCATCAAATACCATCTTAGTGGCTGTCATACCCTCAATCAGATAGATATCATCAAAGTTGAACTGACTATCCGTGACCGCGCCAACCGTGACACGGGTTACAACCCGATTGCTGTTGTGATCATATAAATGTGTCACAACCGTTCCGTTGGTGTGCTCTACCCGTATCAAGCGATTTCTTGCATCAAAGGTAAACTGGCAATCTGGTGTTGCTGTTATATTTCCAGCGTTATCATACGTGTATCCCGCAGGTATTCCATCTATGGCAGAAAGTCTGTAAGGGTGGGCGGGGTCATCATGCTCTAAAGCTAGGTGCCCGAAACTTTCCGGGTAACTGGTAATATTTCCATTTGCGTCATAACTGTAATCATGGGTATAGGCGCCATTCTCGTCCACTCCGTTTTCCTGAAGAAGTTGAGAGAGGGAATCATAGGTAAAGTCGCGCGCTGTTGAGAGATGCCCCGGCACATTTGCACTATCCGTGATAGCGCTCAAGCGTCCCAAGGCATCATAGGTATTTGTCGTATCTTGATAGGTTATGGTGCCATCGGGAGAGCTGGTTTTTATGCGCAAGAGATACTGAGAACCCGCCGCATATTCATATTCGGTAATTACACCGGAGGTATATTCTATGCGTTTACGCCTGCCGGTGGCTGTATAGTCAATTCTGTCAATAACCCCGACAATGGAAGTTATCAAACCACCATCGTTATAGGCAAAGTCCTGCTCGAAACCATCGGGGTAAATAATCTTGGTAAAGCGTTTCAAACTATCTGTTTTATAGGTGACAGTCTGCTCTTGAGCTAAGCCGGGAAAGATCCGCGTTTTGGTTTTGATACAGCCACATCGCCCATAAGTGTAGCGCACTTCCCCAAAGGGGCCTGTTACTTTTGTCAGTTGCCCCTTGGTATGTTCCTCTCCAGGTTCCCCTTGATCATAATGGTAGGTTTCTTCCAGCGTTCCTGCTGGACCCCCATGGCGCAGCTCCAAAATGCGGCCCAAGGCATCGAAGGTGCGGTGTACCCTTGCCCCGTTGCCGTCAACCCGCTCAACCAGATTTCCCGCAGCATCATAAAAATAAAGCTGGGTGCCTGCATCCCGATATACGGATTTAATCCGCCGGCCCAAACAGTCATAAGTATTTTGTGTGTGAACATCACCGTTTACACTCACCTGCACCCGTTGACCTGCCGGATCGAACTGATTGCGGGTTGCATAAGTGCCCGTCTCGGTTCTTTCAAGAACGGCCACCACTTGCTCTTCCGGGTCCATCCAGTCAGAGCGAGGGGTATCACTGGCATTTGCATTTGGCGTAAGGCCCAGATCGCTTGGGTCAAAATGTCTGGTTTCCCCAAGAGTGTACTGTGAGCGATAAGGGAGACCTTCCCAGTCTAAGCGTTGCGTACTGCGGCCCAGTGCATCATACCTGTAACTGGTAAACAGGTTGGGGTTGGTTTGATCTGCAAGAGAAAAATCCATACCAATGCCAAAATAGGGCTCGAACTCTCGAATAGGCAGGCCGCGTACATTGTAATCCTTGCGACCACTGACCAGAATTTTGCCATCCTCCGCCTCGGAGCGGGTTTGCAGGACTTCACCAACACCATCAAAATATTCAACCTTCGTGTGCTGCGCTCCCCCCGGCTGGCTGCGTGTTAACGTAACAGTGTGGGGCGGACTGGCACCTTCTCCATATTGGTGTTCCAGATAAGGTTGGCCGGAAAGGTCATCATACCGTATTGCAGTAATCAAACGCCCAGCGATATCATAGTCAAACAACTGATCAATACCGTTTTGATCACGGTAACTGGTCATGGAGCCGTACTTATACTCATACTCAGCGCTCACACTGCTGTTGTTGGCCAGAGATACCATTGCAGGATAAAGGCCATGTGCGTCAAAGGTAATGTGTGTTTCAAAACCTCTCGCGTCTTTTCTGCGGGTTAGAATGCCGCCCGCACCAAAGCTTTGTGCATTATCGTCTACAAAGAAAACCAGACCAAGCTCTGGATCGTTCTCCTTTATATACCCATGAGCTGCCAGACCCGCATCATCCAGCCCCAATGTATTGTGGGCAGGCAGCAGAGCCAGTTTGCGCTCGCGGCTAATATTTCCATTTGAGGCGTGTCCCTCTGGCAGACCGAAAAAATCCGGCCCGTCATAGTAGGTAATGGATGCAGACAGGATCGCCCCGTTGCCATCGCGAACCACAGTGCGGACAGGTAGGCCTACAAGCCACTCGGCCTCATTGCTGGTATGGGTCGTGGACGTTACAAGAACAGATTGCTGCGGTGTACCTTCATCATCCACCCAAGACGATGTCTTCCGGGCAAGCGAGACGTTGCCAAAAGCATCATAGCTTTGCTCAATCCGTATCTCATTGGCGGTCGCCGAGCGCTCAATCTTACGGCTGACTTTTTCAGTCTCAGCCACATGGCGAATACTCTGCCCATCTGCCGACTGGCCAACCTCGGACACCGCATAAGTGACCTCTTCTTCTGAAAACGGTCGATGGGCATTGGGGGTATCATCCTCGCCAAATACGCGGGTCAGAAACGAGCGGTGGCGCAGCGCAATATCTTGCGTATGGAAATAACTGGTTGTGCGGAGCGTGGGGACCGTATCATCACCTATGTCGCGCCGCTCTCCTTTACCAAACCCCGCAAAACGGCGTGTTTTACCATCAAAGTGGCCATTCCAGTAAGAAAACTCACTGCGGGAAGTCACACCCGTATGGGGGTCGGACACTTCAAGAGCCCGCACAACGGGCACAGGAAATGGCAGGAAACCAGATCCTTCTATATCCGGATCATCCTGATCTCGTTGCCAATCGCAGGAACTTGCATAACTCAGCTGCGTTTCAACGCCTACATTATTGCGGATAGATTTGAGCAAATAGGGTTTACTACCAGCACATAGATCCAGATAGCGATAGGCTTGTGACTTGCGTAAACTGGCCTCATAACTCCACAGCACCCCTTGCGTGCCGGTGCCCTTCATATCCGCAATGAGGATTGCCGCATCAGCCAACGGCGGAGTGCCGGCAACAATCACTGGATCGCTGAACCCATTACCGGAACGATTGATCCAGATATAAATCCGGTCATAATCCACATAGAGGATATCTGCTGCCCCCGAACCATCCACATCAGCCAGAAACAACCGCGCAGGGTCATATCCACGTGGGAGGACCGGAGCATTTGTCATCCGCCGCCGTTCTCCCCACCGGCCGTACCCCAAATTGGGATAGTAGAAAACCGACCGACTATAGACAGCTACGAGATGGGAACGTCCATCGCCAACGACATCTGCAAAACGAATGTGAGGGTCTGCCAAGTCAACATCTGGAAACACTTCCAGATCATGTTTGCGCAAGGTCACGGTTGGGTTTTGCTCCCAGCCTCCTGCACCTTTGTTGTAATAATGATAAAAGCTTGTCCGGTCCGCACTTAGCAAATCAACCCGCGCGTCACCATCAAGATCAAGCAATCTATTTTGCGCACCGGCAAGTCCGCTAGAAGGGCCGTGACGGTACCGCGTGCGCTGCCCCCAGCCTTCTCCCGGTTTATTGGCATAGTAACCTGTCAAAGGTCCTTGGGCTTCAACAAGGTCCGCAGTTCCATTGCCATCCATATCTGCAAACAGCATTCCACCACTGGCAAGATCTGCAAAGGGCGGCAGTTCATCCAGCGTTTTGGGGGCTCCCCACCCATCCCGACCGTTATTTGGCCAGAATCTGGCCTTGCCGTCATTCATCTGAATAATCCCAGGGCGCCCCGTCCCTGCATAATCCAGCAGGGTCGTGTCGGAGCGCGAGAGCGAGGGAGGCAATGCAAGGCCATCATCTAGAGTTTCTAACTGACGGGCATCGGGCTTAAAGGAGGCATAGGATAGCTCAACAGGCGGCAATGGCATTTCGGAGATCGGGCCTGCCGAAATGGGCTGATCCTGCGCCACCAGCTGTACTTTTGTGAGCAACGAAAGCCCGCTGTGTTCGGCTTGACTATAGTGAAGGCGATAGGTCTTAACGGCCTGTCGGTGAGGCTCATTCAGGAAAAGGTCGATTGAACGGCAGCGCATGGTTGTGCGAATTTCATAGCCAGAACGGAACGTGGAGAAGGGATCAGGGCGCTCTTCGTATTTAAGCACCAATTGATAAATCGCGTAGTCTACTGACTTCAGGTAGGCTTGTCCCTTATCATTCTCCCATGAAAATGTGATTGTATTGCCATTAATATCTTCTATTGCATCAAGGTGCCATTCACGCACCTTTCCATCTCGTCCACTACGAGACGTGGCGCTTATTCCGAAGGTCAGGGTCTGCCCCTGCTTCGTATTCACTTCCCAGCCAGCATCTGCGGGAAGTTTTTTGATACGTGAGAACTCTGCCTCGGCAAGCGGTCGATAAAGCCCACCGCCGATTGCCACCAACTCGCGCCCATCCATGAGAAAATCCGGATCTCCGCTATCCGAAGGGTCTGGCAGTCTGCGGTCAAAACTCGCGGTGATAGATGGAAGGCGAAGGCTCCAACCCAAACCATAGGGGCCCATACCATGCCCACTGGTGTATTTTAGAGCAAGGCTGGGGGTGTGGTCATTCACTCCCTTAGGCAGTTTGATCGGGATCTGGTAGAAGCCTGATCCCGTGTTCAGGTTGGTCTGAAAACTCTCATCAATAGAGCTTTGTGCTCCTCCCCCTTTTGGAAGGGGGAGGATTGAGCTCTCTGTTCCCGACGGGGCGGCCATGACTTATACCCCACGATATTTGAAGCTGTAATCAACAAAGAGGAAGATATCGCGAATACTGCTACGCTCCAGATCCACATTATCTGCCTCAGGTGCACTGATCCGCCAGTTGCCAGTAACAGGGACACCCTGTAGCAGATCAAGAGGCGCAGGATTGTGGGGATCCGATTTTACCGTCCCTTTTTCATCTGTAATGCCAGAGGCTTGTTTGCCATCGGTTTCAACCTTGAGCGTAATTCCAGCCGGGTCAAGACCATCATGACGTACAATGCGCACTGCCAAGTCATTGAGTTGCAAGTCCTCCTGATTATAAGCAAAATCAGAGGTGCGAAGATCAAACTCCATCTCGCCACCATCGATAAACTTATAATAGGCATCGGGGTAGAGTAGCCTGAATGGCAAGGCAACACCCTCTTTCCCTGCTGTTGGCAGACTTCCTTTTATCTGGGTTTCCAAAATAGGGTTATGTTGGGCGGTATAATAAACAATCATCCGCACATCGGAGATACTGTTGAAGTCGATGTCATTCGCACTGGGCGGTATTTCCAGCGTCCAGCTGGTTGCAGTGCCGCAATGTTCAAACACACCCAAAACAGAAGGGTTTGGCTGAAAGATCGCCAGATCATTGCGCGGACTAAACTCTGAAAGAAGAAGCGCTTCGCGGGGTTGGAGACGGAAGAACTCATTTCCGTTTTTCTTACGATCACGAGAGATGCCGGAATTTTTCAAAGTTCCAACAATGCCGCCAGGTGGCAGCAGTCCTTCCACGACAACCTCAACTTTCTTTATCTTGCGTAAGTATGTTCCGGGAAAAGCGCGGTCAAATTCGGCAAGGGAGGTATCAAATTCCAAGATACCAGTTTCCTTGAATTTGCTGGCAAAACCCGTGGGGTTGATGGAATTGAGTGAGAACTCCTGTTTAACCGCAATATCCTTGGCTTTGGACTGCATAATCCGGTGATATGTGAAATACTCAATATCCTTGAGTAGGTAATCAGCGCTGAGCAAACCGGAAGCAATATTGGTAGTATAACTGCTCTTGATCACACTCATATCAAAGCCGGTTTCCAGCTCGTAGGCCATCTCCATCTTGCGCGCAGTATTGAGAGCTCGGTTCATATAGGATGCGGAGATATAGCGCATATGATTGCCAAGCTGGTACCAGACTTCTGGTGTGAAAATCTGGTCGTTAAAGGTCTCTAGCAAGTCTTCCGAATGGCGCTGGTTCATCTTCGCCATTTCCAACTGCTGTTCGCTGATGTCGGTCCGCGCTTGCGCTGCTTCATTCTGGGCTTCAGCCAGATCAATGTTCTGCTGCAACTCGTCAATCTGGCGCTGAATATTGGCAAGCTCCAGATCACGGGAAATCATTCCGCGCCGGTAGGCTGCCTCTGACATGACCTTATAGGCGTCACTGCCGGAAAGGGTGACATTCTTCCCTTCGGAAGGGCTGTAATAAGTGTAGTTGACTTCATAGCCCTCTGGCCCACCTGCAAACTGCATGGCCGCATCAAGCGCTGCCTGCTCATAGGCGGCATCTGCCACATCCTGTTTATGATCAATGGCATTATGGCGACGCAGTTCTGCCAGCTCTTTGTTTTCCTGCGTCACCTTCTCTTCTGCCTTGGCGTATTCCAGTTGCTCCTCAGCCAGTTTGACTTCCGCTTTCCCAGCTTCCACCGATTGTTCGATTTGCTGGCGGGTCAGTTCTTCATCTTCGCCCCGCGCGGTGAAGTTGATATACTCGCGCTCGGCCTGAACGGCTTGCTGGGCAAAGTGGGTTGCCACACTGTGCAGATAGTCAAATTTGAAGATTGGGAAGTAATTGGCAGGCAAGCCCCAAAAGTTCAGCCCCGCCTTGATCATCCGTGTTTTACTGCGGATATTGAACACGAGCCCGATCAGTTTCGGATTGAGAACAGAGTTATCTGCATCATCCATATTATCAATGAGGGCCTCAACCTTATCGCCATAAATTTTTAACGGGCCCTTATAAAGATCAGAATCCGGCACTTCTTCTTCCAGCGTCATTACCAGACCGTAGTGTTTTAACGCCTCCGTTGGATCGCCCTGTCTGAACAGTAAATCACCATGATCAAGGGCTGTCTCAGCGATGCGGATCCAGACACTGGGTATCTCGATTTTCTTATTTATGTACTGGTAATCCGACGCCTTTTTGTATGAGGTTATCGCCAGATCATATTCCCCCAGTTCCTTATAGCAGTCCCCCATTTTGACGGGGATTGAGAAGTAATAGAGGTGCGGTAGGCGAGCAGAAAGATCACTGTCCAGATCAAAGCGGAAGTTGACGAGATTCAGTGTCTGGGCGTCAATGCGTTTCTCATAGAGCTTACTCTTGATAGTAGCATTATCAATGCCCTTGGAGACCTTCCAGGGGACGTTAATTTTCTCTCCCGCAATTTCCATTGAAAACACTTTGTTCTCGGCCTTATTGGCGTTCTCAATATTGCCAACAAGAGCTTGAACTACCCAACCCTCTGATTTACCGGGCTGGCGCAGAACAACGGCTTGCCCTTCCGCCTGCGTTGCCTGAGTAAGGGCTTCAGGGTCCACTGCAGGCCTTGCCACAAAAGCCTCTGCAACGGGTGTTGCAACTGTCATGGTTGTACCGGCAAGTGAAAGCGACGAACCCCCATCAGACGAGCCCACAGACATGACAGGTCTGGAAATAATAGGACGGGATATGCCACTTAAAAAACTACGGGTAAAAGGCGTTCTGGTATAGCCGCCGGGCTCAGAAGGTGTTCCTTCTGGCGTTCCGTTTGACGATGAAAAGCCATCTTGTTCCGGCAACCCCTCGGCGCGGGCAAGAAGCTGGTCCGCCTCCATTAAAAGTACTTCGGCTTCCTTGGGATTTCCTGTTTTTTGCGCAAGCGCCGCCTGATTGGTTTTAACCTGCGCTTGCCCGACAAGATCACCAAGAACGCTATAACCTTTGGCAGCGGCGTTTAATGTCTCCAAAGACTCCTCAGTACGCCCTGCCTGCAAAAGCGCCACGCCAATATTCATTTGCATGGAAGCTGCTGCAAGCTTGCCCTCTTCGCTGTCATTTCCATCAAGAGACTTTGCCGCCAACTCGAAAAACTCTAGGGCTCGTTGATGATCCCCTTGTTCAAGATAGTCGGTGCCGGCCTCGGCTATTTCCGTAAGTTCAGATGAAAACCCATGCTCGGTTTTTACTCCAAGGTCAGAAAGTGGTTCCATCGATTTCTTAACGGCATCCGGCAAAAGAAAAGACCCACCACCAAAGCCCGTTGTTTTTGGTTCGGGCTCTATTTTGGCGACCATTTCAAGAGAGCGGTTTAAAAGTGGTTCAAAAAGTTCAGCTTCCAGTGGAGCCGCAAAAATCGGATTTGTTGCCAGAATTGGTATGAAACTTGGCTGGATCAGGTTGTAAATCAACCCCTGAAGCTTTTTGTATTCGTCCAGAGCCTTCTGGTAATTTCTCTTGGCAAAAGCCCTGTTTGCCTTTGCAAGTTGCAGCCGAATTCGGGCCAACCGTTCGCGGGATTTACCATCCCCCTTTGAAGGGGGCGTATCTCGCAATTGATCGACAAGAACAGCTACCTCTTTTTCATAGGTTTCAACGGTACCTTTAATGGCGCTGACACTCAGAAAATTCTCAAGATGTTTCATCGGGGCTGGCTCCGGAGAGGTGAACATTTGAACCGGTGCCAGATATTTATCCTCTAACGATTAGCGAACAACCCTTGAATTATTGGGTAAATTTCGAACATATTTGGAATTACCTATTAAAAATGAAAATACTGAAAGCAAAGACCCAGAGCTGTTACACGGAGCATGATAAGAGCCATTAAGTTCTGTTGGCTACTCATTCCTGTAAAGCTATTAACTTTCAACAGACTGATATCCGGTGCCTTCTATACAGGCTCACCTTGACCTGATGTGGGATGGGCCAAAATGACATAACTACTCTGTGCAAATATGAAGTCTATTTCCCGGCAACATGTGACCATATAGCTGAGCACTTTTTGTTTACATGCGTCCGGCAGCATCCTGTAGGAGTAGAGGCCATTTTGACAACCTGGCTTACAGCTCTTTACTAGCAAAACGCGAAAAGGCGCTAGAGGAGTTCCAGCGCCTTTCTTTGATAAAAGAAACCTACCTAGAATTCGCAGATTCTAATAAGTAATTAGGTATAATCTACTCAATACCCATGCAGTTGGCGTAAAAAGTAGTTGTAGCAGGCCAGTCAGAGAAGACTTTCTCAACCCCAACGTCTTGCGCTAGAACATGGAGAAGATCGAAGACAGTGCCTTCGCTAGTGACATCTTCCGCAATGCTCTGATAATACCAGCCACCCTTGTTATGGGAGATCAACCCGGAACGCTCCAAGGACCAAGTGATGATATTAAGCCCTGCTTCATTTGCCGCTTTTGCGTAAGCAGAGGGTACAATCTTGCCATCTTCGCTTGCCACAAGCACCCAGAGCGGCGGAGCAATGTAGTTGACACCCATTTCCTTGAGCTCAGTCATAGAAGGCTTAAAGCTGGACAGGGTTGAGGGGTCGAAACTTGGATCATCATAACGTCCATCCAAGTAAACCGCCTGCTTGCCAAACTCTGGCTCCGCTTTAATCCAGTAAAGAACATCATCTAAAGAAAAGGATTGAGCGTAAACATCAGAAGCAGGAATACCTGCCGCTTTGTACTCATCAATCATTTTCTGGGCATAGTCCTGCTGGCTAAACCCGTCAAAAGGCATGTCCACACTTGGGGCCTTCAACTCCGGTGTAAACTTGACACCGAGTTCCTTGAAAAGCGCAATGGACTGCGCATGCGTCATGAGTGTTCCACCCGCCCCAGCTCCGGAATAAAGATCCGTACGCCAGCTCGCCGTTCCTTTCATGAAGGCCGCAACGGTTGTTGCCGCCTTGTCTGAAGCGTCCATTTTGCCGTATAGGCCTTGAAATTCTTCAAGAGTAATCTCAGAGGTTCGACATTCGGCCGCCGCATCTTTCCCGTCAGTCGCAGGTGTAAATGGGGTCACACAGGTACTGGCCAGATCAGTTGCAAGAATATTGGTCGTCGTAGCCAGATCATTTTGCGAGTGGCGGCAAACCAACTCTTTATCCTTGGTGAAAGTGACGTCACATTCCAGAACACCTGCCCCCATAAGGGCACCAGCACGATAAGACTGTTTTGTATGTTCAGGAAATTGTAGTGGTGCTCCCCTGTGCCCAATGGAAAAGCTAGAGGGTTTTGCAGTGGCATTCACACAGGCACGTAACTTGTCCTTTAACGGCCCCTCTTGCATTTGCTCTACGAGAAAGGCGGGGCGCGGACCCAATTGAACGGCTTGTGCGGCAACTGTAAAACTTGCACCTGCCATGAGACCAAGTGCTGCGCTACGGATTAAACGCATGAAAGTTATCTCCCAATATTGTCTTTTATTGCGTTCTTATTTAACCGGATGACTTTAGGGTGCTACGTATAATTTCGTAGCCCATAAATGAAGTTGTCCACTAGGATATAAGAGGCAGGTTACTTTTTTCCGCAAGCCTTCTGAAAAAAAGTAAAACCTCTTGCAGATCAATCACCAAAGCTCCTTACGCAGCCCAAGCACCAATAAGTGGGCGTTGTTATGTTTTTTCAGGAGATATCCCTCTCCTTTGCTCTATGCCTGATTTTGGAATCCTCAGGGGCTTCACCACGCCTCCACATGCCATAGTCTCGCTGAACCTTTGCCACTCGCAAGCGATAGTCATCAAATACACTGAATCGTCCTTCTGATTGTACTTTCCTATGCTGCTCAAGTGTACGCCATTGATGCACCGCTGCTTCATCACGCCAAAAAGAAAGGGACATGAAACGATTGGGATCTCCAAGAGATTGAAAGCGTTCAACTGAGATAAACCCATCAACTTTCTCTAAAAGCGGTCGTAATTCCTTTGCCATATCAAGGTAGCGATCAAACTGCCCATCAGCAGGTTCCAGTTCAAAGATTACAGCAATCATTTTGCTCTCCCGTGCGGTGTAGAGACAAGCTGAAGAAAAGTGCGTTCCTCTCGTAGTAAGAACTTTTCTTTTTGCGCGAACGCATAGTTCTCTCGGCCCAGCGGATCATAGGCAAGCCTTGCCCGATACGCTTCATATTCCGCTAGAGAGGGAATATTGTAGATGCCATAGGCCAGAGTACTGGAACCTTCATGGGGAGCGAAATAGCCAATAAGGTCCGCCCCGCAGCGCGGTATCGCTTCTCCCCAGTTACGCGAATACTGAACAAACTGGTCCCTTTTCACTGGGTCTATTTGATAGCGAATAATACAAGTCAACATGGTTGTTCTCCCTTATAGGTATGTGGCTTTTGATATATATCATTGCTTGAATTAAATGCTTCGCTTAGAAACGAACTATGAAAGATGGTCCTGACATTGCCCGTATCGCAACCTTGATTGGTGATCCTGCACGCGCGAACATGCTTACAGCGCTCATGAGTGGCAAAGCCCTAACTGCGACAGAGCTCTCGCATGAAGCAGGCATAACCTTGCAAACGGCCAGTGCTCACCTTTCAAAGCTGAGTGAAGGCGGCCTGCTAGCTCCACGCAAGCAAGGGCGACACAAGTACTTTACTCTTGCCAGTGATGATGTGGCCCACACTTTAGAGAGCCTCATGGGGCTTGCCGCAGGTACCGGACATCTGCGGACACGCACCGGACCAAAGAACCAAGAGCTGCGCAATGCTCGTGTATGCTACAATCATCTGGCCGGCCAAATGGGCATTAAGATGTATGAGAGCCTTTTGCGCCAAGGCCATCTGGCACTTGGAGAGAGCGGCATAACAATCTCTCAAAACGGAACCCGATTCCTCGATAGTTTTGGTATTGATTTGGATGCCTTACAGCATAAAAAGGCCCCTGTGTGCCGGGAGTGTCTGGACTGGAGCGAGCGGCGCACCCACCTCTCTGGCAGCCTTGGCCGTGCCCTTCTGTCTCACATGGAAGGCCTGGGATGGGCAAAGCGCGTCCCAGACACACGTATTGTCCGCTTTACGAGGACTGGAGAAAAGCAGTTTCATAAACTCTTTTTTGCTTCGTAACGGTACCGAGGCGTGAATTTACAACCACAAAACAACAGTACGGCCACTGTCACCACTCCCAACTTGGAGCTTGAGCAAAAAAAGCTCATTTAGTGGATTTCACCTTACTGGTACATTGCCATGCGGCGCTTCTCCAGCCCTTTATGACTTATCGCAGAAGGTGGAGCACGTAGCGTTCAATTGTATTTACGCTTTGCGCTCGAACTTATTTATTTAGAGTGAAATACTCAGAAGTGGCGTAGCCTTTCATACACTGGCATATTTTTCTACGGCTTATACACCTCCCCCCCTCCCGTCGGAGAAGGCAAGCACCAAACCAACCCACCAGAGCCCCATTTTGTCGTTACTAGCTACCCCAAGTAATTCGGGGTTATTACTATCAAAAAAAAACAATATAACTATTCTGAATATATATAGCTAAGTGATTTGATTATGAAATACAGTTATTTAAAGTATGTTCATCTGCGGCTTTCTCGTCTTCTTTATTATCGAAGGCAGTTAAAACTCAGAATTGACAATTTTGGTTTCGAAAAAACAGATGTTTCAATCCAGTACTAATCAATAGAACATAATGAAATCACTATGTGAAACCATTATACTCCTAACGTTACTTGTCCTTCCTATCCATTGCAGGGGTACGATAGGCACTCCCCCCTAAACATCACAGACCTGCGATAAACTTCATGTTACCCGTCTTTTGAAACTAAAAGGGGCCTTTCCCTATTATCCCTCAGCTGCAACAATCATTTGCCAAAATAGTATATTATCATTTCTAAAGAAATTTTCTAAATATTGCTCACCGGACGAGATAACTACGAAGACACCAATGGAGAAATAAATGAAAAAGATTTTGGTTCTACTTACAAACGTTCCTAGTTTAGCAAACGGTGAAAAGAACGGTACTTATTCTCCTGAGCTTACTCACGCGGTTCATGTATTTGACGATGCTGGTTACACCTATGACTTCGCAAGCATTAAGGGTGGCGAGGCCCCGATTTACGGAGAAAACGATAACCCAGATGATCAGGTAAACGCTGATGTTCTGGCTAGAGATGATTTCCGCACTCGGCTCAACAACACACTGCCGACCTCTCAGGTTAACTTTGAAGATTATGACGCTGTCTTTTATCCAGGTGGTTTTGGTCTTCTTTACGATTTGGCAGAGGATGAAACAGTTGGTGCAAAAACCGGTCGTTTCCTAGAAAAGGGCGGCGTTGTAGGAGCTGTATGTCATGGCCCTGCGGGCTTCCTGCCCGTTAAATACTCCGATGGCAGGTCCATGCTGGAAGGTTTGACAGTCACCGGTTTTACTCGTGAAGAAGAAATTGACTACGGAACAATCGACAAAATTCCGTTCCTGCTGGAAGAAGCTTTGACAAGAAAAGCAACTCGCTTTGAAAAAGTTCAACCGTGGATTGAAAATGTCATCGTGCAGGATAACATCATTTCCGGTCAGAACCCGGGCTCTGCCGGTGGTGTTGGGAAAGCAATGGTTAAGGCTCTAAGCTAAAAATAAAAATAGCCAGCCATGCTGAAGGGGAAGCCAGTTTTGGGAGCTGGCTTCCCCTTGATTTTATCATTTACAATTTTGCCCCAACTTCCATGCTTAGAGCGCATTTATGAGCTCAAATCGGGTTGTGCACTCAAAGAGGGGCGTAAAACCTAAACTCTACATTCTAAGCACCAAAGGCGCGGAGTTTCCTCATGA
The DNA here is from genome assembly GCF_031501865.1 of Pseudovibrio sp. M1P-2-3. NCBI lineage: Bacteria > Pseudomonadati > Pseudomonadota > Alphaproteobacteria > Hyphomicrobiales > Stappiaceae > Flexibacterium > Flexibacterium corallicola. The sequence goes on from NZ_JARRCW010000001.1 coordinate 2,566,397, forward strand.
AGCAAGAAACATCCCATATCACCAGTCGTGATCCTATCAAAAATTGGGTAGATGTTAAAAACCCCTCTACAGGCAAAGTTCTTGCACAAGTTGCTTTCACGCTCCAAGCTGAACTGGAAGAGGTTCTTGAGCGTGCATATGCATTATTCAAAAATAAGAAAAATTGGCTAGCTCTACACCAGCGCGTAGAGATATTGGAAAAGCTTGCAGTTTCAATAAGGGACAGCAGGAGAGATTTGGCTATTCTCATAGCTCGCGAAGGCGGCAAGCCCCTAACGGATGCTTTGGTTGAAGTTGACCGCGCGGTTCTTGGAGTAAAGCGGTGTGTGGAAGTCATATCATCAGATCAAGGTTCAGTTGTGCCATTAGGCGCACATGCTTTTTCCGCAAGTCGCAGAGCCTTCACCAGCAAACAACCGATTGGGGTCGCTCTCGCCATAAGCGCATTTAATCACCCATTGAATCTCATAGTGCATCAAGTCGCGACAGCCGTTGCAGTTGGTGCCCCGGTTATAGTGAAGCCTTCACCCGATACACCACTCACCTGCATCAGATTCATTGAGATGTTGAAGGCAGCAGGACTACCGAAAGGTTGGGCAACCGCCGTATTACCTGAGACTTTGGATCTCGCAGAGATGTTGGTGACGGATGATAGAATCTCATTTTTCAGCTTTATTGGCAGTGCTCGAGTGGGGTGGGCACTACGTAGCAAGCTCAAGCCCGGTGTAAGGTTTGCACTCGAGCATGGAGGAGCCGCTCCTGCATTTGTAACAGGAACTGCGGACCTCCCGGCAGCTGTGGAGACGTTGGCTAAGGGTGCATTCTATCATGCTGGTCAGGTCTGTGTATCAACTCAACGTATTTTCGTAGACGGGCAGGTAAGCCATGAGTTTACCCAGACACTTAAAGACCGTGTAGAGAGCCTGAAGGTAGGCGATGCGATACTGGAGGAAACCGAAGTCGGGCCCTTAATCCGAGAAAGTGAAGTGCACAGAGTTGCTCAATGGGTTAATGATGCAGTTTCAGAGGGCGCAGAACTCATCACAGGTGGGCAAGCCATCACAACGCGGTTTTACAAACCCACTTTGCTGCTCAATGCTCCACGGCACTCCAAAGTATCACGTGAGGAAGTATTCGGTCCTGTCGCAGTCATCCAACCCTATGAGGATTTGTCAGGTGCCATAGAGCAGGCGAACGCACTGCCATTCGCATTTCAAGCCGCCGTATTTGCTAGAGATATAGATGAAATCAATCGCCTATACTTTGAACTGGATGCTTCCGCTATTATGATTAATGATCACACCGCTTTCAGGGAAGACGGTATGCCCTTTGCTGGCTTGAAACACTCTGGGTTTGGAGTTGGCGGGATTGACCACACTATCCATGACCTCCAAATCGACAAAATGATGGTGATGAAGCTCTAACGCTCCCCTTAAAATCGCTTAAGCAGAAACTCTATTGCAGCCCTTGCACGTGTCGGCAAATAGCGCCTGTTCGCATAAACAATCCAAGTTGAAGCGGCAGGCCGCCAATAGGGCTCTAATACCGGCTTTAAGGTACCATCGTGCAACAGCTTACCGTAACTGGTGCGGGGCATATAGGTTATTCCAAGCCCCGCAGTGCAAGCATGTAAAATGCTGCGTACACCATTTGAGCGCCAACTGCCATTTACGCTCACAGTAACCATTTCGTTATTCCTTTGAAAACGCCAGCGATTATTATTAGTGACCAAGCACGAATGGAAGCGCAACTGCTCAGGAGTTTCAGGAACCCCTTCCCTCTCAAGATACGCAGGGCTTGCCGCAGCAACTACTTCATGATCAATGAGCTTTCTGGCAATGAGCCCTGAATCCGAAAGCTCACCGTAACGAATGGCGAAGTCAAAACGATCCTCGACAAAATTGACGATACGGGTACTAAAGTGCATTTGCAGCTTGAGCTTTGGATGCTTGGCTGCAAACTCGACCAGAGCCGGGCTAATATGGGTTTCAGCAAACTCCCCCGCTGCTGAGACACGCAAGACACCAGACAACTCAATCTGCTCATCTGTAACTAACTGGTTGGCCTGCTCAAGCCCGTTGACCAACTCGATGCACCTTTCAAAATACAATTGCCCCGCCTGTGTGAGCCGGACACTTCTTGTTGTTCTTGAAACAAGGGTCACTCCTAAGCGTGCTTCAAGCTCAGCAATGCGACGGCTAACGTGAGATGTGGAAACTGAAAGGCGTTTGGCGGCAGATGTAAAACCATGCGTCTCTGCAACGGCAATGAACTCGGTGATACCTTCAAATGATGACATTGTTACTTTTAGGTTTTGGTAAGGAGAAAGCTATCTGGCACAATATAATTCATAGAGCCAATTTGGAAGGCCCTCACCTGAAGGTTCCGCAGATAGTACAAAAACAGGTATAGCGGACAAATAAGTACGTGCTGCGCCAAGCGATAACTAACGTTGCCACAGCATAGCTTCTCTTAGGTCACGTTTATCCTAGAATAAACTCGTCAAACGCTGCCCAGAACTGATGCCGGACATGATCCGCCTCCATCAGGATTTCGTGCTTTGCCCCTTTAATTTCCACATAACCTACAGTGGGAATCTTCCTGCAAAGTTCTTCGGTAGCTGCTGTGGAGACAATTTGGTCAGAACCTGCTGCAACCACTAGGGACGGTATGGAAAGTGCTTTTCCAAACAGGGGAGTTCTGAACAAAGGTAGCGAGCGGGCAGCCGCCTGAAACCAACCGATAGTGGGCGCACTTAGACCCAGTTTGGGCCTTTCACTCATAATCTCGCCCATGCGGGCAAAGCGTTCAGGGCAAGAAGTGAGCTTGTTGACCTCATAGGGGGCCTGCAAACTAGGGGCTCCTCCGGGAACATACGAACCCTTTAAGCCAATCAGAGAGAGAAAGCTTGATAAGATCCGGCTTGCCCTCAGTAGAGGCCGAGGCATTGCAATTTCAACCAAGGGAGAAGACATAATAATTCTGTCAACTTTGGTTCTCAGTTGTTCATGGGCCAACAGAGTTATGGCCCCGCCGGTGGAATGAGACAAAATGAAATGAGGCCCGGGGAAATTAGGAAGAGACACTTCATCGAGGACAATATGTAAATCTTCTACAAAATCGTCAAAACTATCAACATGCCCCTTCATGGGATCCTTTAGCAGGCGACCAGACCCGCCTTGCCCCCGCAAGTCAAAAATAACTACATAAAATCCACGCTGCCGGAGTTCTTCGACTACCTCGAAGTACTTCTCGATATATTCCGCAAAGCCTTGCACGATTGTTACCGTACCCTTGCAGGCTTTACTTTTTGGCCTCCAGTGAGCGCAACGGAGTTCAACACCACCCTTACCTTTTATATAAGTAATCGTATGCCCATCTGGCACAGGGTTATTTGGTGTCGCGGTTAGGGTCATGCAGGCTCTTCAAGTAACGAACAAAACAAAATAGATAGTTTGCACAAAAAACTACAAACGCGTGTATGCCACACCTAGCACAATATTAAAAATTTGTAACCGATTCCTTGACCATTCCTGCGTGGAGACCTCTACAACTTTCACTATTATAAATTCGGAGATAATACCAAGGCCTACTCATTCAAGGTTGTGTAATATGTATTATCCCGCAAATATTCTAAAGTATAATATAATTAGGCTATTTTATTGATGCTAATCAATAAAAGACACCATATCCGCTGCTAACCTAAGTAAAGTTAAAGTAGAGCAAATCAAAATGCAAATGCACAGAAGACAGTTTCTGAGCGCTTTTTTGCGCACCGATGAAGGGTTACGCCCACCTTACTGGGCTGGTCCAGCAAACAGTAAGCTGGACTGCAATTCCTGTGGAGACTGTATTCCAGCATGCCCTGAACGAATTTTATTTTCAGCAGAAGATGGGCGTCCCAGCATAGACTTTCAGGCTGGAGCCTGCACCTTCTGTGGTGCCTGTGTTGAAGCATGTAAAACTGACGCGCTTTCACAGCAGATAGATCCTCAAAAAGCCTATAGAGTTCAAATCAATCCATCCTGCTTGTCCTATTTAGGTGTTTCTTGCCGCTCGTGTGCTGATTTTTGCGAGCACGGGGCCATTCGTTTTTCACTGGCACCTTCTGGACGGCACATTCCCGTCTTGGACGCACACGTCTGCACTGGGTGCGGGGCCTGTGTTTCGTCCTGTCCAAGCACTTCAATTGAAATAACCCAATCCAAGCGGCCGGGAGGCGCTCCATGAATATTTGCGGCATTCTTGTCACCTGTTTGGCAGACCGGACCGAAGAAGTGAAAGCAGCGCTTACCGCTCTTGATGGGGTGGAAGTCCATCTGGTCCATGAAAAGACCAATCAACTCATAGTAACAGCTGAAGACACCGAAAAGACCCGTGCGGACGATCAGGTTATTGCTATTCACCGAACGCCGGGTGTGACTTCGGCAGCGCTTACCTATCACCAATTTGAACCAGAACTCAACACCAGCGTGCAAGCAGCGTAACGGGAGATAACCCATGACAATCACGGCATCTCGCAGAAGTTTTATTAAATCAGCAGCAGTTACGGCAACAGCATCTGCCGCAGGGATCACATTGCCTGCAAGCGTGGAGGCGCAGCCTCATGCCACAGACATTCGCTGGGACAAGGCCGCATGCCGCTTCTGCGGAACCGGCTGTTCAGTTCTAGTTGGTGTGAAAGATGGCCGCGTCGTCGCAACACAAGGTGACCCGGATGCTCCAGTGAACCGTGGTCTGAACTGCATAAAGGGCTATTTCCTCTCGAAAATTATGTATGGTGAGGACCGTCTAACCAAGCCATTGTTGCGTAAATCGAATGGTGTTTACGATAAGAATGGCGATTTTGAGCCCGTCTCATGGGACGAAGCCTTTACTATTATGTCCGAAAAATTCAAGGACGCTCTTAAGAAGAATGGCTCAAACGGCGTTGGTATGTTTGGTTCGGGTCAGTGGACTATCTGGGAAGGCTATGCGGCCGCCAAGTTCATGAAAGCTGGCTTGCGCTCCAATAACATCGACCCCAATGCCCGCCATTGTATGGCCTCTGCTGTGGCGGCATTCATCCGCACCTTTGGTATTGATGAGCCTATGGGCTGCTATGATGACCTGGAAAAAGCGGATACGTTTGTGCTGTGGGGTGCCAACATGGCAGAGATGCACCCCATCTTGTGGTCCCGTATTACGGACACCCGCCTGACTAAGCCGGGATGTGAAGTTCAGGTTCTGTCCACTTATGAGCACCGCTGCTATGAACTTGCTGACAACGGCATGGTATTTGAACCCCAGACTGATCTGGTAATTTTGAACTTCATCGCCAATTACATCATTCAAAACGACGCGGTAAACTGGGAGTTTGTTGAAAAACACGTCAATATTACCAAGACCGAAACAGATATTGGCTACGGATTACGTCCAAATGATCCACGTGAGCAGAACGCCGAGAATTCCGGTTCAGGTAAGCTGAGTAAGATAGACTTTGAGGAGTATAAGCAGCTCGTTTCCAAGTATACGCTTGAGTATACAGAAGAAATGTCCGGTGTTCCCGCTGAAAAGCTTCTGAGGTTGGCGCAGGCGTATGCAGATCCAAACCGCAAGGTTATGTCTCTTTGGACAATGGGCTTTAACCAGCACTCACGCGGCACTTGGGTGAACAGTCTTTGCTATAACGTTCACTTGCTCACCGGCAAGATCTCCGAGCCCGGCAATGGCCCGTTCTCTCTGACGGGTCAGCCATCTGCCTGTGGCACAGCCCGTGAGGTTGGAACCTTTGTGCACCGTCTGCCTGCGGACATGGTGATTAAGAATCCAAAGCACCGCGAGATCTGTGAGAAGGCTTGGGGCCTTCCTGACGGAACAATTCCAAGCAAACTGGGTTATCACGCAGTTCTTCAGCACCGCATGCTTAAAGATGGCAAGCTGAATGCCTATTGGGTGCAGTGCACAAACAACATGCAGGCCGCTCCGAACATAAACGAGGAAGGTTGGCCCGGTTACCGCAATCCTGATAACTTCATAGTTGTCTCTGACCCCTATCCAACAGTCACCGCAATGGCCGCTGACCTTATTCTGCCAACAGCCATGTGGGTAGAAAAAGAAGGGGCCTATGGCAACGCGGAACGTAGGACCCAGTTCTGGCGGCAGCAGGTCCAAGCTCCGGGCGACGCCATGTCAGATGTTTGGCAGGTGATGGAATTCTCCAAATACTTCAAGACGGAAGAAGTTTGGCCGGAAGAACTGCTTACCAAAAAGCCGGAGCTGCGTGGCAAAACACTCTTTGAAGTTCTCTATGCCAACGGTGTGGTCGACAAATTCCCAGTTTCACAGATTACTGATGGATTTGAAAACCACGAGTCAGAAGATTTCGGCTTCTACGTGCAAAAAGGTCTTTTTGAAGAATATGCCCAGTTTGGCCGCGGCCACGCGCACGATCTGGCACCATTCGACACTTACCACAAGGCGCGCGGTTTGCGCTGGCCTGTGGTGGACGGCAAGGAAACACTCTATCGGTTCCGCGAGGGCTATGACCCCTATGTACCAAAGGGTGCTGGCGTGAAATTCTATGGCAAACCCGATGGACGCGCAAATATCATCTTTGCACCATATGAACCAGCAGCTGAAGCACCGGATGAAGAGTTCGACCTATGGCTTTGCACCGGACGCGTGCTTGAGCACTGGCATACGGGCTCCATGACACGCCGTGTTCCTGAACTTCACAGAGCCTTCCCTTCCGCTGTCTTATTCATGCACCCGCAAGATGCACGCGAACGTGGCCTGCGCAGGGGGCAGGAGATCAAGATTTCCACCCGCCGTGGTGACGTTGTGACACGGGTGGAAACCCGTGGCCGTAACAAGGTGCCTAAGGGGTTGGTTTACATGCCGTTCTTTGATGAAAGTAAGTTGACCAATAAACTCACCCTTGATGCTACCTGCCCTATTTCCAAGGAAACGGACTTCAAGAAGTGTGCCTGTAAGGTACAGGCCGTTTAACGACAAATGGAACGGGGAAGCCAACACCTTCAACTGGAGTTGGCTATCCCAAACAGTTACCAATGAAAGAAACCGGATAAGTGTTATGGCTAATACAGTCAAAACAGGTCTTACAAATGCAAAGCGTCGCCAGTTCCTAGGCGATGCGGCAAAGGTCCTGAGCGGCTGCGCCATTACGGCAACATTTCTTAGTGTCTATCAGGTGAGCGTAAAAGCACTGCCCGCTGAAGCTCTAAGGCCACCTGGAGCACTGTCGGAAGACAAGTTCCTGGGAGCGTGTGTGCGCTGCGGATTGTGTGTTCGTGATTGTCCCTATGACACTTTGGTTCTGTCTTCTTTTGGTGAAGCAGGCCCAGTAACGGGAACGCCCTACTTCACAGCCAGAGAGATTCCCTGCGAAATGTGCGAGGACATTCCTTGTATTGAGGCGTGCCCAACAGGGGCTTTGGACAAGGCCCTCACCAATATAGATGATGCAGATATGGGCGTTGCGGTTATGGTGGATCAGGAGAACTGCCTGAACTTTCTGGGGCTGCGCTGTGAGGTTTGTTATCGGGTGTGCCCACTCATTGATGATGCCATCAAGCTTATCATGACGCCCAACACACGTACTGGAAGCCACGCAGTATTCTCACCAACGGTTTATGCAGAGTATTGTACGGGCTGCGGCAAGTGCGAGCATTCCTGCGTTTTGCCAGAAGCGGCGATCAAAGTTCTTCCAAAGCGTTTGGCAAGGGCCGAGAACGCGGGGCACTACCTCCTTGGATGGCAGGAAAAAGCCAGAAAAGGTAATGCCCTCGTCCCCGATATCATCGATTTGCCCGATAGAATGCCAGAGGACCCAGCACAGTTTAAGCCACTGTTCAATTCAGGAAAGACAGGGCTATGACAACACCAAGAGCTCTACACGAACACCAAATCGAGAGCGGACGGAGCTGGGTTTCTCAAAACCGTTACTTACTGGTACGCCGCTTGACCCAGCTTTCTATCATAGCCTTATTTCTTGCGGGGCCTTGGGCTGGCCTATGGATTGTCAAAGGCACTTTAACATCCAGCCTGACACTTGAGGTCCTCCCTCTGACGGATCCGTATATTTTCACGCAAACGCTCTTTAGTGGCCACCTTCCAGAATTCACGGCCCTGATTGGCGCGGCAATTATCGTGCTGTTCTACGCCCTGATTGGTGGACGGGTTTACTGCTCCTGGGTTTGCCCCATGAACATGGTGACAGACACGGCAAGCTGGGTGCACCGAAAACTGAATATCAAAAAAGGTTGGCAACCAAAACGTGCCACCCGATATTGGCTGCTTGCTATGACCCTGTGTGTGGCTGTTCTCACAGGCACACTCGCTTATGAGCTGGTCAATCCCGTCACTCTATTGCACAGGGCACTGGTTTTCGGCATGGGGTTTGTCTGGTCAGTTGTTTTTCTGGTGTTCGCCTTTGATACGTTCGTAGCACGCAGGGGTTGGTGTGGGCACTTGTGCCCCATGGGAGCGTTCTATGGTCTGCTTAATACGGCAGCTCTCCTGCGAATTACGGCACATAACAGGCAAGCCTGTGATAATTGCATGGACTGCTTTGATGTATGTCCGGAAAATCACGTCATCTCCCCTGCCCTGCGTGGCAAGAAAAAGGATAGCCCCCTCATTTTAAATCGAGATTGCACATCCTGCGGTCGCTGTATTGATATTTGCGATCTGGATGTCTTTCGTTTCACTCACCGTTTCGACACTAAAACTGTTCAGTCAACCTCAAAGGAACCGGAGCAAATCCAGCCGGTTTCCGTTCAAGCTAAGGGAGGTCTCAGATGAAATTAAGAGCGCCTTGGAAATCAGTATTAGTACTGGCATTTTTGATGGGTTCAGGCCTTACCGGTCACAACGCTTTTGCCGATGAAGTCAAAACTCTGCGCGGTGCACAGGTAGATGAGCCTGTGGTTATGGAGCCAAGTGCCCAACCCAAGAATGTTCGCCTCAACCGTGAATTTCGTCAGCAACCTCCTTTGGTTCCTCATAGTACAGGCCAATATCAAGTTGACTTGAGGGCCAATGAATGCCTCAACTGCCACGACTGGTCTAATGCGGGAAGTCGCAAGGCACCAACTCTTTCCATGACTCACTACACGGACCGTGATGGCCACCAACTTGATCAGGTTGCCGGAACACGTTGGTTCTGTACACAGTGCCATGTACCTCAAGTAGACGCACAGCCATTGGTGGAAAACAACTTCACTCCATCTAGCAAACGCTAGGTACTGTTTGCAGACGGGGGAAAATTATTATGAGCAATCAATCTGGTACCATTCACAGTGCGGGGAAAGACTCCTTTCTCAAAAAGATATGGCGGCTATTGAGCCGACCAGCCACAACAATTTCAGCCGGACTTTTGCTGTTTGCAGGGCTCATCACCGGAGTTGTGTTCTGGGGCGGGCTTAACTGGTCCATGGAAATGACCAATACGGAATCTTTTTGTATCGGATGCCACGAAATGGAGAATACGGTTTATCAAGAATATATTGAATCTCCTCACTACTCCAATGCAAGTGGCGTACGGGCATCCTGCTCCAACTGTCATGTTCCCGATGAGTGGACCCACAAGGTCGTGCGAAAGATCCAAGCCTCGAGAGAAGTTTATCATAAGGTCCTTGGATCTATAAACACACCTGAGAAGTTCGAAGCCAAACGCTTGGAACTGGCCACCAACGTGTGGAAGGCAATGAAGAGCACAGATAGCCGTGAGTGCCGGAATTGCCACGAAATGGCGTCTATGGACTTTGTTCTTCAAGAAACACGGGCATCAGTGGCTCACAGTGACGCCTTGGATACCGGTAAAACCTGTATCGATTGCCATCAAGGCATCGCACACGATCTTCCGGCTGGCGCAATGGATGCTTATAAAGAAAACATTTCAAAGGTATACGACAAGACCAAGTAACAGGGATAGAAACTCTCTACATCCAGAAGGCGCCTCACTAGGCGCCTTTTGAAAATCAAACAGTAAATACAAAGCTCTGTATGCGAGAGAAATAGTGTGCAGGATGTATTTTCCTGTTTATCTGGCGTAGTTATCGAACCCAAGTTGACGTGCAGCCAGATCTTTCATGATCTCAGTCGCACCGCCACCAATGCTCATAACCTTGGTTTCCCTATAGATACGTTCTACTTTGGTGCCACGCATATAGCCTGCGCCTCCTAAAACCTGAAGCGCTTCATTGGCGACCCATTCAAGTGTACTGGTAGCAAGGTTCTTCAGCATGCATATTTCAGCAATGGGGTTCTCTCCTGCATTAAGACGCAGAACCAGATCCTCAATTGTACACCGAACTGCCTGAATTTTCATTGCCATATCAACAAACTTATGCCGGATGACCTGACGCTTAATAAGTGGTTTGTCAAATGTTTCCCTTGTTTGCGCCCACTCCAAAGCCTCTTCGAACACCGCAAGCATGTGACCATAACAACCTGAGGCTAGGAAAACGCGCTCGGCATTGAAATTCTGCATGATTCCAAGAAATCCAGCATTTTCTGCTCCGATAAGGTTTTGAGCCGGAACTTCAACATTATCAAAATGAAGGGTGGCAGTATCTGAGGCCCACCAGCCCATTTTCTTCAATGGTGTCTGGGTAAACCCTTTCATTCCCTTTTCAATCAGAAGCAGGGAGATACCCTGTAGTCCTTTTTCACCTGTCCTGACAGCAGTAGTGTAGTAGTCCGCCCGCATACCCGAGGTAATGAAGGTTTTCTCGCCATTCACAACATAAGTCTCACCCACCCGCTTCGCTGTTGTTTTTAAGGACTGAACATCTGATCCGCCGCCGGGTTCGGTAATTGCAAGGGCCGAAATTTTTTCACCCATCAGAATTGGAGCCAGAACACGTGATTTCAGCTCTTTACTGCCAAGTTTTGCAATTGGAGGCGCACCAATGCTATGGCTCATCAGACTAGCGCTAATTCCGCCGCAGCCAGCACGGCCAAGTTCGGTCGCCCCAATATACGACATGGCATAGTCAGTCCCGCTCCCCCCCACACTTTCAGGAAACATAACCCCCATAAGTCCGATCTCTGCTGCTTTGCCATAAAGCTCTAGCGGAAACTCTCCAGCCTCATCCCATTCAGTAGCGTTAGGGGCAATCTCTTTGGAGACAAAGCGTGCAACGGTTTCACGAAAGGCCTCATGCTCTGGAGAAAACCGGGATACTTTGCGAGTTAAACCGAAGTCAGGCAACTGTAATTGCATAGAACTAATCCTTGAAAATTAATAGGAAATTGGGGTTAAGCACTCTCGGTTTCCAATGTAACGAGAACATCACGGCTGCTCACTTGAGCCCCCATTTTAGCCCCCAACAGACAAACGGTCCCATCGCGCGGTGCAATCAGCTCATGTTGCATTTTCATAGCCTCCAGAATAAGCAGGACGTCACCTTTGGAGACCACATCTCCTTCTTTTGCACGAAGCTCAATAACCTCACCGGGCATTGGCGCAACGATAACGTCGCCCCCTATGTCCTCCGTCACTTTCCGCTGACTTAAGGTGCACTCCACAAACTGGTAGGTCTGCCCCTCACATGTGAGCCAGAGCACACCGTCTGCAGCAACCGTCGCAACCGCCTTACGTCGCAGACCGTTAATTTCAAAAACCAGATCACTACCTCTGGAAGTGGAAACAACTTTAACCGTAAAACTGTCATTATTCAGTGTGATTGCAGTTTGGGTAACTTTGAGCGTAACCGGATCTTTCCCCTCAACGGAAATCTTCATTGGCCTTGCCGAGGCCGCCGCTGATGTCCAGCATTCCTTGCTAATTTGCCCTGACAGTAAATGAGCGGCTAAAGCAATTAGTTCCGGTTCTGGCTCCCTTTCAATAGAAGCTAACTTATGATCCTCCAGAAAAGCCGTTGTGGCATGCCCATCAATAAAATCAGGGTGACGAAGAATTGAGCTTAGAAAGGCACCATTGTGTTTAATGCCGTGTAACGCTGCACGATCCAAAGCACGAAGCAATTTACGCCGCGCTTCTTCCCTGTCACTGCCATGGGCAATGAGTTTCGCTACCATTGGGTCATAGAACGACGAGATTTCACTTCCTCGTTCAATGGCTGCATCTACACGAACTCCAAGATCCTGCGGGTTCCATTCCAGAACCTCTCCGGTTTGCGGTAGAAAGTCTTGTGCAGGGTCCTCTGCATAAAGGCGAACCTCCATTGCGTGACCATTGGTTCGCACGGTTTTTTGTGTAATTGGCAGGGATTTTCCAGCGGAGACATCCAATTGAAGGCCCACAAGATCAATCCCCGTGATCTCCTCGGTTACCGGATGCTCCACCTGTAATCGGGTATTCATTTCCATGAAATAAAACCCACCGTTTTCTTCCAAAAGAAATTCGACTGTTCCTGCGCTAGTGTAGCCAATGGCCTTGGCAGCATCCACCGCAGCTTTCCCCATCATCTCCCTTGTTTCAGGGGAGACAGAAGGGCCGGGTGCTTCCTCGATAACTTTTTGATGACGGCGTTGAACCGAACAATCACGTTCGCCTAAGTGAATTACGTTGCCATGACTATCCGCAAAAATCTGGATTTCAATATGTCGTGGATTTTGAATAGCCTTTTCCAGAATTAGCTCTCCGCTGCCAAAAACACTTTTGCCTTCGTTTGTAGCTTGAGTAAGGTTCTCCTCCAGACTTGAAAAATCCCTCACCAGTCGTAGGCCACGTCCGCCTCCACCTGCAGATGCCTTGATCATCAATGGTGCCCCGATTAACCTGGCTTCCCTCATCAGTGTTTCAATTGACTGGTCTGCACCACTATAACCGGGAACACACGGTACACCGGCAGCCTGCATTTTCAGCTTTGAAAGCCTCTTGGAGCCCATGATTTCAATTGCGTCGGCCGGTGGGCCGATAAAAACAAGGCCTACTGCAGCGCAAGCTTTCGCAAATTCAGCATTTTCCGACAAAAAGCCATAACCGGGGTGAATTGCTTGCGCACCGGAGCGCAATGCACATTCGATAATTCTTGAAATATTCAGATAGGACTTACTGGACTGCGATGGACCAATATGAACGGCTCTGTCCGCTTGCTTTACATGAAGTGCGTTTGCGTCTGCATCCGAATATACAGCAATGCATTCGTACCCTCTTTCACGAGCACTGCGAAAAACTCGGCAAGCGATTTCTCCGCGGTTTGCGACCAGAATACTCTCAAACATTTTGACCTCATTGCGCCATTATTTTGTAAATGAGCGTGAGCGGGCCCAAGCTGGAAAGGACCCGCAGCATGCATGTTACTTTTTCTTAAAAGACGGCAGGGTGCCATCAATTTTGGATATAATGGAAAGCATCACTTCATCAGCACCCCCGCCAATGGAGGCGAGTCTGAAGTCCCTATAAAACTGGCTGATCGGGTTATCCCACATGAAGCCCATAGCACCCCAGTACTGCAAGCAGCTGTCGGTGATTTCTCTTGCCAAGCGCCCGGTTTTGAGCTTAGCCATAGAGGCAAGGCGCGTCATGTCTTTACCTCGCACCATAGACTCGACACACTTTTCACCCATTGCACGAAGGGCTTCAACTTCGGTTCTAAGCTCGGCCAAACGGAAGTGTACAACCTGAAAATCAAGTATGGTCTGACCAAAGGCCGCACGATCACGGCAATAGTCCTCAGTCTTTTTTATAAGACGATCGAAGCTATCCAGATTGGACAAAACAGCCCAGAGTCTTTCTTCCTGAAACTGCACCATTTGATAGGGGAACCCCATGCCCTCTTCTCCTATCAAGTAGCGCTTGGGAACGCGTACATTATCAAAGAAAACCTGAGCGGTATCAGAGGAGCGCTGCCCCAATTTGTCGAGGCGTTCGGATGTACTTACTCCCGGAAGGTTCATAGGAACAACTATAAGGGACTTGTTTCTATGCCTATTTCCCTCACTGGTTGTCGCCAGCAAGCACATAAAGTCCGCTTGTGTGGAATTGGTGATCCACATTTTTGTACCATTGATGACGTAATCGCCGCCCCGCTTTTCTGCTGTGGTTCTTATGCTGGCAACATCAGACCCAGCATGGGGCTCCGAAACGCCAATACAGGCCACCTTCTCACCAGTAATCGCAGGAACCAGATATTCATAGCGAAGCTCATCATTGCCAAATTTTGCCAGTGCAGGTGTTGCCATATCGGTTTGAACACCAATAGCCATGGGAATCCCGCCACAATCACAGGCTCCCAGTCCCTCAACTGTCATGGCGTGATAAGAGTAATCCAGCCCCATACCACCGAATTTCTCCGGTTTATTAACGCCTAGAAAGCCAAGCTTACCCATTTTCTTAAAGAGCTCACGGGCTGGAAAAATACCGGCTTTCTCCCATTCTGGCACATGCGGATTTATCTCCGTTTCCACAAATTTAACCATGGCACTTTTCATCTTACGATGTTCTTCGGTATATTCCATCAAGTTCCCTCCTCTTTAAAAAATACGCACCTCAATCATCAGCAATTTCGATTTTCATCCCTTTTCACAGCAACTAATTACTAAGTTCGCGTTGCATTTTCATGTATAAATACAAATGGATACTCGGAACCACGCCTTAGCCTCTCGCAATTCCAAAACTATTAGTCTGTACTTGCCGTGAACGTCCGTCTTCGCACACACTTAGAGCCAATGAGACAACTTTTCTGGTGTCTCTTGGGTCAATAATACCGTCATCCCAAAGCCTTGCAGTTCCAAAAAGCGCAGTCGTCTCAGGTTCCATTTGTTTCAAAAGGCTCTGCTTCATCGCTTCAATCGCTTCCTCTGGAACGTCTTGTCCCATGGCAGAAAACTTCTGTTCTGTGATGATCTTCATAACGGTTGCCGCCTGTTCCGGCCCCATAACGCCAATTCTTGCCGTAGGCCAGGAGAAGATAAAATCAGGATCAAACCCGCGGCCGCACATGCCGTAGTATCCTGCCCCCCACGCCCCACCGATAACAATGGTGATTTTGGGAACTTGTGTATTTGCAACGGCTTGAATCATCTTTGAGCCATGCTTAACCATCCCGCTGGATTCAGCTTCCGACCCAACCATGAAACCGGTTGTGTTCATCAAAAACAAAAGAGGCGTATTACTTTGGCTGCATAGTTGAATAAACTGCGCAGCCTTTACCGCTCCGTCAGCAGTAATGGGTCCATTATTCCCCAAGATCCCAAGCCGCTGCCCATTGATCGCCCCGTGGCCACACACAGTACTGGCTCCAAAGCTCGCCTTGAATTCCAGAAACTTCGAATGGTCCGTAATCCGCATGATAATTTCACGCACATCGTAGGGCTTTTTGGAATCATCAGGGACGACGCCCATTAACTCTTCCACGCTATAGATCGGGTCACATTTTTCGGGTAGTTCCTTAGGAGCACTCCATGGAATGCTTCCCACAATGTCACGGGCAATTTCAATTCCATGAGCATCATCTTCACCCATGTATTCTGCGGTACCGACTTTTTCGAAGTGCATTGAGGCCCCGCCCAAATCCTCATCCGTCGCAATTTCGCCCGTAGCCGCCTTTAGCAATGGCGGGCCTGCCAAAAATATTTTCGTGCGGCCACGAATAACCACCGTATAATCAGAGAGCCCCGGCAAATAAGCCCCTCCAGCAGTCGATGACCCATGTACAACCGTAATTTGCGGAATACCTGCTGCCGATAACCGCGCCTGATTGGCGAAATTCCGCCCTCCCTCGACAAAAAGTTCTGATTGATACTTCAGGTTTGCCCCGGCACTTTCTGCAAGGTTGATTATTGGTAGTTTCTGTTTCAGTGCAATTTCCTGAAGGCGAAGACTTTTCTTCAGTCCCATAGGTGAAACTGACCCGCCTTTGATAGCGGAGTCTGTTGCGAGAACCATGCACCGTTTGCCACTCACATAGCCAATTCCGGCAATGCTGCCACCTCCAGCAGCATTTTTTTTGCCATCATCATCATGCATATGGAGACCTGCAAGCGTGGAGATCTCCAAAAATGGAGAACCTTTATCAAGCAGTACAGAAACTCTGTCGACCGGCATAAGCTGGCCCCGTTTGATAAACTTTTCGCGTTTTCTTTCCGAGTTTGCCCGTACTCGCGCTTCATACATACGAAACTCGGCGACCTGCTTCTCCATCGCCTCAACATTTGCTTGAAATGACGGACTCTCCTTCACAAGGGAAGTTATCAACTGCGTCATTGACTTTCCTCCCAAGTGCGCAAAGATTTCGGCTTCTGATATCGATGGAACCCTTGGAACTCTTTCATGTTCCTATGATCTGGCACTGGTAGGAGTTGCGTATAAAGTGGTGCACCGCCATCGACCCCTATACACTGCCCAGTTGTGAAGGCAGCAGCTGGAGACAAGAGGAAAGTCACCTGTGCCGAAACTTCTGCTTCGGTCCCCAGTCTGCGGGCCAGATTGTTTTGAGTCATGAGAGAAAACATGCTCGATATAAAGCTGCTATCGTAAGCATCAAAGCCAGAAGACGCGATCCATCCAGGAGCAACGGCATTAACGCGCACACCCGCACTTGCCCATTCCACAGCCAAAGACTTTGTCAGGTTCTGCATACCTGCCCGTGCCACTCCCGAATGCGCCATGCCCGGCATTCCGCGCCACATATCAGCAACAATATTGACGATAGCCCCTTGTTTTTTTTTGCTCATGGACTGGAGAAAAACTTCGCGAGACATAAGGAAACCGCCGGTAACATTGGTTTCAACGACGGCGTTGAACCCCCGCTTTTTGATCATGGAGGCAGGACTTGGGTATTGCCCTCCGGCATTGTTTACCAAGCCGTGAATCTGCCCCTGCTCTTTGACGATGACAGCCACAGTTTCTCTGACAGCTTCTTCATCACGAATATCCAGTCTATGGAAAGACACGGAGCCACCATCCTCGACAATCTCCGCACTAGTCGTTTCAAGCTTCTCCAGGCTCCGGCCAATAAGCACCGTATGGGCGCCCAAAGATGCCAGCTCGGATGCAATACACCGACCGATACCGCTGCCTCCACCCGTGACAATGATCGTTTGACCTTTGAAGAGATCCTGCTTGAAAATAGAGTTATAGTTTGTCGCCGCATTATCCATCTATTAATCCTCGCGCCATTTTCTGGCTGATGCTCTTAATGTCCGTTCGGTTATCCGCCACCCAGTGGTCTAGGCCTCGGTCAGGGTATCTTGTTCCCAAACCACCCTCTCCTCTCCGAGGCCGTTGATCATGTCCGCATACTTTTTCTCAAGAAGAGCTCTTTTGATTTTCAAAGTTGCCGTCAAAAGGCCATTTTCAGCGGACCATTCGTCTTTCACAAGGAGTACGGCGCATAGTTTTTCATGCCCCTCCACTCGTTCGTTGACAGAATCCAGCATCTTCTCAAAGGAAGTTGATATTTCCTCTTTCGTTGTTTTTTCTCGTGCTTCTTGTGTCAGAAAAATAACGGCTGCTGGCTGGTGAAGATGAGAACCCATGACGCAGGCTTGCTCCACAAACGGGTTTTCAAAAATTAATGATTCAATTGGGACAGGGGCAACATATTTGCCCTTCGAGGACTTGAAAATATCAGTCACACGGCCTGAAATGCTGATGTATCCATCTTCATCAATTCGGGCTTTATCGCCTGTTCGCAGCCAGCCATCTTCTGAAAGCACTTGAGCTGTACTGTCGGGGTCCCGATGATATCCGCGCATGACCCCAGGTCCTTTAACAAGCAACTCACCGTTTTCAGCAAGACGCCCCTCAAAGCCTTCAAGAAGTTTTCCTACACTGCCAAGTTTGTCGGCGCGAAATGGAACCTGGGCAGTTATAATTCCTGAGGTCTCAGTCATACCCCAGCCTTCACTGATGTTAATGCCGAGCTTCCCATACCAGTCTAGAACCGCGCGTGAGATTGGCGCTGTGCCACTTCCAATAATTTGTGCGTTCTGCAAGCCCATCATCATTTTGATTTGCTTTTTAAAGAGTTCAGCTGACTTTGGATCTTGGAGAACCTTGTCCAGTTGCTCTTGGGGAAACTTGGCAAGCAAACCGGCTTGAAACTTCATCCATAAGCGCGGGACAGAAAAGAACACCTTTGGAGCCAGCTTGCGCAGGTTATCGATGAACCCATCCAGATTGTCATTGAAAAACACACTGTGGTAGCTGTAGAGGCTGTGGTACTGAATTGCAGAGCGCTCTGCCACATGAGCGAGAGGCAGGTAAGAAAAAAACCACTCTCCCTGCTTTGAATCAAAAATCTTTGCTGTAATCAGTGCCGAGTAGATAATGTTGCGAAATGTTATTTCTACGCCTTTGGGCTTGCCCGTCGAGCCGGACGTGTAAAATACAGAAAACAGATCATCCAAATCACCAACAACAAACTCTGCTTCGCTCAATGGTTCAGAGGCTTCAACAAGTTGATCCCATTCATGGTCCACTTGTGTTTCATGACCGGGCAATCCAATTCGCATAATGCCTTGCGCGATGATTGTTTCAGCTGCCCCTTGCGCTTTTAGTTTGCCGATAAAAATTACTTGCGCTCTACTGTTCTCCAGCACCGCTTGGATTGTATCCGGGGTTGCACTGTCAATAACAGGAATTGTAACCAGACCTACGGCTTGAGCCGCATAATCGGCCAAGAACCATTCAGCTGTATTTTGTCCCATGAGGCCAATGGTTGATCCCTTTGGCAGGCCCAACTTTTTTAGCGCAGTTGCCATTCTTGCAACAGTATCGAGCGACTGTGACCATGTATAATCACGCGTGCCGTTGGCTGTGGGTTGACGTAAATAAACGGCATCGGGCATTTCATTAGCCCATTTCCTCAAGACCTCTACAGGCAACAGATTACTTAATTCCATTTTCACCTCCCCACAGCGCTCCGTTCGCTCCCAAGTCAGAGCATTGCTTTTTATCTACGCTTTCTCATCCCTTAAATTTTAGAGACCAATCGTTTCACCCTTTATCTATGACCACACGGGCTTTCGTTTCTCAAAAAAAGAACGTATTCCCTCTCCCGCTTCATCGCCCGCAAATGCGCTCGCAAAGCACTCTGCTGCGACATCAATAAAGGCGGAGGCACGGTGGCTCTCGGCCTTATCTATGAGGGCTTTGGTGGCAGCAAAAGCATTAGGGGCGCATGCTATAATTTGCCCTTTCAGGACTTCCAGCTTTTCTCCCGCAGATGCTTCACTGTCATAGACGTCATCAACCAAGCCGGTTTTTTGTGCCTCATTTGCTCGGATTGAAGCCCCCATCAGCAGCATTTTCTTAGCCGCTTGATACCCCAACCTCTTAAGAACATAAGGGGCTATCTGAGCGGGGGGTAAGCCAATCCTAGTCTCGGTAAAAGCAAACTTCGCGGTTTCTTCAGCAAGGATATAGTCACAGGCGCAAGCCAGCCCCAACCCTCCAGCCATGGCAGCGCCCTCTACATGGGCAATGGTCAATTGGGGCATACTATGGACTTTCAAGAAAAACTGTCCACCTTCTTTGTTTGCTTCAAAGGCTGCCGGTTTTTGTCCCTCTTTTGCCGAGAGTATTTTCTGGAAACTGGCAAGATCAGCCCCGGCGCTGAAGACACCGCCCTTCCCTTTGAATACAATAGCGCGTATGCGGTTATTATCTGAAACCTCATCCAACACAGATGTTATTTCGGCAATCATGGTCTGAGACAAGGCATTCCGTTTTTTGGGCTGATTTAAGTAAATGGTCAGAATACCATCCTCAACCTCAGCCAAAATAGTTTCAAACTCACGCAAATCCAGCATCAGGTTAACTCCTCAATCTCGAAGGGGGATTGTGAGATAGTCTTCAAGGAAACCAGTTTTTCAGGAACAACAATCGATTGATGTAGCAACACCTGCGCGTAGGCCTTCCCTTGAGGATCCATTCGCAAGCTGGATATACCACCGCCAGCAAGCACGTCATTGAGGACAATGTTAAGTGCATGAACCCCAGATAGATGGAATACCTCCGCACTTTCCGGCCTAAAATGAGCGAAGGCTTCCAAGATACCTTCAGTACTAAGCCCTTTAGCTATCCATGGTAGATACTCAGGTTTTCTGGCAATGATGCCAATATTGACCTTATTGCCCTTGTCGCCACTGCGTGCATACGCCAGCTCGACGAGAGGAACTGAAATATATGGTTCCCTCACCACTATCTCAGGAAGAATATCCACCTGAGGTGATTCGTTCTTTTCGCAAGGTTCCAGATCACTTACTTGTGGGGTAAACGGGACGGTCTCTCCATCCATAGTGACAGTGGGAGATACATCTTTCCGGTCAATTAAAAACGAGAAAAGGCCTATAACGGGCGTCGGACGTGCTCTGCCTCCATTAAAAGGCAGTAGGCCCGGAGGTCCGCCGAGGGCAAAGCCGGATACTTCTCTGAGTAGTAACTGAGTAGCTCGCTGGTCAGCATGGTGCACCGCTAGTTTTAAAACTACCTCTTCACTTGCGCTGACATTTTTTGTGCCTAGCTGGCTGCCAGCACCAATAATCTCCTTAGAGATTTCAATATAGGGAGGAGCTCCGAGTTTCTTCAGTACATTGTTCGCCCGCTCTAAAACACAGCTTGCAAAGTGATCTGCCTTTTTTGCGGCATCCAAACCTGCAAAGGCCAAAAGTACACCCAAACGCCAGCCATCCGCTGAAACAAGAGAGACCTTTAAATCCTTCGGCGCGGGTTTCCCTTTGGCACCTTTAATGTGGACTCTATTTTCTCCTGCCTGTTCAATTTGAACACATGTAAAATCGCAGGTGACATCTGGTAGCAGATATGCGGCGGGATCACCAATTTCATAGATTAACTGTTCGGCAACAGTACCAAAGCTGACCAGACCACCCGTATTGGCCGCTTTGGTCAGGAACATAGTGCCATCTGGCTTTATATCGGCAATGGGATACCCCATATTCACGGCATCAGGAACACTCTCCCAGTCGGTAAAATTGCCACCGGTGGCCTGTAGGCCACACTCCAGCAAATGCCCCGCCAGACTACCAGCAGCTAGAAGATCATAATCTTGAGCTCCCCAGCCAAAAGAGTAAATGCAGGCAGCCAGAGTTAACGCACTGTCGGCGCACCTGCCGGTAATCACAATATCGGCACCAGCCTCTAGAGCGGCGACAACCGGCTCTGCCCCCAGATAGGCGTTAATTCCGACTACATTTTTGGGGTTGGGGAACTCAGCTTTCGAAAACATCTCCAAGGTCCCCGCCTCCGAGAATTCTTGGGCATTTGCAGTTAGATCATCTCCGGTGACCACTGCAATTTTTAAATCCAGTCCCGCACGATCAACCAGCCTCTGAATTTTCTCACCGCAGCTGAGAGGATTCATTCCCCCAGCATTGCTCAATATCTTGGTATTTGATTCTGCAATTTTTTTGAGATTTTGAGCAAGGACCGTATCAACAAAGTCAACGGCGTACCCAAGTTTGGGATCCTTCTCCCGCGCCCTCGCCATTATGGACATGGTTACTTCAGCCAGATAATCGTAAACGATGAATTCCAAACGATCATTGGCAAGCAGCTGCTGAGTAGCGCCTTGCCAATCCCCCCAAAAACCACTGGCGCCGCCAATGCGCAGTGTTTTTGCAGGATGACCATTTTCTTCACTCGTATGTGGACTGGACTGAGTTACCATAATCTCCACCTTGCAATCTAATTTAACATACCATACGTACGGTATTGTTAGATGCATATAAACGTCAAGAGATTCTTTTCAGATCATGTCCAAACAGAGACAGTGCCAATGAAACAAAAAACCGATTTAAAGCGCCAAAAAGGCATGGCCACTCGTAAGTTATTGATTGAATCAACTATCAATTCTCTGGATAAGCGAGGGTATTCGGAGACTTCTATTAACCGAGTTCTTGAAGGTGTGGACGTGAGCCGCGGGGCGCTAATGCACCACTTTCCGACCAAAGAGGACTTGATTATTAGCACCATCGATTTTCTATTGTCGCGAATACTACGTAAAAGCGAGCCAAGAAAAATAATTGCCCCCCCCCAAGAAAACGATACGGGCAAGTTGCCAGATCTCCTGATTACTTATTGGCGCAAAATCGTTGATACGCCAGAAGGGCGGGCCTTTTCAGAGATAATTCTAGCCAGTCGCACTGATAGCAACCTTGCTCAGCGGATAGAAGATAAACTGGCTCGGTGGGATCAAGAATTAGGCCAGTTTTTTGTACCTGAAAACATGGAGGGAACCGACCAAGAAGACCAAATGGTTATCGTTTCCACTATTCTGCGTAGCTTTATTCGAGGGCTCATTTTACAACAGCAGTTTGGAAACTCTCCGCAATTTATTGAATCAATGATAAGGACTTTTGCAAAACTTCTAGAGCCTCAATTGGACCTAAGGCATATTAGCACGTATTTATCTAAGCCATGAGATAGCATCTGCATGGACTGAGAGGAATCGCCTTGGCGGATATACTGGTTTTGGGCGCCGGAATGGTTGGAATTTCGAGCGCTTTAGCACTCCAAGAACGAGGTCATCATGTTACTGTTCTGGATCGAAGAGAACCTGGAATGGAAACCAGTTATGGCAATGCCGGCATCATTCAGGCCGAGGCTGCCGAGCCATATGCCCTGCCACGAGATTTGGCAACCCTAACCCGGTACGTACTAGGCCTCAGCAATGATGTGAGCTGGACACTCAAGGGGGTGGTTACACAGGCACCAGCTCTAATACGATATTTTCACAACTCCTCTCCCAAACGCCTCACTGCAATCGCCCAAAACTATTCTCAACTCATTTCAGCCGCGTGCAAAGACCATGCTCCGCTTATTGAGGCTGTACATGCAGACAATCTAATTACACGGCAGGGCTTATGGTACATGTATCGCCATGAACGGGACCTGGAAAAAGCCGCCTTGGATTTGGAACGCATGAACCACGCATATGGGGTCCAGTCCCGCGTTCTTGATGGCCAAGCATGCCGAACAGAAGAACCCGCATTAACCCACACTCCCGCCGGTGCAATTCATTGGCAACAAAGCTGGAGTTGTTCAAACCCTGCACAATTAACCCGCCAATATGCAGAGTTATTCACTCAGCGAGGCGGAACAGTTGCGACTTGCCAAGTACAGCAGCTTGTAAAGTCCACAAGGGGCTGGCGCGTATTGACGAGTGAAGGAGAGTTTACTTCGGAATACGTTGTTGTTGCTTTGGGGCCTTGGTCACCTGCTCTGCTCAAGCCGCTCGGTTACCGTATTTCTATGGTATATAAGCGGGGCTATCATGGTCATTATAAAGCGCCAGTTCCCCTGCAACGCCCAATTCTGGATGTTGATAATGGTGTCGTGGCGGCAACAATGAGCAAGGGCTTAAGGGTTTCAACCGGCGCAGCTCTTGTTTCGCGAGAGGACCATGCAAACCCACAACAACTGGTGCGCGGGGTATCGGGCTTGTCTGACTTGCTCGAAATAGGCCCCCGAATTAAAGAGCCTCAGTGGTTTGGAACACGCCCCTGCTTACCAGATATGCTGCCACTCGTTGGCCCCGTGCCCAACCATCACGGCCTATTCTTGAATTTTGGCCATGGCCACCAAGGGTTTACTCTAGGGCCAACCACCGCACGAATACTCGCTAGTTCAATAGATAGTAGACTCTCTGACTTAGGTGCAGCCTTATCTCCCGCCTCCCGGCTATAAACATGGGGCTCCAGTGATGTGAGCCCAGACCTCTTTTCAAGGTCATCTGCATGGTAACTGTTTGTCTTCTACACTTTAAAGGCTCATATCATTGGTTATACTACGTCACCAAGTAGATCGTTCCTACATAAACCGGTCTGCACCGCCGGAGGCTTCAATCGTATCTCCAGTTACGAAGCCATTGCGATTGGAG
This sequence comes from Pseudovibrio sp. M1P-2-3, assembly GCF_031501865.1. Classification (NCBI taxonomy): domain Bacteria; kingdom Pseudomonadati; phylum Pseudomonadota; class Alphaproteobacteria; order Hyphomicrobiales; family Stappiaceae; genus Flexibacterium; species Flexibacterium corallicola. Next base: position 2,590,216 of record NZ_JARRCW010000001.1, read on the forward strand.
CATAGGTAAGCTGCAATAGATGCAATTTCCTCAGGTTTTCCAGGGCGCCCAATCGGAGTAAGTTCCAAAGACACCTGTGAAAGCAGCTCATCATCGGAAAGATGCGCCAACTCGGGCCTTGATGCACGCACAGCCGGCAACATGTTATGTGCCCAGTTCTCAGTTGCAACAGCGCCAACCCCAATTGCATTGACCAAAATTCCATCCTTAGCAACTTCCAATGCAAGTGATTTGGTTAAGTTATTTATGGCAGCACTCAGCACGTGGGAAATCAGGAGCTTCGGGTTCGGGTAGATCCCGCCAATTGAGGACATATTGATAATACGTCCCCATCCATTTGCTTGCATGATTGGGATCACTGCCTTGCACATTCGTCGCATGGAAGAGAGTTTCAAAGCAGTCATACCCTCCCAATCCTCTTCCGTAGAACTCATCACACCACCCGCATGGGCTCGCCCAGCGTTGTTTACGAGAATGCCAATACTACCAAACTTCTTTAAGGCAAAAGAAACAATCTTATCTGCCGCATCCCGAGCAGTTATGTCGATGGCAAAGCTCTCAACTTGCGCTTGATTTCGGCTTTGTAACTCGGATTTCGCTTCCTCCAGAGGCTTTGCTCCCCTAGCAACCAAAACAACAGATACACCATTGGCAACAAGCTCCTCGGCAATCGCGAAGCCAATCCCGCGGCTGCTGCCCGATATTATCGCAGTACGTCCTTTGATTTGCAGGTCCATGACACTTCAATGCCCTTTTCTATACTTGTTTGCTTTCACTATACCAATAGGCCTTTAAATAAGGCCAACAGAAGCGACAGTTTTAGCAAACCAACTCCTACCAGCTAATAATCTAAAGACTTTGAGGGGTTCACTTTGACGCTCAAATACGGGCATCAATGGGGTTCAATCTGGTCACCCCAATCGGGCTTTCAAGCAGTGAGCCAATTGCTTTTCGATAGTCACAATAGTGATCACTTTTTTGATGCTCCACTAGAGCTGCCGCGCTCACATATTTTTCGAGAAGATGATAAGATAGAACTTGCTCATCCTCACCGGTTTCACTGAAAAGGTCATATATTTCATTCCCACGTTCAGCACGGGATGGAATGATCATTCCATTGAGAACCTTCCCGACAGCTTCTTCCATTCCTTTTTTGGGATAAAAAGACGCAAGTACCAGAACACTCTTGTTCACCTCTGCTTCACCTCAAGACTAACAGTTCAGCCAAATACATTGAAATACAACTTAATAAGGACTAGATAGTATGTAAATAACGTTACGTAAGAAGCATTGGAGCCAACCATGCCTGCAATTAATCCCCTTCCTGATGCAATGAGTGTTGTTCTGGTGCAATTTTCCCCCAAAGCGGCTACTAACAGTGAAGAAGTTCAGCAGAATATAGACACCATAAAGGACTATATTGATCGAGCCTGTGCCAGCTTTCCAGGTGTGGATTTAATTGTCTTTCCTGAATACAGCACCCATGGCTTCGGTTTTGATCCTTATGCATCCCATCTAAAATTAGCTACCACAATTCCAGGTCCGGAAACTGATAGGTATTCCAAAATCGCTCAGGAAAAAGACGTTTGGTTATGCGTCTCAATCGTTGAAAAAGCCCATGACCCAGCACTTCAGCCATATAATTCCATGGTAATTATCAATAGTGGCGGAGAAGTCGTTCTGACATACAGAAAGATGTTCCCATGGTGCCCCAAAGAGCCTTGGACGCCCGGTGAAACAATGAACGTGTGTGATGGCCCTAAAGGCTCGAAACTAGCCATCGCCATATGCTCAGATTTTGATTATCCAGAAATCGCACGGGAAGCCGCTTGGAAAGGTGCTAACGTAATTATACGCACGGCAAAATACATGTATCCTTGGGATCATATCTGGGGCATTACCAACCAAGTTCGCGCCTATGAAAATCAAAGTTATGTGGTTGCAGTAAATCACACTGGAGAAGACCACTCCTACTCATATTTTGGCGGCTCAATGGCCTGCGATTTTGACGGCAACATAATATGCCAGCTCGGAGAAGCTGAGGGCATGACCAAAGCAGACCTATACCCCGCCCTTGTCGAAGAGGCCAGAGACAAGAGGCTATCCAACAACTACTTATATCAGCTCAAACATCGCGGTTATACAGGCGTTCCACCCGATGGGGTTAAGACCAACCCCTTTACAATCTATAGAGATTGGGACCAAATTCCTGACCGCTGGCATCGCAATCCAAGTCACACAGCCGAAGAAATAGCCGAACAAGGGCGGCAAAGCCTTTCTTGCTCCAGCAGTGTGCCCCCCGCCGCCGAATGATGGGTACAGGCTAGGTCAACGTTATTTTCTCGGGACTTAACAACTAAGGCGGTGAGTGTTTCAATAGAAGCACTCACCGCCTTAGTTGTTTGTATGCACCTTTTTTGTCCAAAAGCCAACATCCACTTTTCGAAGTGGCTGCTGTAAAACAGGCCCCTATGAAATCTAGTGAAGTGTTCCAGACAACCCTTTGGAAGATCCCTCCTCCGGAGGCTGGAGAGCCACATGCACTTCTTCTTCCAGTACTTTATTTATAGCTAATAGCAATTCTGGGAGCTTTATAGGCTTTGATATGCAATAGTCGACACCCGCCTCCACAAATTCTTGCTTATGTATGTTCATTGCATCTGCTGTGCAGCCAACTACCGGTAGGCGATCCGATGTATAACCCAGTTTCCGTAGCTGCCGCACAGCCTCCATCCCGTCCATTTCCGGCATCCGACGATCCATTATGACAACATCATAGTGATTTGACTGAACTGACTCTATTGCCTGTCTTCCATTCTCAACCATCGTAATTTTGTGGTGGAAGGGTTTTAGTAGTTCTTTTAGGACCTGCTGAATTACAAAGTTGTCTTCAGCAATCAAAACGTCCAATGTCCGACGGTTAAAGAATTTTGTTTTCCCTTTAGGGTCTTTACTTTTTTGGAAATTCTTCGATACATCGGCATACTTGAGTGTGAACCAGAACGTAGAACCTTTTCCAAGTTCACTATGTACGCCAATCTCGCCAGACATTAATTCTGCAAGGTTTTTACAAATAGCAAGACCAAGCCCTGATCCCCCAAATTTGCGCGCGATGGATGAATCAGCCTGCTGAAATCGTTGAAATAAAGTCGCCTGAGTTTCACTATCAATTCCGATCCCCTCATCAATAACTTCAACTTTTAATAACTGCTGCTCCAAACGGGCACTCAGTTTAACCTGAACACCCCCTTTACTCGTAAATTTGAGGGCATTTCCCACTAAATTGTAAATAATTTGCCGAATACGTGCTGGATCACTATTAATTTGTCTTGGTACATCTCCTACAAAGAAGTACTCCAAACTAAGCCTTTTCTCACGGGCAACCGGCATGAGCATATGGAGTGTTTGATCGACCTCATCCTCCAGACTAAAATCAATAGCCTCGATTTTTAGTTTTCTCGCCTCAATTTTTGAATAATCTAGTATGTCATTAAGTAACCGCAGTAGAGTATGACCAGATGAATTAATCATCTTTATTTTATTCTTATCTTCGGTATCTACAATTTCATCAAGTAACACTTCAGATAATCCAATTATTCCTGAAATCGGGGTCCTGATTTCATGGCTCATAGTTGCAAGAAATTCTGATTTACTTTTCTCTCCCGCTTCCGCCTTAACTGCCAAAACGGTCTGCTTCTCAGCCATTTCCTTTAGTTCTACCGTTTTCTTTTCAAGAGCCTGATACGCAAGATCGAGATCAAGAATTTTCTTCTGTAGTTCATCCTTACTGCGATTAAGTCGATCTCTGGATTTTATTTGCTCTGTGATATCTGTAACCACACCCACATAGGAAGTCGTAATAGATTCATCTAGAGCGGAAAGGCTAAACTGCATTGGAAACTTTAGGCCATCTTTCCGCATACCGAGTTCAGGTTCATCCAAATCATCTCTATTTCGCCAATTCCCAAGAACTTTATAGGCATCCACCTGCGTATCAGGCATCAAAACAGACAGGTCCATTCCCCTTGCTTCTTCTCGTGAATACCCGAATATCTGTTGGGCGGCCGGATTAAAAATCTCAATTTTGTTGTTTGATGTGACCGTTAAGATCCCATCCTCTGTACTATCTATGATGTTGTTTACGTACTCCTTTGAGACAGTAGCCTCATTTAAAGATTGAACAAGATGATTGAATGAAGTGCCCAGCCTCCCAATCTCATCTGAACCTAGGGAAGGAATACTGGTATCCAGCTTCCCTTCGGCCAAAACCGCGTGGCCGTGCTCCAGTACTTTAATTCTCTCTACGAGCATCTTCTTTAAGAGAAGTGCTAGTGCAGTAACCACAAGTAGAATACTGAACAAAGTTATAATCAGCGTGACTTGCGCTTCTTTCTGCAGAGCTTGAAGAACTGTTTGTCTTTCACTTGTAAGCACAAGAGTGAACTTCTTGCTGCCTAGTAAAAATTGGGTGGAGGTTACTAAAAGCTCGCTACTGTCTGAAGTTGTTCCCGCCCCGTTTAATGATGATACCAGTGAAGTACCACTTCCCTCTTCAATGTAGATCTGGTTGACGGGAAGTCCTAGGGACTTCAGGCTGGACATTGCCTGTTGAAGGAAGCTCTCAATTTCCTGCTCCCATCTGTAGCTGAGTATGACCCAACCAACTGTACGGCTCCCTACAGATACAGGAACATAAAACCACTGAACTAACATATTGTCTTTATTGATGTCATTCTTCAAAGAGCTATAGCCCGGCGGCTCAACAATCACTCCCCTGTCCTGTGTGTCATCGGCAGAAGGAAGTGGCATACTTTCTCCCAGAAGATATTCATTCCCGACAACTTTTCCATTAGCATCTCTGGTACTTACGGCGAAAACCCCATCATCATAACCGACAATCAAAGCATAGGAAAAAAACGGATATATCTTTATTATTTCATTGAGCTGCTGGTTTACTCCCCGACTATTCCCTGTATCCAAAGCACGACGAATAACTCGGTTTTTCGAGATCACTTCCGCAATTTGTTCGATAGAGTGAAGCTGATCTTTAAGCCGTTGTACTACAAAGTCAGCCTCCAATTTGTAAGTCAGCTTTGTTTGCTCCAAAATTCGATCACGAGAGCGCGAATAGGACAACAAACCAATGACAACCATGGATGCAACTATGACCGATGTGGTAAGAAGTACAATTTTGGGAACAAGACGCATATCAGTCCACTTCCGGGCTTTATTTTCTAGATGAGTTCTGATCGATATAGATCAGGCCATGCAAACTTGGCTCTATTTGCACATCAAGCTTTTGAATACTATCGCGGTTTAATAGTGTAAGCGGAGGCTCCTGAAGCTGCGATTGCAAGTCAGAAGGCCTGACCCCCTCATTCAAGATTGAAACAGCCATATCCCCCGCCATTTTCCCGAGGAAGTAAAAATCCACAACAGGTCCAAAAGTTGAACCGGCTTGAATTCCTGACTTATTTGAACTGAGAATTGGAACTCCCTCATCCAGCGAAATCTGAATAAGCGCATCTTCTCCCCCACTTTGCATGAGGGTGTCCGTCGTTGTGATAAAGACATCAACATCCGGAGCTATTTCAGTAGCTTTATTTTTTAACTCACCAACATTGGCAGCTTCAATGTCAACCGCATTTACGCCTTTTCTTTTTAGAAGCCGCACTAAGTTGCTTGCTTGTATTTTTGAGTTTGGCTCCCCTGTTCTATGAAAGATTGCAGCTTCGCTCGCATCGGGAAGAATTTGGTTCAGTAACTCAACATAATACCGCAGTGGGACATAGTTACTCGTACCAACTAGATTATTCCCCGAGTAATCGAAAGATTCAATGAGGCCAGAATCTGCTGGATATGTGACAATTGAAAACACAATAGGAACCGAGCTCGGAATGACTTCTTTAACAACCGAAGTCCCCGGTGTGGTCAACGAATAGACTAGGTCAATATTGGCGCCATCCAATGCTTCCAATTCCTGACGCAGCCTATCACTGTTTGGCCCACTTGTTAGGTTTATGAACTGGACTGTCTGCCCCTCGATCAGCCCTGCCTGAGCAAGCGCATCTTTAAAGCCCTTCACATTGTCAGGATACCCAGACCAACTGGAAACTACGACAGTCTTTTGTTGTTGTCCGTAAGCAACAGTAGATGTCAGTAAAATTGCAACAACTATAAGAATAAACTTTGGGACCTCAAAAACAATGCGCAACGTTCAACCCTCCAGAATAACTGGAAGAAAAGTATTCCGATGCTCTTTAGGAGAAATAAACGCAGATATATAAATTACGATTACAACAAGTTAGTTGATAAAATTATGCATAAATATTTATCACAATTGAACTTACAACTGATAATCACGAAACAAATCGTATAATTAAAATATAATTCATGTAAAAACACACGAATAATCTATCTATATTTATTATTACTATAGACTGATTTAACATGCCCACGAACCATAACTATGTTTGTATTTGCCAGTAAAAATATTTACTTCCAGTATGGACAGCTCCAGATATGTATAAAAGTATACTAATTGCAAACCGGGGCGAAATCGCAGTACGCATAATTAAAACTCTTCGTAAACTGGGAATCCACTCTATCGCTGTTTATTCCGAGGTAGATAGGTTCAACTTACATGTGCGAAATGCAGATAGCTCGTATTGTATTGGTGCTGCCCCCGCTTCCCAAAGCTATCTTAATATGCATTCCTTACTGCATGCGTGCAAAGAGACGGGGGCTCAAGCGGTTTTACCTGGCTATGGCTTTTTAAGCGAGAATACGAATTTCGCCCAGCTCCTGAATGAAAATGGAATTAAATTTATCGGCCCTGATCCCGAGCATATCCGAATATGCGGTCAAAAACACCGTGCACGGGAAATAGCAAAAAGTCTAGAAATACCAGTCCTGGAGGGATCTGGTCTTCTCCATGACCTGAAGCAAACAACTCTGGCAGCCAGTCAGATTGGCTATCCCGTCATGCTCAAATGTACAGCTGGAGGTGGAGGGCATGGACTACGTATTTGCCGGACACCAACCGAGCTAGCCTCCAACTATTCCTCATTACTGGAACTAGGAAAACGCAGTTTTGGAGACAGCCGTGTTTTTCTGGAAAAATTTAAGTCGGACCTGCGCCATTTAGAAGTCCAGATTTTCGGAGATGGAAAAGGTAATATCATCACTTTTGCCGAGCGGGATTGTTCGCTCCAGCGAAAAAAACAAAAAATCGTTGAAGAGACACCAGCACCAGATTTGCCTTCGCGAGTTCGATCCGCAATAAAAAAAGCTGCTGCTGATCTTGGGAAGAGCATCAATTACAATTCTATTGGAACAGTTGAATTCCTTTATTCCCCAACAACTAATGAATACTTCTTCATTGAAATAAATACACGAATTCAAGTTGAACATGGAATTACTGAGGAGCTTTACCGTATTGACCTCATAGAATGGATGATACTGAACTCCCTTGGCGCACCTCTCCCCTTAAATGAGCTACCTAAGGACCCAGTAGGTAACGTTATCGAGGTGAGAATAAATGCAGAGGATCCTGCTGATCATTTTGCCCCGAGTTCAGGCCAGATTTCTGAAACGCATTTTCCAAAAAGTGCGCGCATAGACAGCTGGATAGAAACCGGCACTGTGATCACCCCATACTATGACAGTTTATTGGCCAAGGTTATTTGCAGTGGGAAGACGCGAGATACAGCGATTGCCAATATGCTGAAATACCTAGCAAACTGTCGTCTACACGGCCTCGAAACAAACCTTTCCTACCTCAAGAAAATTCTGGCTTCCAAGAATTTTAAGGCGGCGAATTTCTCCACGCAAACAATAAAGAACTACAAGTTCCACAGTCAGTCGATTGAAGTGATTGAGGCGGGAACACAGACAACGGTGCAGGAATGGCCTGGGCGTCTGGGCCTATGGAACGTGGGAGTTCCCCCTAGCGGCCCCATGGACAATTTGTCCTTTCGCTTGCTCAACCAAATACTTGGCAACGATGAAGGAACAGCAGGATTAGAGTGCACTCTAGAGGGCCCAACTCTGCTATTTAGATGTGACTGCATTATCGCCATTGGCGGTGCCCCTATGAAAGCAATGCTGGATAATACCCCCCTCCTTTTTTGGCAACCCATCTATGTCAATGCTGGCCAACTGCTGAAAATGGGAGGTATTACTGGACAAGGGCAAAGGACTTATATTGCTTTAAAGGGGGGCCTCGATCTCCCGCGCTATTTGGGGAGTGCCACCTGTTTTCCTCTTGGTAATATTGGTGGTGATACGGGTTCACCTTTAGAGGCTGGCACCATCTTAAAATTGGCTAGCCTGAATGCTGATAAAGTAGAGAAAACATGTACTCCCCTCAACTTCGAACTCATACCAAAACTGGTAAATAAGTGGGATTTGTTTGTAACTTATGGCCCTCAGGGAGCTCCGGACTATTTTAGCGAAGAAGCAATCAAGTGCTTGTTTAAGTCTTCCTATGAAGTGCACTACAATAACGCTCGTACTGGAATAAGGCTCATTGGGCCTAAGCCTGAGTGGGCTCGAAAAGACGGAGGAGACGCAGGCCTTCATCCGTCCAATATTCATGACAACGCCTATGCCGTTGGGGCCGTCAACTTTACCGGAGATTTACCGATCATCCTTGGGCCGGACGGACCCAGCTTAGGAGGCTTTGTTTGTCCCATTACCGTCATAAAAGCTGACATGTGGAAGCTTGGACAACTCAAGGCAGGAGACAAGGTGTCCTTTCACAGGCTCGACTGTACTCAAGCAAATGAGCTCCTACGACAACAAAACCAAGAGATTGAGCTTCTGCAAAAGCAAAGAAAAACAGTAAGCATAGCAAGCACAAATAAGGACCCGTCGCCCATTCTCAAAGAGTTGGAGGTGTATGGATATATATGGAAGATACGGCTCGCTGGTGATGAAAATATATTGGTCTCCGTTGGGGATAGCTCCCTAGACCTAAACTATCGTTTTCAGATCCATATTCTTGAAGAGTGGCTGCGAGTATCCAAGATTCCCGGGATAATTGACTTAGCTCCTGGCGTACGAACTCTCTTGATCCATTTCGATTCAACACAGATTAGTACTTCCCAGTTAGTGGATACACTCTCTTGCGCCAACGAGGCTTTCGGTGAAGAAGTCTTTTCGCAAATACCCAGCCGCATCATCCATTTACCTATGAGCTGGAATGACACAAGCATTCAGCACTCAATCCGCAAATACGAAGAAGGAGTGAGAGCAAACACTCCTTGGTGTCCCTCAAACATTGAGTTTATCAGACGAATAAATGGGCTTGTAGATCAAGATGAGGTACAGAACACAGTTCTTGCGGCAACCTATCTCGTGTTGGGGCTCGGTGACGTTTATCTTGGCTCTCCCCTCTCTGTTCCACTGGACCCACGCCACCGGTTGGTCACAACCAAATATAACCCCGCCCGTATTTCCACCCCCAAGAATGCTGTTGGAATTGGAGGCGCTTATATGTGTATTTATGGAATGGAAGGGCCTGGAGGCTATCAACTCGTTGGGAGAACAATTCAGGTATGGAATAAGTGGCGAGCAACAACTGCATTCGAAAAGGGTAAACCCTGGTTACTTCGTTTTTTTGACCAAGTTAAGTTCTTCAAAGTTGATGAGGCGGAGCTGAAGGACGCAAGGGCTGGGTTTCCCTATGGAGACTATTCGATCAAGATTGAACACAGCCACTTTAACTTAACAGATTACAATCGTTTTACTGAGGAAAATAAGCAAGCCATTGGAGCCTTCGAACACAAAAGGCGAAAAGCCTTTAAAAAAGAAAGACGACGCTGGGGCCAGAACAGCACCATAAATGATGACAAACCACAAAAACTAACTGCGCCCCTAAACAACCAAACTCTACCCGCTGGAATTGCCACAAAAGCGCAAATTTCTGGTGTTCTATGGAGAATGCTGGTGCGTAAGGGAGAGGTCGTCTGTGAAGGGCAGCCCGTGGCGATTTTAGAGTCCATGAAAATGGAAATTAAAGTATCGGCTCCATGTGACGGTTTGGTGGAACACATACTAGTCCAACCCGGTGAGATAGTAACCGGCGGGCAGCCTATTATTAGCTATAGCAATTACTGAATTATCAAAGCACTGACCAAGTCCAGACGACTGCTGTGATAGGCGTACATCCTCGTGAGACTCAATTTCGAACTTCACAACCTCCGTCAACCGACAGTTCATCAAAGATACCTTACATTGTTGTAGCAGCTATCCACAGTCTCCTTTTCAAAACAGACAATAACTCTCCCAAACATCGTAACCAGATTAAAAAACAGGGTACTAGTTCACTTAGCATTGTTATAACCACAAAATTAAATAACACCAAATTAAATATAACCGTCAATTATACCAATAAATACAAGATTCAACTTCAAGAAATATGACGTATTATACTAATGTTATTTAATTCAAATAATATAGATCAGTTGATTACAACAAAACAACACAATCAAACTCATTGTAATTCTCCGTAGGATCACACACTGACAGTAAAGTGAACACTATGCACCCAATTACAAGACCTCCCCTCCCTCCCATAAGCAATTCGCTTACTCCGAAGTTCGGCTGCAAGTTTCTGATTGCTTTAACTGCATCTTTCTTTTCTTACACCAGTTACACTTGGTCGCAGCAACTTAACCTTAGTCATGGAAGTACTTTCAGTAACACAGGCACACTTATGATCGGTGGAGGCTCTTACGGTTCTGGACGCCCATATAGTGTCGGGAGTGTCTATGGAGGGGGCGGGACACTAACGGTGAACAGAGGAAGCTCAATATCTATTGGTAATACAGGGACTTCATACTCCACTATTACTCCACATACGCTTATATCCGCCCCCTTCGCGACCTCCGATATTATCGTCGACAGTGGAACATTCGTCATCAACCACAACTTTGAGGACGACAATGCCTATATCGGTCTAACCGAAGGTTCTAACGGTACAATTGTAACCCTAGGACAAGATACTGTCTGGACTAACAATGAAGGTGTTTTCGTTGGGGTTGAAGGGGCAGGAACTCTCACTTTATTGGATAAGAGCACAACAATTGTCGATGGCGGAAATGGTACCGTCAATGTCGCAGAGTATGCTGGCTCAACAGGTATCGTGAATATAGGTAACCCTGTGGGCGATAATCCTGTCGTTGCTGGCTTCCTGGACGCTGAAAACTTGGTTATGGGCGCCGGTGATGCCTTACTCAATTTCAATCACATCTCGGAACTCTACTATCTCTATACAAATATCCTAGGTAGTGGTGATATTACTCACCATGCCGGTCGAACATTCTTTTCGGGCGACAGCAGCATTACGGGGGATGTGGATGTCTACGGCGGCAGGATGATATTGGTTGAGGAGTTGGTCAACGACACGAGTACCATCTCACTTGAGCACTTCAAGCATGCGTCTGTAGAGGCAACTGGCGAGGACGCCAATTGGAACACCCGATTTGACCTAACTGTTGGTGATAAAGGCACAGGGGAACTTAAAGTTTCCGATAGGGCAACTGTCAGTGCAGATAATATTTACATTAGCAACTCCAGAAATTCAGCTGGTCATGTGGACGTGTACGGCAGAAGATCCGAACTGAACAGTCGATTTGACTTAATCGTAGGCAAAAGGGGCGAAGGAAGCCTCGCGGTCTACGAAGATGGTACCGTTACAGTCAAAAACGGCACTGGAACATTACAGGTCGGAGGGAGAACCAATGGGGTCGGCACCGTCTATATTGGTTCATCTACAGACCTCTTCCCTCGTAGAGCAGGCCACATCAATGCTGCAGAAGTGGAACTTGCCTCAGTTAATTCATCCCTCGTTTTCAATCACCTGAACCACTCCTATGACTTTGATCCAGAAATAACTGGGCAAGGATCCGTTATGCACCTCAACGGAACCACAAACATACTTGGAGGTATAAACACCACAGGCTCTCTCTACATGACTGGCAATGGGGGAACTATCAATGCTGAAAGTGACATAAGTATAGACTATTTTGCTATGGAGGCTGGAGTATTCAATGCGACCACTGAAGATACTAAAATTGAAGTAGCCAGCTCCGTGCATATTGCTCAGTTCGCAAATGGTACCTTCACACTCGGGAATGGTGCTGAACTCGAAGTCGATGGAGGTGCAGGTACAATCAATGTCGCAGAGTTTGAAGGATCAACGGGCACAGTGAACATAGGTAGCGCTGTTGGAGACAGTCCGGCTGCTGCTGGCTATCTGGACGCTGAAAACTTAGTTATGGGCTCAGGCGATGCCTTACTCAATTTCAACCACACCTCGGAACTCGCCTACATCTACACAAATATACTTGGTAGTGGTGACATCGCTCATCATTCAGGTCGAACATTCTTTTCGGGCGACAGCAGTATTACGGGGGATGTAGATGTCTACGGCGGCAGAATGATATTGGTTGAAGAGTTGGTCAACGACACGAGTACCATTTCACTTGAGCGCTTCAAGCATGCATATGTGGAGGCAACTGGAAAGGATGCCAATTGGAACACCCGGTTTGACCTCACTGTTGGTGAAAAAGGCAGGGGAACCCTTATAGTTTCCGATGGGGCGACTGTCTCCGCAGATAATATTTATATAAGCAACTCCAGACACTCCGCCGGTCATGTGGATGTGTACGGCAGAAATTCCGAACTGAACAGCCGGTTTGATTTTGCCGTAGGAAAAAGGGGGGAAGGAACCCTCGCGATCTATGAAGGCGGTGAAGTTACAGTTGAAAACGGAACTGGAACACTACAGGTCGGCGGGAGAACCAATGGGGTCGGTACAGTCTACATTGGATCTTCTATAGACCTCGTCCCCCGCAGAGCGGGCCATATCAATGCTGAGAAAGTGAAACTCGCCTCAGTAGACTCATCCATTAATTTCAACCACCTAAACCGCTCCTATGACTTTGACCCAGAAATAACGGGGCAAGGGTCCGTTACACACATCAACGGTACAACAAACATACTTGGAAGTATAAACACCACAGGCTCCCTCTACATGACTGGCAACGGGGGCACCATCAATGCTGAAAGTGACATAAGCATAGGTTACTTCGGTATGGACGCCGGAGTATTCAACGCCACTACTGAGAACACAAATATTAATGTGGATGGTCCGGTAGAGATTGCTCAAGTTTGGGAAGGAAGTTTCATACTTGGAAATGGTGCAACTCTTACTGTTGAAGATGGAGATGGAACCATTTACTCAGGTAGTGGCATGGATTCCGAAGGAGCCATTTTTATTGGCTCGAATGACTACGATGTTCCCTTCGCTCCAGGCGAGATTAATGCTAAGAATATTGTTTTCTCTCAAAATGGCTACCAAGCTTTATACTTCAATCATACATCTGATAACTATAGCTTTGATCTGGATATAACAGGTTATGGCGATATCTTTACTACCTTCGGATACACCACGCTAAGTGGTTCAATTGACATTACAGGGGACCTACTAGCGGAAGGCTTCTCTACTCTGACTATTACGGGTGACGTATCCAGTGATGATGGTATCATAGATAATGAAGGGAATGCTTTAATCTCTGGCGGATCCTGGAAAACAACAGGTTTCTTTGTGGTGGGAGATGAAGGGAATGGCTTCTTAACCATTGAAGACCGCGCACGCGTAAACAGTGTTACTTCAATTATTGGTAACTACGGCATGGCACCAGTACGTGTAACTGATGCAGGTACCCATTGGGAAAGTAGTGACAGTCTAACTGTCGGACAATATGGTTTAGGCGAACTCACCATCAGCAATAAGGCTACTGTTTCCGTTGGTGACGGAGAGGGCACTCTTTATTTGGCCAAGATGGAAGGCAGTACAGGACTTCTCAACTTGGGTAGTTTTGAAGGAGCTACAGCAGTTGCCCCCGGTGACCTTAATGTCGCAAGAGTAGTTTTTGGGGACGGAAGTGGCCAAATCCTCTTAAATCACAATAGACGAAACTATGAGTTGGGATTCGCTATTGAGGGAACTGGGCAAGTTCTTGTACAAAATGGAAAAACAAAACAAGGGAACATCTGGGACGAGACTGTTACGACCTATATCGAAGGAGGGGAACTGGATATAAGAGGAGAAGCTGAAGGGCAATTTTATGTTCTAAACGAAGGCCGTTTGTCTGGAACAGGAACTATTGGGGAAGCGACAGTTTTTGACGGTGGCGTACTATCACCCGGACGCGTATTCGGTTCGTTAGGAGTGAGTGGAGATCTTACTTTAGGGGCCGGAAGTATATATGAAATCAATATAAATTCAGCTGGGCGGAAAAGCTTGGTTGATGCAGGGGGGGAGATTGATATTGGAACATATTCCAATCTCGCTATTTCTGCGATCGGTTCAGATTACGGGTGGGAAGAGAACTATACAATACTGGAAGGTGAATCAATTTCTGGAGAGTTTGGTGATATATACATAAACCAAGATTCACTATATCCAGTGGTCGCCTACGGCGATACCAGAACAGATCTCTCAATTTATAACTTTGATATTCCGGTTACGTATGTTGCCCGCACTTCAAACGAGTATCAGGCAGCAGAAGCAGTCGATGAGCTGGGAACAGATGATCCAGTCTATATTGCTATACACACTTTGCCTGAGAGTGAAGCCCGCGACGCACTTAATGATGTAAGCGGTGAAATTTATGCGTCCTTAACTTCTGTAATGCTGCAAGACAGCCGCTTTGTTCGCTTAGCTGCTCAAAGTAATGCTAGAGAGGGAGAAGCAACGTCCTGGGCACGAGGTTATGGCTCCTGGGGTGAATGGGACGGAAATGGAAACGCCGCTAAAATTTCCCGGAATACAGGTGGTTTTTTTGTAGGTGTCGATGGCAGTGTTTCTGAGGACTTAAGCATTGGTCTATTAGCTGGGTATGGCTATGCCAGTTATGACGTGGATGCGCGCCGCTCTAATGCTGACAACAATATGCTGCACTTGGGTAGCTACGGAAAATACAGCTATAATAACCTGCGTCTTGGATTGGGAACGGCTTACACTGCTAACTTCCTTGATGTTGACCGAACAGTCGATGTTAACACTATTTATGAAAAAGATAGTGGCTCCTATATAGCCAATACCATTCAGGTTTATGGTGATGTGTTCTACTTGTTTGAGACACCATACGCAGTCTTTATTCCATTCGTTAGTGGAGCCTTTGTTGCCCAATCAGCAAACAGCTTCACAGAGGGAGGCGGAGGTAACACTTCTCAAGTTGTTAATCCAGATACGCAAACTGCTTTCTTCACAACTCTAGGAGCCCGGATACAAAGGGAGTTTGAAATCTCCGATCACGCTCTGAGTATTTTTGCCGAAGCAGGTTGGCAGCATACGGCGGGACAAGACACTTCGAAAACCCGCAACTCCTACCGTCATGATACAAGTGCAGAACAAATCATCGAAGGGGTACCGCTTGCTCGCGACGTTGTCTGGATAAGTGCAGGCTTTGAGGGTGAGATCCGTGAGAACTGGAGCCTTGGCGTTGCATATGATGGCCGGTTTGGAGATGGAACCACGGATAATGGTGTACAAGCCGAGCTGAGAGTACGTTTCTAGGTAACCAGATAGAGATAACACCGTCCTCTTTTAGTTCAGCTGAAAGGGGACGGTGTCAGATAAAGTCGAGTATTCTACTAATAATTGTAATGCGGTCTAATCCCAACGAGCCTCATTTTCACGTCTCGAAAACTCAACCTCTTCCCCTTTTGCGACCAGTTGGGCAATTTTTATTGGTCCGCCCTTTTTATCAAACTCAATAACTCCGATTCCGCTTTGATTGAGCAATCTTTGTCCATGAGGTGTCCCAACCGGCTTTCGGGGTATGACCCGCATTCTGCGCCTACGTGTAAACCAGTTCAAGGGAGAGCGAGGTGCATAAAGCCATCGGTTCAAGTGATCCAGCCGGTTAAGAAGCTTCTTGGGAAACTCATTTTTAATACCACTACTGCAAACCTGCCATATTGTCGGTCCACCGGAATGCCCCCTCAACTCCACATCGTAAACGAACGAATAATGCACATCGCCAGATAAGATCGTGAACCGTTCTGGAGTTTTTCTATGACGGAATACATTCAAAATACCCTCCGCAGTGCCAGGATGGGCCATCCAGTATTCCGCGTCTACAGCAAGGGGCTTTCCCAAATACGTCATTAGCTTTTGTAGGGTTTCAATGAGCTTCACTCCAAAGATGGGAGCGGCGGAAACCAATAGGACACTTTCCTGCCCCCTCAATTCCCTTTGTAAGTCCGTTATAGCTTCCCAATCCAGCAGGCCTGACGGGTTGTCTCCAGAACGCTCTGAGCGCCACCGGCGGGTTCGTGTATCCAGAACCACAAGAGGCGGCTTTGTAGCCCAATGATAATCCCAGTTTTCAAATGCAAACAAATGCCTCTCAAAATTTGTATGGTCCTGCCCCCCTGGGTTTGCGAGGGAGTGCTGTAAGCCTGATATCTCTGTCATGGAAAAGGCTTCTGGACGGTTTCCCCAACCTTGATGGAGAAAGTAGGCAGCTAGTGCATTTCCAATAATACGGTTTGAAAAGGGATGCCCATACGCTGCGTCCTCCCAATTGCGGTTTAAATTCCAGTCATCCGTAACATCATGATCATCAAAGATCATGGCCACAGGCAAGTGCGCCATAAGTCGGCGTACAGCTGGTAATCCTTCAATAAAGTTTTGTAAGATACCTTGCTCATTTCTGTATAGTTCAAGGTCCGCGGGACTTAACCCCTCAGGTTCATCAGGCGATAAAACTTCCCATGCAGCTGGTGACCAGACTAATAAGTACATACAAAAGAACTCTGCGAGGGTGATCAGATGGTTACGCGCATGAACTGATGTAAAAATTGGCTTTTCGGCACCTTTAAAAAGAACCAAACCAAGTGCTTTTCCAGCTTTAGAATTCGGAAGAAAGCTCTCGCGGTTAAAATAGGTATCTTTATGCTTATATAAGTCAGTACCCGTTATTGGGGCCTTACTGTCCAGCTGAGACAAGTCTTCATCTTCAAAACCAAGCCACTGTATAAGACCGTGAATTGCTCTAAGCACAGGTCCCGCTACATCATCAGCGTAGATCTGGTCACCGCTCATCACCAGAGCCGCAGGCCATTGACAATGTGTTGGCCCTTCTTGAACAACACCATCTACCCTATTTGCAAGATAGTCATCGGCAAGAACCAACCCATCCGTGGAATCGTGATGAGGCTTACGACAGGAGCCGTGGAGCAGGGCTCTAACATTTTGACTAAGGATAAAACCCGGCAACGTCTGCTGTTCGTAACATAAGTCTGGTGCCCAATTGGTGTGATCTTGCCAGCCACCTTCCTGATCATCCTCCAAGAAGAGAGAAAGTCGATAGGCAATCCACTTTTCTGTAGGCAATGCGGCGTCCAACGGCAAATCAATAAGAATATAATAAAGATTTCTACCAGCTGCGATGCAGCAGCCCCCCTCCTCTTCCGGTAAGATTTCATAGACTTGCTCTCGTGCTTCAGTTGGAAACAATTCAATCCGAACCTTTGCCCTTGCGCGAGTGGCGAGCCAAAATGTGAGACGTTTTGGTTGGAGCCTTCTCAATATCGGACCAGCAAGAACAGCGGGAAGACTTTTAGGCTTTGCCATGAAGTGTAAGTGCCTTTTTATAATTTTGAGCCTTGAAGGCATTCTTTATTTTCAAGTTAAAATAAGGTTCACTCTTACTTGGTCTTCCCACAGCAGACATCAAGCCTGCACGCACACGTTTTCTAAGTAACCGCAACATTTTACTGTTTCAGAACGTCTAGGGCACGGCTCATTATTTATTCTAGGTCCGAAGCCTTTATTTTTGACCAAACAGTGAGCAGCATAATATCTGGCGGATTACCGTTTGGTAGCCGCCAGCTATCAATGACATACTTTTGACCAGACATTTTCTCGCGAACAACAGCCGTGGCATGAGGATATTTGCCATCAAAAAAATACCCTCTGGTTTGCGGCCTTTCAACAATATGGTGCCTTAACAAACTCTTGGACTGCAAAAAGACGAGTAAACTTGTCGTATTTGCAGCTTCATCTATACAGTCCATTTGTCCAGGAACCCCAGCATTGTAGATATCCAGTCCACCTAAATCATCTGAAGAACCAATCAATTTGCCAACCCGCTTTTCTTGCCAACTGACTGCATTCGATATTGCTTGCCGCTCCAATTCGGGAGTTTCCCCTCCTTTAGCAAAAATCGTACGCAATTGCGCCATATCGCCTTTTGAAAAATGTACAGAAGAGTGATAAGTGCAGCCGAACCCGTGACATATATAAACTCTGTCCTGCTTGCCTTCCCGCGCGCCCATTTGACCATACCACGCTGCAATTTCTTGTTCTGACGTTATGGAACATCCAGCGCAGCCCAAAGCAAATAAGAGGACTGGCAACCCACTTTTTAGGATTCGATAAGCCAAATAGACCCCGCTCAAACTGGTCAGACTTGGGAATTAATGGAGCCGATGATTGAATGCATCAAGCTCTCAGGGTAAGCAGGAGCCAACTACCTGTATTTTTCATGCGGCTGACGTTTTTTTGCACCACGAAGTATGACGACATGCAGGCCGAAAAGAACATTTAAAATAGGATCTTCTATGACACAAAAGCCTATCCATGTGGTTGGCGGCGGACTAGCCGGAAGTGAAGCAGCTTGGCAGATTGCCCAACGAGGCCTCAACGTTGTACTTCATGAAATGCGCCCACAAAGAAAAACTGATGCGCACAAAAGTGACGGTCTGGCAGAGCTGGTTTGTTCCAACTCATTCCGTTCTGACGATGCTGAAAACAATGCTGTAGGCTTATTGCACGAAGAGTTACGTAATGCTGGCTCTTTGATCATGAAAAGTGCCGATGCAAACAAAGTTCCAGCGGGCAGTGCCCTTGCCGTTGACAGAGATGGGTTTTCCAACAGCGTACAAGCAGCACTTGAAGAGCACCCGAATGTAGAAATTCGCCGAGAAGAAGTTTCTGGCATTCCACCGCAGGAATGGGGAAAAGTCATTCTGGCAACTGGCCCGCTAACCTCTCCCAGCCTAAGTGAAGACATTCTACGGGTTACCGGTGAAGATTCCTTGGCCTTCTTCGATGCAATCGCTCCAATTATCCATACAGACTCCATAAATATGGATGTGGCATGGTTCCAATCGCGCTATGATAAAGTTGGCCCCGGCGGCAATGGTAAGGACTACATCAACTGTCCGTTAGACAAGGAGCAGTATGAAGCATTCATTGATGCTCTTATATCTGGAGAAAAAACGGACTTTAAGGAATGGGAACAAAACACCCCCTACTTCGATGGCTGTCTTCCCATCGAGGTTATGGCAGAAAGAGGCCGAGAAACGCTTCGCCATGGTCCAATGAAACCCATGGGGCTCACCAACGCTCATCAGCCTGATATCAAAGCCTACGCCGTTGTTCAGCTCCGGCAGGACAACGCTCTTGGGACCCTCTACAATATGGTCGGGTTTCAGACAAAGCTGAAATACGGAGCCCAATCCGAAATATTGAAAATGATCCCGGGCTTGGAAAATGCGCAATTTGCGCGCCTTGGTGGACTGCATCGCAACACGTTCTTGAACTCCCCTAAAGTTCTGGACGAAACTCTTCGCCTGAAAGCTGCACCACATATTCGCTTTGCCGGGCAAATTACCGGCTGTGAAGGCTATGTTGAATCCACAGCGATTGGATGCATGACCGGTATTTTTGCGGCACACGAGGCTTTGGAAAAGAGCTTTGATATTCCTCCAGTCACAAGTGCATGTGGAGCGCTTATCGAGCACATTACAGGTGGCCACTTGGTGCATGAGGAAAGCGGCAAACCACGTTCGTTCCAGCCAATGAATATTAATTTTGGCTTACTCCCACCCTTGGACGAAATGCCAAAAGCAGAAGATGGAAAGCGGTTAAGAGGCAAGGACAAATCCCGCGCCAAAAAGCAAGCAATGGCCCGCCGCGGCTTGGAAGATTTCAAAGCGTGGATGTCTGACAAGAGCATCTGATACAAATAAGCCCCGCTGAGACCTCAATTGCACAGCGGGGCAAATTTTTTCGCATACGATATTTACTTTAACTCTTTATACAAAGTCTCAAACAACAAAACCCACGCGACCGCTTCAGCTCATTGTCAGTGCATATATCCCCCCAAAGCTGATACCAGTTTTCAAAGGCCCGTCTTACTTAAGTACTCTTGTCACCTCCTTACGTGACAAAAGCCGGGCTGCATTCCACATAGCCCACTGTCGCTTCAATTCGGGCAGAGGGTGAATAGGATGCAACTTCCCATTTTTAGGCCTCCTAAACCGCTTCCAGTATTGCTGGTTCAGCATCATCGGTAGGAATGCCGGAGCCACCTCTCCTACATTTCCGCTCAAGGATTTAAAGGCTTTGTTCTGATGAAACTCGGCATGCTCCACCATCTCTGCAACGGCAGATTCCAAACGCTCATTATAATCGCCACTAAACAGACGTTCCTGATCAACATTGTTCCGACGCATTACATCCATCGGAATAAACTGCTGGCGGCGACTGGCTTGCCAGGGCAGGGAGACAAGAAGATCTGTAATGCCGTTGGAAACTCCTCCATGCCCGCAGGCTTCACTATAGTTTGACGCCCGCTCATACCCTACAAGAATGATAACTGCCATTTGCATAAGGAGAGACTGCGTTTCTCCAGTATACCCCTCCAAATCCGCTAGTGACGGCATGGGATCGTTGTAGAGGTCGAACTGCCGCGCTTTGATCATGGACTCCAGCGCGGTTGCGGGTAACCCAAATTGATTAATTGCATAAATAAGCTCAGCTGCGACAGGGTTATCCTGCACGCTCCCGTGACTTTGCCCCGAAATAGCATCCAGCCACCATTGCAATCGAACCTCTCCTGGGAGAGGATCCTTCACCATTTCTCGAATGCGGGAAATTTCCAAGTTAAACGCGTAGAGTGCAAATAACCCTCGCCTTTTGTCTTCAGGCGCATACAAACAGCTCAGGTAGCGATCACGATCAATTTTAGTTACCTGCTCCCTGCAATAAGCGCTATTATCGCTCATAGTTTCTTCCAAATTAAATGGGTGACTTATTCAACTGCAAGAATAGCAGCTGCAACTGCCCGGTTTTCATCAAGTAGAACATTGAAAGTACGTACGGCATGGCCTGTCGCCATAACATCAGCCATGATGCCATGTTCACGGAAAACACTACGAATTTCATCGGGCAACGGCACTAAACTCGTACCTGTTCCAATGATGAGAATTTCAATCTCATCACTTTGGTCCAGAACCTGCTGAAAACAATCCAAATTGAAGTCTGTTGAAGACACAAGGTCCCATCCATGCATACCGTCGGGTACACAGATCAGGGATCCCCTGTGCGACATATCGGCAAAGCGAAACCCGCCATTTCCATAGGCTTCAATTGGAGCTCTTTGTGGGAAGTGAGCATCTCTTATAATAGTTTTCTGGCCACGCTTTGCCACTTTTACATCCTCGTTATGCGACCTCTTAAGCGGCCGCCCCGCCTTGTTTATGGTCCCCATTTTCCGACGACTTATCGAATGCAGAACGGCGCAAACGCATCAGCAACAGCAAAGGAGCTGCTAAGAAGATGGAGGAGTAAGTTCCAATGACCACACCAAAGATCATCGCCAAGACAAACGACCTGATAACTTCACCGCCGAATATCGCTAGCGCAAAGAGTGCCAGCAAGGTAGTGAAAGACGTCATTGTTGTACGGGACAATGTCTCGTTGATCGAACGATCAAGCAGATCTTCCAAAGTCATCTTTTTATAGCGGCGCATATTTTCACGAATGCGATCATAAACCACCACCGTATCATTCAATGAATAACCGATGATCGTCAGCACTGCAGCTATACTGGATAACGAGAAGTCTAATTGCAGGATCACAAATAGACCAGCTGTCAGCAAAATATCGTTAAACGTGGTGATGATGGCACCCAAAGCAAACTGCCATTCGAAGCGAAACCAGATGTAAAACATTATGAGAACGAGTGACGACACTACTGCCGTTACTCCAGAAACCGCTAACTCACCAGACACTCTGGGTCCAACAACTTCCGTACGCCGTATCTCAACATTATCTGACAGTACAGATTTCACTTTATCAAGAACCAGTTGTTCTTGACCGCCACCTTCACCCTGCTGTTCTATACGAATAAGAACATCAGAAGGATTTCCAAATTCTTGAACTTGAACGTCTCCCAAGTCCAACTGACTTAGGTCCGCTCGAATCTGTGAGATATCGGCGGGACCATTCGTTGTTTTAATTTCGATTAAGGTTCCACCTTCAAAATCGACACCAAAATTCAGTCCAATTGTGAAGAACATAGCAACAGCTGCAATGGCCATTACAACAGCTGCGGGAAAAGTTATCCGTCGCCATTTCATAAACCGGAAGTTAGTTTTCTCCGGAACAAGTCTTAGAAGTTTCATCGTAGCCTCTCCGGATTAAATCGGTAGTTGTGTCATTTTACGACGGCGCACCCAAACTGAAATCAAGAAACGGGAAACCGTAAATGCCGAGAAAACAGTAGAGAAGATACCGATCATCAAGGTCACTGCGAAGCCTTTTACAGGGCCAGAACCAATCATGAACAAAATAACAGCTACAATCAATGTAGTGATATTTGCATCAAGGATTGTCCCCAGTGCCCGGCTGTAGCCAGCGTCGATGGCACCAATTGCAGAACGCCCTGCCCGCTTTTCTTCACGAATTCGTTCGAAAATCAAAACATTGGCATCAACAGCCATACCAATAGTTAGAACAATCCCAGCAATACCTGGAAGTGTGAGGGTTGCCTGCAATGTCGTCAGCGCCCCAAACAACAAAAACACGTTTGTTATTAGAGCGAGGTTTGCAATCACGCCAAAGCTGCCATAAGCGGCAATCATGAAGATAATAACTAGAACTGCAGCAACTACGGAGGCAAACTTACCGGCATCAATTGAATCTTGACCGAGACCCGGACCAATAGACCGCTCCTCCAATACATTCAAACGGGCAGGTAAGGCACCGGCACGCATGAGAACGGCAAGATCATCGGCTGATTGAACTGTAAAGTTTCCCGATATTTGACCTGAGCCGCCAGTAATTGGCTCATTAATAGAGGGTGCTGTAATAACCTCATTATCCAAAACAATTGCAAATTGCTTGTTTACATTTTTCCGCGTGACATCAGCAAAAGTCCTTGCTCCTGCCGTATTAAAGCGAAAGCTCACCACCGGTTCATTTGTGCGCTGGTCAAAGCTTACCTGAGCATCCTGAAGGTCTTCTCCAGTTAGCAAAGGTGTAGAATCCAGTAAATAGGGTGTTTGACCGTCCGTGCCATAAACCACTTCCGTTCCTGCCGGTGGCCTACTTTGGAGTGCTTGCGTGGGAGACATAGCATAGTCAACCAAATGGAACGTCAACTGAGCTGTCTGCCCGATTAGATCTTTGAGTCTTTGAGGATTACTTTCACCTGGAGCCTCCACCAAAATCCGATCACTGCCTTGCCGTTGGATACTAGGCTCTGTCGTTCCGAGCTCGTCCACGCGGCGTCGGATCACTTCGATAGATTGTTTTACAACGGATGAAAGGCGCTGATTTAAGCCATCCTCTGTGAATGTGAAGCGGAAAAGTCCGTCTCCCAAGTCTTCCAGTTGATACTCATTAACGGGCTGCCCAGCAAAAACTCCCGTATTTAGCGGATTAAGCAAACCAGAAAGACGCTGTTGCGCTTCATCAATACGGGCAGCATCACGAATGCGAACCTGAACGCTATCCCCTTTGGCACTAAGCCCCGTATACCCAATGCGAGGCTTGTCACGCAACGCATTACGAACGCTGCCTGTCAACGTACGTAACTGCTTGTTCTTGTAATCTGCCTCATCAATCTCATACAGCAGATAAGCACCGCCTTGAAGGTCCAACCCTAGAACCACTTGTTTCTTAGGTAACCAGTCCGGCCAAGATTGGACAACGGATTGGGGAAAGAAGTTTGGAAGTGTTGCTAGCACACCACTTAAAACTACGAGGGAGATCAGGATGATCTTCCAACGTGCAAAATACAGCATAGTTGCTCTGCCCATTTCAGATCTACCCGCGTGGAAAAGTATTCTCTACGCGAGCAGATGTAAGAAAGTTAAAATAAAAGCTTACTTGCCTTCTTTTACAGGTTCAGTTTTAGACCTGACTTCTTGAATCATGGAGCGTACGAGGCGAATGCGAGTGCCCTCTGAAATTTCAACCTGCACTTCACTCTCGTCTACGACTTTGGAAACTTTACCAATTAGTCCACCTGAGGTGACAACAGTATCGCCGCGGCGAACATTATTAACCATCTCTTGATGGCTCTTCGCCCGCTGACGTTGTGGACGGATGATTAAAAACCACATGATCACAAAAATCAGGACAAATGGCAAAAACTGCATAACCATTGTAGTCGGGTCACTGCTTCCAGCAGCAGATTGCGCGAACGCAGGTGTGATAAACATTTAGTTCTCCTTGAGCCCCTTCTGGAATTTACAGCATGGGCAATTTAGGCCAATAATCGGGTGAAACACCTGTTCAACCTTAAAACCGTGGCTTGGCGCTGGACTATACAAGTCATCCCACCGTTTTCAAGGGATTGCCGTCAATACAAACACTTTCCCCAAGTGTCTTGAAAAAGACAGAGGCGTAATCCCCTTGATCTGCATAGTCGAATAACTACAATCTCTGGTCAACAGCTCTACAGTCAACTGTTATTTAGGTATGAAGGTATCAATGACCAGCCCCTTGCAATCAGATAAAACGTTTAAAGAGCTTATTACAAAGCTGAATAAACTGGTGGATTTAGCAATACTGGCTTTACCCACTAAACCCAAGGCTCCAATATTTTCCGAATGCAATGCCTTTTTGTGGATGAAATCAGATCATTCTCTGAAAAGCATTCCAAATGTTAATCAAACTCCTATTGACCTCTTATGTGCAGTAGAGCACTGCAAAACGCAGCTTTTAGCCAACACCACGCGCTTTGCAAACGGATATTCAGCTAATAATGTTTTACTTTGGGGCGCCAGAGGCATGGGGAAATCCTCCCTAATTAAAGCGTGCCATACCCATATAAATCAAACACTCTCGTGCTCTTCCACTAACCAGCTTTTAAAGCTGGTGGAAATTCACCGTGAGGATATTGAGGACCTTCCAATTCTCATGGACCTTCTTCGCTCATCACCCTATCGGTTTATAGTTTTTTGCGATGACCTGTCTTTCGATGGTGAAGATAGTAGTTACAAAAGCCTGAAAGCCGCGTTGGAAGGCGGAATTGAAGGGCGACCAGAGAATGTCCTATTCTATGCGACATCAAATCGACGTCACCTTATTCCACGTGACATGATCGAAAATGAACGCTCAACCGCCATTCATCCCTCAGAGGCTATTGAGGAAAAAATCTCCCTTTCAGACCGTTTTGGCCTATGGATTGGTTTTCATAACTGTTCACAGGAAGATTATCTCCAAATGGTCTCCACTTACGCCAACCATTTTGGCCTAGACTATGATGCATCCGCCCTGAAACAGGAAGCGTTAGAGTGGTCAATTACCCGCGGTTCACGTTCAGGGCGCGTGGCATGGCAGTTTATTCAGGACCTTGCTGGTCGCTTGGAAGTAAAACTTTAACAAATGTTTGGGAACCATCTACTGATTAATTAAAGCGCGCTGCGTTCATTTTCATTCACGCCCAGCGCTCTAACTCGCTAAGACTGCGGCAGATGCAACATTGGATCGACCGGACGATTATCCTTCCGTAACTCAAAGTGCAATTGTGGCTGAGTTACCGAGCCAGTTGCTCCGGTCGTGGCAATTACCTGCCCCCTCTTAACAATATCACCACGCCGGACAGAAAGATCCTTGTTGTGGGCATAAGCAGATACCCACCCATCTGCATGTCGAATTAAGATCAGGTTTCCAAAGCCCTTCAGCTCATTTCCAGCATAAACGATCGACCCTGCTTCCACGGCTTTGACTTGTGTACCTTCTGGAACCGCAAGATTAATACCATCATTCTTCGATCCTCCAGGTTTGGGTCCAAACTCAGATATGATCCGGCCCCTCACCGGCCAGCGGAAGTACTTCTCCCCTTTGGAGGTATTAGTGGTATTCAAATCTTCACTTTTCTTAGCTTCTTGAGCCAAGATAGGAGCTTTAGGTTCGATTGAGGCAACTACAACCTCTTTTACAGTCTCGCTTTGAGGTTTCTCAGTAACGATAACTTCAGGAGTACTGTGCGTTGCCAGTGGAGTTGGGGCCGTAGTTTGAGTTACTTCAGAAACAGGCACTGCTATAATTGGACTGGTATCATAGGAGATACTCTTTGGCTGCGGCAGCAGGCTAACAAAGGCAAGTTGCTGTGTGCCTAGCGAGACCTGTTTTTTCGGTTTGGCGCTGGGAGTAATGCGAACAGCATTTTGCCTCAGTCCGTCATAAACTGGCAGTTGCTTCGTCTGTACTGCTGCTGGGCGAACATAAACCGGTGTTGTTTGGGGTATACTGTCAGTAACAATTGGCCGAGCACCGCCAATAGGTGCTGGCGGTAAGGTTACAACAGCAACGTCAACTTCATTCGCGCTACTTTTGGTTTGTTCTGGCAAAATTTGAGCTTGGAGCGGTGCTGACGCTGTTTTGGGGATATGTGGTGCATTTCGAACGACCCTCCCCTCGGAATTTGCGTTATAAACAGGCGCCTTAGGCTCTGCTCGCACTGGAATGACTATCGTATCATTTGGTTGAATTGCGGACGGAACTGTTACCCTGTTCACCATCATTAAAGCATCAACAGGCACGTTATATTTATAGGAGAGAGTATAAACGTTCTCTTCCGGCCCAACCCGCACAGTCTGGCCTCCAACAGAGGTCCAGCCGGAATTCTGTTGAGGCGATTTAGTGAGACGCGCCGGAACTCTATCTCCTGCGAGAGGATTCAACGCTGTTCTTTCAACAGGGGCGTAACTCAACTGCGTACTTTCATCCATTGTTGCTCTGGGAGGAAGTTTTACAGCAGGTTCTGAGCTTGAATTTTGCTCAAGGGTATTGTCAGCATACAGAACAGTCCTATGACCATACGGGTCATTGGTTTCACCAAAGCGATTTAGATCAGAGCTACACGCTGTTAGAGCACTAACCACGACGGCGCTACAAATCACATTAAGACTGCTAGATTCAAAAAGTTTTCTATGACGTACCATGGAGCCCGACCCGAAATACAAGGGTATTGGAGTATAAAATATCAAGAAGAAGATTGATAATTACTTAAAAACAACATTCAACTCTGTCTAAAGTTTAACAGCTGTGCCCGGAGTTAAGGAAATAAACCGAAATTTACCCAAGTGCTCCTCCTGCAAATTCTCCCCCTCTTTCTCATAGGCAATCAAACTGCACATATGCTCCTCATCTTTTATTGGTGCGATTAAACGCCCGCCATAAGAAAGCCGCCCAAATAGAAAATCAGGTACGCGCTCCACAGCCCCATTGAGCAAAATACGATCATAAATCGTATCATCATCTTCAAAGGAAGGCATTTGGCTAAGACCATCTCCCTGAACAATCTTGACATTAGAAAGCTTACAGGCGTCCACACGGTCCCGTGCGAGCAAAACAAGGGACTTGTACCGCTCCATGCTCAAAATCGATCCTGCAATGCAAGAAAGTACCGCTGTCTGGTAGCCAGAGCCCGTTCCAATTTCCAAAAGACTATGATTGTTACCTAACTTCAAAAATGCAGCAGTTTTCCCGATTGTTGAAGGGGCTGTACTCATCTGCCCGCAATCAATAGGAAAGGCGCGGTCTTCATAAAGATACCTTTGCTGGGAGGCATTTAGAAATAGCTTTCGCGGGACATTTTCCAGAGCTTTTAGCACATTGCGATCAAGCACGCCGGCTGTACGAAGTCCCATTATCCACCCTGCACGAGCAGTGCGCTCTTGCGTCTCTTCACTTTCATACTGATCGACTAAAGCATCCATCATTCTGTGCCCTGCAAAGTAAGAATGTTCCTGCCCTTTTACAAACCTGTGCAAAAGGGCAGAATAAAGTCAACTCAGTGCGCTTTCCAAGTCAGAGATAACTTCTCGCGCCGTTAGATTCAAATGAAGCGGTGTTACCGAGATATACCCCTCCTTGAGAGCGAGAATATCCGTCCCTTCATCCGCTTTGGGCGGCTTATCAGTAAACGCTAGCCAATGATAAGGATTTCCACGGCCATCCTTACGCGAATCCACGTACATCGCATCTGTTCCACGCTGGCCTTGCGACACCACGCGCATACCACGAACCATATCAGCTGCAACCGCTGGAAAGTTCACATTCAGCAAAACACCCTCCGGCAAGTCAAATTTGAGCAGCTCACGCAAAACACCCGAGCCATGAGCTTCCGCTGTAGAGTAGTCAGGACCTTCATCTACGCCCCATCTGTAGTGCTGGGAAAGCGCAATTGAGCGCACTCCCAACAATGTCCCTTCCATAGCACCTGCGACTGTTCCAGAGTAGGTTACATCATCTGCAATATTACAGCCTTTATTGATGCCGGAAAGCACCAGATCGGGCGGTGTATCCATTAGGCTGCGAATACCCATAATCACGCAATCTGTAGGCGTTCCGCGCAAGGCATAGCGCTTCTCACTTACCTTTCGCAAACGCAAAGGGTCGTTGAGAGTTAATGAGTGTGCGACTCCACTCTGGTCCGTTTCCGGAGCAACAATCCACACATCATCAGAGATTGTGCGGGCAATACGCTCAAGAACTTCAATACCCTCTGCGTGAATGCCATCATCATTCGTGATCAGGATACGCATACTATTTAAGAACCTCTAGTCCACCCATATAAGAACGAAGGGCCTCAGGAACTGTAATAGAACCATCCTCATTCTGATAATTTTCTAAAACCGCAATGAGGCAACGCCCAACAGCAAGACCTGACCCGTTGAGAGTGTGCACGAATTTCAGGCTCTTTTCACCCTCAATTCTATAACGTGCATTCATTCGGCGCCCCTGGAACTCGCCACAAACTGAACAAGAAGAAATTTCGCGATAGCTATTTTGCCCGGGCAACCATACTTCAATATCATAGGTTTTACGGGCACCAAATCCCATATCCCCAGCACACAAAGTCATTGTTCTAAAATGTAGGTTTAACTTCTTGAGAACATTTTCAGCGCATTCACGCATGCGTTCAAGCTCAGCAAGTGAGTTATCCTCATCCGTAATGGATACCATTTCACATTTCTGGAACTGGTGTTGGCGAAGCATTCCAGCCACATCACGGCCAGCAGAACCTGCTTCTGAACGGAAGCAATATGTTAGCCCTGTCATACGGATTGGTAGCTGGCTTTCCTCAACAATTTCACCTGCGACAAGGTTTGTAAGAGGAACTTCTGCGGTTGGAATAAGCCAGTGACCTTCTCGTGTTTTGAACGATTCCTCTGAAAACTTAGGAAGCTGACCCGTTCCATGCATTGCATCATCACGAACCAATAATGGAGGAGATACTTCTGTGTACCCATGCTCATCTGTGTGCATATCAATCATGAACTGACCCAGAGCACGCTCTAGACGGGCAATTTTGTCTTTAAGAACCACAAAACGAGACCCTGACAGTTTAGCAGCTGCCTCAAAGTCCATCTGCTTCAAGTCCTTACCAAGTTCGAAGTGCTCCTTAGGTTCAAATGCCATCTCAGGCTTTTCACCGTAGACATGAAGTAGAACGTTATCATTCTCATCCTCGCCCTCGGGAACATCATCCAGAGGCAAGTTGGGGATAACGCACAGTGCTTCTTCCAATGCAGCACTTAAACGGCGCTCTTCTTCTTCTCCATTTTGGATAAAGGCTTTGATTTCGGCGACTTCCTTCATCAGCGCTTGCGCCCCGTCCTCATCACCGCTGGCTTTCGCCTTGCCTATTTCCTTGGATGCCGAGTTGCGACGTTGCTGAGCTTCTTGAAGTTTAGTGACATGAGAGCGACGTGCATCGTCCAGCTTTACAAGAGCCGCTGCATGCGGCTCTACACCACGCTTGGCGAGAGCTTTATCAAAGCTCTCCTGATTGTCACGAATCCATCTGATATCGAGCATTATACTGAATCCCAGCAAGTCATAATTTAAGGGCCTTGGAACCCAGCGATACTAAGAGAGATATTAATTTGAAGCTTCCTCAGCCTCTGTACCTTCACTTAATGCCCGCTTTTGCTCCACAAGCCGAACACAATAGATGGAGACTTCGTAGAGAAGCAAAGTGGGAAGTGCAAGACCGATCTGAGAAATTGGGTCTGGGGGTGTTAAAATTGCAGCAGCGGCGAATGCACCCACAACTGCATATTTTCGCTTCAACTTAAGAGCGTCCGCGCTTACTATGCCCGCCCTACCGAGTAGGGTAAGAACGACAGGCAACTGAAATACCAGCCCAAAGGCAAAAATTAGCACCATAATCAAGCTGAGATATTCACTCACGCGAGGTAGAAGGTGAATTGCAGCCTGCCCGTTGCCTCCCTCTTGTTCCATGGACAGGAAAAATCCCATTGCCATTGGCATTACGAGAAAATAGACAAGTGCAGCCCCCATCAAAAACAAAATTGGAGTTGCTACTAAATATGGAAGAAACGCTTTGCGTTCATGTTTGTAAAGGCCGGGCGCAACAAACATATAGATCTGATTGGCGACCACTGGAAATGAAATAAACAATGCCCCAAACAGTGCCAGTTTCATTTGCGTAAAGAAATACTCTTGTGGCGCAGTAAAAATCAGCTCGATTGTCTTTCCTTCTCCCCCTGCCCGCTCATAGGGCCAGATAAGGATGTTAAAAACATCCGAAGCAAAGATAAAACAAACAACAAAGCACACCGCAAGGGCGATAACCGACTTGACCAGCCTTGCTCGCAACTCGATTAAATGGTCGATTAACGGAGCTCTGGATTCTTCAATTTCATTATCGCTCATCAGTCTTGAACTCCGCGAGACTTCTGGGTGCCTTCTTTCAAGGCGGTACTGCTAGGCAAATCGGTTTTGTCTAATGAAGGCTTTTGCTTAGAACTGTCATGTTTGGCCGGTTCTTTCAGTAGGGACACAGGCTTTTCTTGATCTTTGGACTGAGAAGAACTTGTACTCACCTCATCAGAGCTATCCATTGCTTTTTGCAGACCGCTCTGCTCCTCTGCCAAAGATTTCTTCAAATCTCCAAGAGGGTCAAAGTTCTGCGCAGCGTCAGCTTGTCGGCGCATTTCGTCGATTCCAACCTGTTGCTCCGCTTCTTTTATTGCCTCATTAAACGTGGATTGAAACTCTCCGGCCATTTTACGTACACTGCTAATAGTCCGCCCCAGAGTACGCAGCATTCCTGGCAACTCCTTTGGCCCGACCACAATGATCGCAACAACAGCAACTAAAAGAAGCTCAGTCCAAGATATATCAAACATTCATCCCGCCATTGAATTGACCATCACCCGTTATCAGGAGGGAGCTTCTGCTCCCTCTGTACAAACTATTGAAATAGAGACAACAGGTCAGAACTACTTTTCACTTTTCTCAGCTGTCTTTTGGGAAGACATAACATCAGCAGGCTTATGATCGATCACTTTCGCATCATCATCCTTTTTTTCGCCTTCTGAAGCAGGTTCTTCCTTCAACCCTTTTTTGAAGCTATTGATGCCTTTCGCAACATCACCCATCAAATCGGAGATTTTTCCACGACCGAAAAGTAAAACTATAACAACCGCAATAATAACGATTTGCCAAATTCCAATTGAACCCATGCGTTGAACTCCTGTTGTGGCACGTATGACCAAGGCCTGCCGCATTGACTAAATATGGGCACACCTATTCCTTAACATCTCAGTACCACGATATGATGTTAAGATTCCTGATTAAACACAAAAAGATCGGAGGGATTAATGCTAATTGACACTTCGTCCCCTACTAAATATTTTAAAATTTTTGGTGTACGCACTCGTAGAGCTTGCTCCGTCCCTTCCATTTCTACTGTGAGAAGGTCCATATCCCCTGCCAGTCGCCGTTCCTTAATAACGCCCTTACCTATTGGATTATCTGTATTAATTTCCAAGTGATGCGGGCGGATACATACCGTTACGGAGCCAACCATACACTGCCACCTGTCATTTTTAGGAATTTTCCAAAAGCCGCAATCGATATATTCCTTATGCGCTATGGCAGAAACCTCATTTAGTGGAGAGAAGAATCGTGCTGTAAACAAATCGCGCGGATGAAAATAAATGGCTTCTGGAGCACCTTCCTGAACCACGCGCCCTTGGCGCATCAAGGCAATGCGATCACCAACCAGAAGGGCTTCCTCAGGATCATGTGTTACAACAATAGCAGAGGCACCTTGAGCCCGAATAGCAGAAAGGGTTGCGTGGCGCACATTGTCGCGTAGTCTGCTGTCCAACCCGGAAAAGGGCTCATCCATTAACAAAGTATGCGGCTTAGGAGCCATTGCCCGAGCTAGAGCCACGCGTTGTTGTTCCCCGCCAGATAAGTTATGGGGAAAGCTGTCGATATGCCTTTCGAGCCCAACTTTCTCCAATGCGTCGATACCCACCCGTCCGGCTTCTGCACGTTCCAAGTGGGACAACCCAAACAATACATTGTCTAAAATAGATAGATGGGGAAATAAGGCATAGTCTTGAAACATTAAGCCGATCCCGCGCTGTTCAGGGGGAAGGCTTATATTGCCATCACAGACGACACGTCCATTAATGGAAACCGCTCCAGACTTCCCTTTTACAACACCGGCTGCAATCCGTAGTAAAGTTGTCTTGCCACACCCGGAGTGCCCCAGCAAACACAGAACTTCGCCTGCAGCAACGCTTAACGACACTCCTTCAACCGCACTTAACCCTCCATAAGAGTGGTAAATATTGTCAAACTTTAAGCGGGGTGTGCTTTGTCCATATTTTTTTGTCATGTTTTCGGGGTCAGTAATTTTAGTATACGGGCTCTATGTGTAACCACATCCACACCAACGACATACAAACTAGCAGCAGCCTCATCTATACCGTTTGGGGTGTAGTCCTTCACAAAGCCCCCTCCTCTTCATTTACATGCAGCGCACCATAATCCAGCCCAAAGGAAACGCGGGATCCGGTGGAAATGCCGTGATCGAGCAAACCCGCCCCTTTCATTTCCTCCACTCCTGGAAGATCGTCAATGCTCTCTAACCCGAAATGATCAAGAAATTCAAGCGTAGTACCATAAGTGACCGGGCGGCCTGGTACTTTACGTCTTCCTTTAAGTTTTACCCAGCCAGTTTGAAGCAAAAGATCAAGCGTTCCTTTAGAAGTAGAAACGCCTCTAATATCCTCGATTTCCGTACGCGTTACTGGCTGGTGGAACGCGATTATAGCAAGCGTTTCCATTGCTGCTCGAGAAAGACGTCTCATCTCAGTCACGTTTTTCTGCATAAGATGACTTAAGTCATCGGCAGTACGAAATGCCCAATGGTCTTCCATTCTGACGAGCTGAACACCACGCTCTTCATAGAAGATCTGTAACTCAAGGAGTACTTTCTTTAGTTGCTTAGAGGGGATAGTCAACCGCTCAGCCAGCTCAGCCTGACTTAACGGCTCACTTGCAGCAAACAGTAGAGCTTCAACAGCACGAACAAGTTCTTTTTCAGAATTCAGGTCTAGCATTTTGACATCGCAATTCCGTGTTCAATTGCCTACTATGGAGTGTATTCTCTATCACGAGTACGGAGTAATATTTGACCAAAAGGTTGCGTCTGTTGAATTTCCAGCTTCCCCTCCTTTGCCATCTCCAAACTTGCAGAAAGTGTCGATGCGACTACTGTCGCCCGTGTCTGACGACTTGCACCATATTCCTTCAAGAAGTTTTCTATCGGTGCCCAACCTGCAACAGAACCAAGAAGGCGTTCTAATATTTCACGGGCTTCTTGAAGAGATAAAACATCTCTTTTTTTTATTTCTACTGACGGTACGTCGGAACGTTGCCTTTGCGAAGCATAGCCCATCAAAACATCATAGAGAGAGGCTTGCCAGACAGTTCTCTTTAGTGTGGAAACCGTTTCAGGAGCCCCCCGTGCAAAAAAATCCTTGCCCAACCGTTTTTTTTGAAACAAGGCATCTGCCGCTTGTCGCATAGCTTCAAGCTTTTTCAATCGGAGGGCGAGAATCTCTGCCAGTTCATCTCCTGAGGGTTCATCGGCCTCTTCGTATTGTGGTATAAGCAATCGGGATTTCAAATATGTTAGCCACGATGCCATGACCAAGTAATCTGCGGCGACCTCCAGCCTCAAGCGTCGCATCTGCGCAATAAAGCTCAGATATTGCTCAACTAGTGCAAGTATTGATATATTTATTAGGTCAACTTTTTGCTTCTGCGCCAAGGCCAACAAGAGATCTAGAGGCCCTTCAAACCCATCGACATTGACATGTAGTTCCATTTCCTCATCCACACCACCTTGTGCGGACTCTATGTCAGGGAAATGGGCAGCCATTACATTGCTCAAGAAGAGTAGCTCTTTGCTACTGAAAGGATATTGTTATATTCATTGAATAACACATCAAGCTCCATAGCAGGAGTACTATTGTCGGATTTAATACCCGCTTGAAAACGCTGAAGAGACTGACCAGTTAGCTCTGGAGAAGCCTCCGCAACGGCCTGCATCTCCCCCATATTTCCATTACAATGGAGAGCAAGATCACAACCGGCATCAAACAATTTCCCAACACGATCTTTCATGTTTGACCCTAATGCTTTCATTGACACATCATCACTCATCAAACACCCTTCAAAGCCAAGATAACCTCGAATTACTTCGGAGATTATGGTTTTTGACTGCGTGGCAGGTCTTTCGGAGTCCAGTGATTTATATACAATATGCGCAGTCATAGCGAATGGGCAATTATTCAAACGAGTAAAAGGGATAAAATCACTTTTTTCCAGCTCGGAGCGAGTTGCCTCGACAATAGGCAAGTGCTCATGACTATCAACCAGTGCTTTGCCATGCCCTGGCATATGCTTCATAACAGGAGTTATTCCCGCAGCAAGTGAGCCGCGAATAACCTCATTCCCCAACGTAGAAATGGTCTCCGGCAGGTCAGAATAAGCGCGATCACCAATAACATTGCTGGCACCTTTAATCGGAACGTCAAGGACGGGCAGGCAATTCATAGAAATCCCAACTTCCGCCAAATCCCTACCTATGAGGTAGGCACCAAGGAATGCTCCTCTTTTTGCAAGGTCTTGATCATACTCAAATAGTTTTCCATATAATCCCGCAGGTGGGTACTTTTCCCAAACGGGCGGTTTTAGCCTTTGAACACGCCCACCTTCCTGATCCACAAGAACAGGTGCATCCAGTCGGCCTACGGCCTTTCTAAAATCAGCACAAAGTCTCTTGAGCTGCTCTTTGCTTTCCACATTACGGGAAAATAAAATAAGCCCTGCAGGCTTATATGAGTACAAGAACTCGCGCTCATCTGCATTTAGCTGTGTACCTTCACAGCCACATATAAAGGCTTTGATAGACATGGCTTCAATTATCCCTTCCAAAGAAAGGGGCAATTCTTATTTGCTTATTAATCTCTGCGAACAAAGCAGTCGCTTCCAGCATTTTTCAAAGTGTCACAAAACGTGTTCGCTTCATAAGCTTCTGCAAACCTCATTCGAACACGATAGAAAATTCCACGATCCCCCAAGTCTGCGCGAATAATTGCAGGATCTACAGAACGCATCAGCTGAGGATGCTTCCTTTGTAGGGCGCGAATTTCATTTTCTGCCATCTCTTCAGAGCGAACAGAAGAAACCTGCACGATATAACCACCGCTAGCTAATGAGCCTTGGGAAGCATTGGAACCATTTTGTCTGGTAGTGCTTACATGAGTACGGTTAGATTGCTGTATGAGCGTCGGTACTGATGCTCTCTGCCCAGTTGGAAGAGAAGAAACAGCAGACGTATCCACAAAAAAGCTATCCGGTTTTCCAACTGGAGTTTTGGCAATAAAAACTGGAACACTTGATGCACTCTCACGAGAGTCCGCCACACTGGTCGGCGTGGACGGTGTTGTAACTATTCCGCTTTCGGCGCTTTGCTCAGTCGGTGAAGAAAGGGCAAGGCTTGGCACTTGGCTTGCACTCTCAATTACAGGTACTGCTGACACAGTCCCTTCCAATTGTCCCTCTTGCGAAGATGGTAATAAAGAAGCTAATTCCGTACTACTCTCTTCTAGTGTCGCAGCTGGTGCCTCATTTCTAGAGACTATGGTTCCATCCGGCTTCACAATCACTGTCCGAACCTTCTTAGCTCGGCTAATTATAAGCGGCCCGCTTGAACCTGCCGTATCGAGCTCGGCAGGAGCTGGTGGAAGCGGTTTTACTTGCGCCATATCCCGTGGCAGCATAATCTCGCCTTCAGGGCCAGCTGCGCTTTCCTCTGCCGTGAGTATCTGTTTTTGGCTACTATCGGACTTGATTTCTATAGTCGGCACTTCCTTCATAGGGGAAGTATCGGCCCGTATAACGCGAGCGGGGCCTTGTGTGGTGGCTTCCTGCCCTAAATCCAAATAAATATAGCCGCCAGCAGCAACACCTCCAACAACAAGAAGAGACGCAGCAGCCAGAAGGGCCTTGCGAAGTCCAGATCTTCCTGTCCTTTCCAAGGTTTCCTGCTCTTGTTCACTGCCTTGATTAACAACCGGAATTTGCTCAAGCGAGTCAGATGAAACAGTACCATTAGCGCTGCCGAGCTCTTCGTCACCATCGCGCATGGCATTTGCAACTGCATCTAGATCATAACTACTGGAGTTGTAGGACTTTTCTTGCTCCAGCAAATCATTGCGAGCCTCATTATCGCCTTCCTGCTCTTCCTCCATTGAGATCAAATCTGCGGCAGCCGGCCAGCTCATTTCATCTATTAAAGGTGTTTCAGGTTCTGTACGATGCTGTGTATCCCGCAAATCTGTAGGTATGTCCTCTCCCTCAACTCCCCCAATATCAGCGAGAAGTTGCTCCTCAGATATGAAGTCCGTTCTTAATTCCGGCTCAACCGCAACTTGAACCTCCTCGCTCGGACGCATTCTCTTTTCAAGTTCAGCAAGTTCCTCTGCAAACGTTTTTTGTTGGGAAGCACTCGCTCTCCCCTCGTTTGAGCTTGATGGAGAAAAGTGAGAGGCTTCAATTTCAGCCAGCAGTTCGCGCTCTATATCTTCTTCAAAGTTTCTAGTATGAGAACTTACGGGGGCTTGAGGTACCCGCACATCACTTACTGGTGTTTTATAAGTACTTTCAGAAGCAATATGCTTATTTTCAGGCATGACCTCTGCGAGCGCCCCAAAATCAGGAATAAACTCACTGATGCTCTGAGGTTTTTGCGTTTCCAACGAAGGCCGTATCATAGCCTCTCTTCCCGTATCATTCGGGAAGCTTGCTTGCATAGCTGCGCTTGGAGGAACGCTCTCTCTCTCTGTAGTCGATGTCACTTGCGGCTGAAACCCAGAAAAATCCGTATTACGCTCGGACTTCTTTTCCTGTTCCTCAAGCGAACTCTTTATTGCCGGAGGTTGCTCTTCCAGAGCTGCCGCTAGATTTTGGCCCAGTTCTAGTTCCAAACTACCAAAATCTTCAGTTCTTTGTAATTCAGACGGTAACTCTTCTGAGTTTTCATGCTTAACCAGCGCAGGTACTGGCGGGAGATCACTCACATAGTCGGGTTCTTTTGGCAAAGCCCGTCTACTTTCACTTCGAGTTAATTCTACCTGATGCGATTGAACGTCCCATTCAGGTACCAATTCAGAGTGCGGCTGACTGACCGGTTCTTTCATTGTTTCCGAAGACAGAGTATCGCTGATTGCCGTGGCCAAGTCAGCACCGTTTCCCACAGACTGGGGAAGCGAAACTCTACGAGATGGAGTATCCGCGACATTGGCTATACCTGTCTGTTGATTCTCGACATCATCATATGGATTTGGGAGCAATTCAGAGAGGTCCGGCACGAATGGCTTTGCCATTTCATCCTCTGGCACAACGTGATCAAGTTCTACTGGCTCTTGCGGGGTTTGAGCTTGAGGCACTTCCCCTCGATAATTGTTGGTTGTTTCACCAACAATTCTCGCTAGTTCAACCAATGGGTCTTCATCGGATGCCCAATCCTGCGGCTCAGTACTGTGCAGCCTTTTCGCAGTTTCTGTACCGCCTGACATTGGATAGTTGGCACGTTTGGACATAGCAGCGCAATCTTTCCTCAATTCAGGGATCGCCTCATTGCCCCGGCGACTCCCTGATAAATCATTACTCTTCAATCTAGACTTGCACTATCGCATTTCGTCAGGAGCTTCCACGCCCAAAATATTCAGGCCGGATGCGAGAACCTGCGAAACCGCATAAACAAGCGCAAGCCTTGCTTCACTCAATTGTGGCTTTTTATCATTAATAAACCGTAATTGAGGCTTTTCCTTGCCCCGAGACCAATGTCCATGAAGTGAGCTGGCAAGCTCATACAAATAAAATGCTATCCGGTGCGGCTCGTGTGTTTCCCCAGCGCCCTTTACAATACGTGGCCACTGCGCAAGCTTTGCGATCAAGGCCAGTTCACCAGCGTCCTCCAATAGTGACAAATCTGCCTTCTCTAGATCTGAAGGAGAAAGTTTCAGATCCGCAACTTCTACTTCTGCTTGACGTAAAACCGACTTACAGCGAGCATGACCGTACTGCACATAAAATACAGGATTATCTTTGGATTGCTCGGTTACTTTCTCGAAGTCGAAATCCAAGTGCGCATCATTTTTCCGGTACAGCATCATAAAACGAACAGCATCAACACCCACAGCATCTACAACATCTCTGAGAGTGACAAAATTTCCTGAACGCTTGGACATTTTGAAGGGTTCACCACCCTTGAAGAGTTTCACAAGTTGGCACAGGCGTACGATAACATCTACTGTACCACCAGAGACAGCGTCTCCTACAGCTTCAAGGCGTTTTACATAACCAGCGTGGTCTGCACCCAAAACAAATATTATCTGTTTAAAGTCACGTTCGATTTTGTCGCGCATGTAAGCAACATCGGCAGCAAAGTAGGTATAGCTTCCATCGGACTTGACCAATGGGCGATCTATATCATCGCCATAATCAGAGGACCGGAACAATGTCTGCTCCCTGTCTTCCCAATCGTCTGGCAGTTCACCCTTGGGTGGAGGAAGTGTTCCCTCATACACCAAGTTACGATTTCGCAAGTCCTCCAGAGTTTTCTCAATGGAGTTACCCTGACCATGCATGGTTCTTTCTGAAAAGAACACATCATGTGTCACGTTGAGCTCAGTAAGATCTTCCCGTACCAAGTCCATCATCTTATCAACAGCATAAGCTCTTAAAAACTCATGCCGTTCAACCTCAGGCATTGACTTGAGAATATCTCCCTTCTCTTCTACCAGCGCTTTAGCAACAGGAATAAGGTATTCTCCAGGATAAAGTCCTTCGGGAATCTTACCTATATTCTCACCAAGTGCTTCGCAATAACGCAAGTAAACGGAACGTGCGAGAGTATCAATCTGCGAGCCAGCATCGTTAATGATGTATTCTCGCGTTACGTCATAGCCAACAAAGTCCAAAAGGTTTGCCAGCGCATCTCCAAATACTGCGCCGCGCGTATGCCCTACATGCAATGGTCCTGTAGGGTTGGCAGAAACGTATTCCACATTGACTTTCGTACCCTTACCCACATCGGAGCCACCAAATTGGTTTCCGCTTTCAACAACATTTGCCAGAACTTTGTGCCATACGGCAGGTTTCACCCGAATATTAATGAAACCCGGTCCTGCAACTTCCACCGCATCCACGTCTTTATCATGACTTAGACCTGCGGAAATTTTCTCGGCAAGATCCCGTGGCTTCATTTTAAGCTGTTTTGCCAGAACCATTGCAGCATTCGTCGCCAGATCACCGTGCGCGCTATCTCGGGGTGGTTCAACAGTCACGCGGGAGAAGTCCAACTCTCCGCCTGCTGGAGAGAGGATTGCTCCCTCTATCACCACTTGGACCCTTTTAGCAAAATCTGCAAAGATGTTCATTGTTTACAGCCTGACTATCATTTTAACGCATTCGCCATGCCTTCTTGGCCCGTAATGGCAAATGCAAACCTCTTGTTTGTGTTTGGCGGCACTACCTCAATTCGGGCGTATCGTCAAATAAACGCCTGTGCTCATCAATGGCATATCGGTCTGTCATGCCAGCAATAAAATCACAAACACGGCGAGCTTTAAACGTTTCACCTTTATTTTCAAGACCTTCATTCCAAGGACCAGGCATCAAACTAGGGGATTTAAAGTACGTAGAGAACAAATCTTGTATTATTTGCGCAACATCCTTACGCACAGCCAAGACATTTGGGTGTCTATAAAGGTTGGCAAACAAAAACTCTTTTAATTCCCGCTCTCTAACGGACATATCAGAACTGAAGGACACTACGGCTTTATTCGAGCGCCGAATATCCCCACAATTATATGGCGCGAGTGTTTCCAGCCGTCTTACTGACTCCTCGATCACATCTACAACCATATTCGTAATACAGCGACGGACTACCTCATGTACACGCCGTCCGTCCTCCAAGTTTGGGTAACGTTGATCAATTTCCTCCAAAATCTGTCGAAGAAACGGAACTGATCGCATATCTTCAAAATTTAAAAGTCCTGCACGAAGTCCATCATCGATATCATGGGCATCATAAGCAATGTCATCAGCGATAGCTGCAACTTGAGCCTCCGAACTCGGCCAACTCCACAACTGTAAATCCTGTTGTTTTGCATAGGTTTCCAATGCAAACGGCAAGTCCTTACCTGCAAATTTCCCAAGCGCTCGCCCTTGCTTGTCAGTCAAAGGCCCATTGTGTTTTGCGAGCCCCTCAAGCGTCTCCCAGGTGAGGTTCAGACCATCGAACTCCGCGTATCGACACTCTAATTCGGTCACAATACGAAGGGATTGCGCGTTATGATCAAAGCCACCATAGGCTTGCATACAGGCGTCAAGAACATCTTCTCCTTCATGACCGAACGGAGTATGCCCTAAGTCATGGGCCAATGCCAAACACTCAGCAAGATCTTCATCAAGTCGCAACGCTCTGGCTAAAGAGCGAGCTATCTGGGCGACTTCCAATGTATGTGTCAGGCGCGTACGATAGTGATCGCCTTCGTGGTATACAAAAACCTGAGTTTTATGCTTAAGACGCCGAAAAGCTGTGGAATGAATGATTCGATCCCTGTCGCGCTGGTATGGGGTACGTGTCGGGCTCCCCTCCTCTTGAAACAAACGGCCACGAGAGTTTTGCGGATCAACTGCGTATGCTGCACGAGGTTGAGCCCCGTAGCCAAGAGTAACCGCCATATCCGTTCCTTTTCATGTCCGCCCTAGGGAAAGCATTGACCTTCACCCCTACCGCACATATTTATACTAAACTTGTTAAATTAAAGGGTTCTTTGAAAGCGCATAATAATACAGGTTGTAAAAACTTCAAAATGCTCTCAACCCCAAACAATAGATAAGCTAACTATAAACGGAACTCCAGAACGATGGTAGACAACTCCCCCAATACCGTTACACTATCATCTGCAGCCGCTGCGCGTGTGCTGCAAATCCTGACAAAAGAAGAGCAAGGAACAGTCTTGCGCGTCAGCGTTGAAGGCGGTGGCTGCTCAGGTTTTCAGTACAAGTATGATCTGGTTAAAACCATAGATGAGGATGATCTGATCATCGAAAGAGATGGTGCTAAAGTTGTTATCGACAGTATGTCTCTTCAATACATGGCAGGATCTCAAATTGATTTTGTAAACGACATTATCGGTCAAGCATTTCAAATCAACAATCCTCAGGCCACTGCAGGCTGCGGGTGCGGAACGAGTTTTACTCTGTAAAACTCTCGCATGTATCCTTTTATCAATTTGGTGAACAATTTTTCTCCGAAGTAATTTTCCTGTAGTTTTTTCAAAGTATCTCGCCGTAGTAATGCAGCAGAAACTACGTCATCCTGGGAAGAGGTTTAAATGAGAGTTGCCAGCTGGAACATAAATGGTGTCAAGGCCCGTATTGAAACCGTCCTTACTTGGTTGAAGGAAACTGATCCAGATGTTGCCTGTTTTCAGGAAATAAAATCGGTCGATGAGAACTTTCCTCGAACGCCTTTTGAAGATCTTGGCTACAATTTGGAAACACATGGTCAAAAGGGTTTCAATGGAGTTGCAATCCTATCAAAACGACCTTTTGAGGAAGTAAACCGCCGTCTACCGGGCGATGAGACAGACGAACAGGCCCGTTACATTGAGGCCGTTATTGCAGGTAACAGCCAACCTATCCGCGTAGGGTGTTTGTACCTACCCAATGGCAACCCAATTGATACGGAGAAGTTTCCCTATAAATTATCGTGGATGGAACGCTTAAATACTCATGCTCAAAAACAACTTGAGAATGAAGAGGCATTTCTTCTGGTGGGTGATTATAACGTCATTCCAGACCCTATTGATGCAAGAAACCCAGAAAAATGGACTAATGACGCCCTGTTCCAACCAGAAAGCCGCAGAGCATTTCGTTCTCTTCTAAATCTTGGGTTTACAGAGGCTGTGAGAGCTACTCAAGATGCTCCTGAAACCTACAGCTTTTGGGATTATCAAGCGGGCGCCTGGCAGAGGAATAATGGTATTCGGATCGACCACCTGCTCCTCTCCCCGGAGGCAACAGACATTATGACATCTGTAGGTATCGACAAGTTTGTTCGCGGCAGAGAAAAACCGTCGGACCATGTCCCTGTTTGGGTAGAACTTGCAGATTAATACCATAACAATCTAGCGGCCTCACAAAGTCAGGCCGCTGGTATTCTAAGAAAAACCCTTCTTAACAAGGCACGTACCTAAACAGACAGTTTTCGAACAAATTTCTCTACCTTCATTTACTCTCTTCAAAGAGCGACTGCGATGAGTTTCTCCCTTATATCCCTCCGCAAAAAACAACCAGCTCAGCCTATTTTTCCCAGTAGTCACAACACCATACATTCCCAAAATGCATATCTGCTTCCCAGTCAATATTTGCGTTAAATCAATAGTATCAAGCACAAAGCGGGTAATCTGCAACTCAAGAAAGTTAACAACGACAAACTGCTTAGATCAGACAAATAATTACCACCGTTATCTAGCAGAGTTCGACGGAACATAGACCATCGCCACTGGAGGAATAATCCTATGGGTATTCAAGAAAAGTTTACAAACACACATGCCAGCAAACTTCCATTTCTGGTGGATAGTACCCCGACATGTCACCGTGGTTTTGTGAAGGGCGAATGGAATGAAGAAATCAACCTACGTAGTTTCATCCAACTCAACTATACTCCCTACGAAGGAAAACGGGATTTTCTAACGGACCCGACTTCAGACACCACCAAATTGTGGAAGAAAGTTCTGGAGCTCA
Source organism: Pseudovibrio sp. M1P-2-3 (assembly GCF_031501865.1). Lineage (NCBI taxonomy): Bacteria > Pseudomonadati > Pseudomonadota > Alphaproteobacteria > Hyphomicrobiales > Stappiaceae > Flexibacterium > Flexibacterium corallicola. The sequence continues at coordinate 2,633,708 of NZ_JARRCW010000001.1, forward strand.
TGAAAGAGGAAAACCGAAAAGGCGTTCTGGATGCTGATACGGAAGTCGTTTCCTCTATAACATCCCATGCGCCTGGATACATCGACAGTGAACTGGAAAAAATTGTCGGACTTCAAACCGAAAAGCCTCTGAAGCGCGCTCTAATGCCTAATGGCGGGTTGAAGATGGCGACCGCTTCGCTGGAAAGTAATGGCTATGAAATCTCACCGATCATAAAAGAAATTTATTCCAAGTATCGTAAAACCCACAATGATGGCGTTTACGACCTATACACACCGGAAATTCGCAGGGCACGGTCCGCTGGAATTGTAACGGGCTTACCAGATGCCTATGGTCGCGGGCGAATTATAGGTGACTATCGCCGCGTCGCTCTTTATGGAATTGACAGTCTTGTAAAAGACAAAAAAGAACAGCTTGCCTCAACTGATGGCAGTATCCTCAATGAGGAAACTCTACGTTTGAGAGAAGAGTTAAATGAGCAAGCTCGCTCATTGCTGGAACTCAAGGAAATGGCTAAAAGCTACGGCTTTGACATTACGCGGCCCGCAGAAAACGCAAAAGAAGCCGTCCAATGGCTCTATTTGGCATATCTTGCTGCAATTAAGGAGCAAAATGGTGCTGCCATGTCTTTGGGGCGTACATCAACATTCCTTGATATCTACATTCAACGCGATCTCGACGAAGGCAGTCTCACTGAGCAAGAAGCCCAAGAGTTAATGGACCACTTCGTCATGAAGTTGCGGATGGTTCGGTTTATGCGCACCCCAGACTATGATCAGCTCTTCTCTGGTGACCCTGTTTGGGTTACTGAGGCCATTGGCGGAATGGGGAATGATGGCCGTACTCTGGTTACCAAAAACTCATTTCGGGTTCTGCATTCCTTAATAAATCTTGGCCCTGCCCCGGAACCAAACCTGACTGTGCTCTGGTCCGAGAATTTGCCAAAAGGCTTTAAAGAATTCTGTGCGCATATATCTATAGAAACGTCTTCAATCCAGTACGAAAATGACGATCTGATGCGCCCTTATTGGGGAGATGATTACGGCATTGCTTGCTGCGTCTCCGCAATGGCTATTGGTAAGCAGATGCAGTTCTTTGGCGCTCGCGCAAACCTTGCCAAAGCACTATTGTATGCCATAAACGGCGGCGTTGATGAAAAAACCGGCAAACAGGTTGGGCCACACCTCAAACCTTTCACCGGTGATATCTTGGATTGGAACGAGCTTGCTCCTCTTTATGATCAGATGCTGAACTGGCTCGCCAAGGTTTATGTAGAGGCACTCAACTGCATCCACTACAGCCATGACAAATATAACTATGAACGTCTAGAAATGGCTCTCCATGACCGTGATGTTATAAGAACAATGGCATGTGGAATTGCTGGACTGTCAGTGGTAGCAGATTCCATATCCGCTATCAAAAACGCAAAAGTCAAAGTTATCAGGAACAGTGAAGGGCTTGCCATTGATTATGAAACCGATGGTGAATTCCCTTGTTTTGGTAACAACGATGATGAAGTAGATACTATCGCCTCCGGTCTCGTAAAGACTTTTATGGACAAGATACGGAATCAAACAATCTACCGGAATGCAACGCCAACTCAATCAGTCCTCACCATCACTTCCAATGTAGTTTATGGCAAGAAAACAGGCTCTACACCGGATGGGCGTAAATCAGGTGAGCCATTTGCACCAGGAGCTAATCCTATGCACGGACGGGACAAAAAAGGGGCCATAGCTTCCATGAAGTCTCTTGCAAAAATCCCCTATCAGCATAGTCAGGATGGCATCTCCTATACATTTTCCATTATTCCTACAACCTTGGGAAAAAATGGAAGTGAGCAAATAGGTAATCTTTGCAGCCTGTTAGATGGATACTTTAATGACCAAGGACATCACATCAACGTAAACGTGTTTAACCGGGAAACTCTAGAGGATGCTATGGCAAAGCCCGAGCTTTACCCTCAACTAACGGTACGGGTATCTGGCTACGCAGTTAACTTCATCAAGTTGTCACGCGAGCAACAACTTGACGTTATTAGCAGGACATTCCACGGTCGCAGGTAAGTTTCAAGAGTACTTGTGGAAGCACGGGAACGCAGGGCTGATCTGCGTTCCTTTTATAGACTTGCCCAGTTTAAAAGGTAGAGTATGGAAGACGTCCAAGGTTACATACATTCCATCGAAACCGGAGGTACAGTAGACGGACCAGGAATTCGATATGTTGTATTTACAACTGGATGTCCGCTGCGCTGCATGTACTGCCACAATCCCGACGCCCTCAAAATGAAGCATGGGAAACTAACCTCCGCATTCTCGCTTTTAAAAGATATTCATTCCTATAAGGAGTACTTTAAAACCAGCGGTGGAGGCTTAACAATTAGCGGCGGAGAGCCCATGGCTCAAAAAGAATTTCTCAAAACAATTCTTTTGGGCGCGAAGCAAATGGGCATTCATAGTGCTGTTGATACCTCTGGATATCTACATAAGAATCTAGATGATGACACTCTTTCCCTAGCGAGCCTATACCTTCTTGATATTAAATCATTTTTACCTGCTACATATAAGAAAGTAACAGGAGTTGATATTGAACCTACTTTGGAATTTGCTAGGCGGCTAGACAAATTAAACAAGGAAGCATGGATACGCTTCGTTCTGGTGCCTGAGCTGACTGACGACAAAGAAAACATTGAAGGAATAGCCAAGTTCGTCTCTCAGCTTTCAAATGTGTCTCGGGTAGAAGTGTTACCATTTCACAAGATGGGTGAGTATAAGTGGACAGAGACGGGTAGAGAGTACCAGCTTGCAAATACACGCGAAGCAACCCCAGAAGAGACTGAGGCTGCTCGCCAAATTTTTAGACACTACGGATTAACAGTTTCCTAGGGTGTAAAGAAAGCTGACCTTACAGATGTTTCCCTAAAATCTTAAGTGTTTCTGCCTTCGTTGGAGATGTGAATTTTCCCAGTAAGCTCCTGAGCTGATGAAGGGCACCCACCCGCTCTGCGTTATCCCTTGCTGGCCTTCCATCCGCGTGGATTTGATTGTTTTCAAAGCCAACACGCACATGACCGCCAAGTGTAAGAGTTGCTCCCAGACAAGTCGTTTCAGACTCTCCGAATGCTGCAACAGTAAAGCTGGTTTTAGAACTTTCCTTCTTTTTCTGCTGAGCATCAAAGAATTTCAGAAGTTCCAAAGGTCTACCCTCTTGTTTCTCCGAATATCGTCCAAGAACATATAAATGGCTACCAAAGTTTTGAGGTATCACGCCTTCACTTTGAAGCTGGGATAGCCGAATCAAGTCGTCCACATCATAAAGGATGTGTTGAACAGCTATTCCCGCTTCTTTCGCAAACTGATAGAACCATTTACCTGTTGTCTCGTCTCCATTTAGCGGCATCATTTCACGCAAAGCCACCGAAACAGCTTCAGGTACAACCTCCTCAACCAATTTGGCCTGTTCTCTAGGGCTGTACTTCCCAACGGCTTCAGTCGTAATTTGTAAAACCAGATTGGGAGCATCAAAAGATAACTGCGCTTTGAGTTCTTTATATAGGCCAGCATCCAGTACATGCTCACCTGCTTTATTGCGCACATGAGCATGCAGGGCGTTTGCACCTGCTGCAGAAACTGCGCGAGCGCAAATGCACAACTCTTCAATTGTAACTGGTATCGCCTGAATATTACTTTTTTGCAGCCGAGCACCATTAGGCGCAGCCATAATCATTCGCGGTTCCATTGACCCCTCCTTACCCTTATCGTTTTTTCATAGACTGGCGCGCTATATTCAAAACTCAAGAAGAAAAGTGATAACCCATTAAATTTAAAGGGGCACGACGGCCTTCCACTATTAAGTAAATGGAAAATATCCAACACGGAGAGTAATTCAACTTCACATCAAGTTACTGCAGCTTCTGACATATACCATAATGTGAGCTGTCGTATACTCCCTTGAAATTCTGAAGAAAATTTCACATTATCATCTTCAACATTAATCTTGAAGCACGGGTAGAAGTCTAAGATGGCTGATAAAGTCCTAATCCTGAATGGTCCAAATCTAAATCTTCTGGGGAAACGGCAACCGGAGATTTATGGCACGATCACTTTGGCAGAGATTGATGAAATGTGCAAACTTCATGGTACACAAAGAGGCTTGGCAGTTGAGTGCCGCCAGTCAAACCATGAAGGAGAGATCATTGACTGGATACATGAGGCACGAGAACTCAAAGCGGGTATAATACTAAATGCAGGCGCTTATTCCCATTCCTCCATTGCAATTATGGACGCCATAAGCAGTGCAGAGCGCCCAGTGATAGAGGTCCATCTTTCCAACATTCATAAAAGGGAAAGTTATCGGCATACCTCGTATGTATCCAAGGTCGCGGTAGGCATGATATGTGGCCTAGGAGCTCAAGGCTATATCTTGGCCATTGAAGCTATTTCCAGAATACTGGAAGATGAGAAAAAGAGACTTACGGGGCCCTCTTCACAAAAACTCATTGCCAATCCGTAGAGCGCCCACCTCTTCCTTTTTTTATGCTACTGCGCCGTTTTTTAGCTTCTAAACGGCGCTTTTTCGACGCAAGTGTAGGCCGTGTTGCTTTACGGGCTTTGGGGACAAGTGTCGCTTTTCGAATAAGCTCTACCAAACGTTCGAGAGCATCCTGACGGTTCCGCTCCTGGGTCCGAAACCGGTCAGCATTGAACACCACTTCTTCCGCAAGCGTCAGACGACTGCCAGCAAGAGCCCTCACCCGAACTTTCACAGCCGAAGGTAGGCTCGTGTTCTGGCGTAAATTGAAACGAAGCTGTACGGCAGTTGCCACTTTGTTGACATTTTGGCCCCCCGGACCTGAAGAACGAATGAATGTCTCGTGGATGTCGGAACGTTCAATGTAAATGCTATCAGTCACCGAAATTCGTAGGCGTTCACTCATCAATCACGCCCCCAATTATGGAGCGCTAATGCCCAGTTATTTGTAAAAATCATGTCGCCCGTTCATCTTTTAGATTTCACTTATCTGCACCCTGCATAATACAAAGAGACAGTGACCGCCATTATCCGCAGCATAACCGAAAATGGAGATTGGGAGTAATGAGGCATTACCCACTCCTCCACCCGTTTTAATCAAATACTTAAACCAGAACAAGAAAATCCATCCACAAACCAAAAGTGTATTTCCTGAATGCATTCGCTTCATTTGGGCAGCGTTAGCAGTACCTGATAGCACCAACACTTGATCCAGCCTCACTCAATAATCATCTTGACGAAGTTTAAAACCGCAAATACCGTCAGGTGAGATTAAACAGTCAGAGTACAGGCATGCGAATTAGTGTAACTTATTTGTAGGTGAGAATAATTGTTAGACTCCAACCAAGATTCTAATTCCACCGTGAGTTTTAGGCCGCACTTTGACTTCAATAAATAAAGCAGAACGTTTTTGTACAAGAGTTGAAGGGAGGCAGTGATGAGCCAGTCACTAAGTGATCATGAAAAATGGCCTAAGACCAATAATATGGATGCCTTCTGGATGCCCTTTACAGCAAATCGGCAATTCAAGGAAAACCCACGCCTTTTGGTTGCGGCGAAAGATATGTACTACACAGCACAAGATGGCCGAGAGATTCTAGATGGAACTGCCGGACTGTGGTGTTGTAATGCAGGACACTCGCGCCCACTTATTGTTGAAGCTGTTCAAAAACAGGTCGAACAACTGGACTTCGCTCCCACCTTTCAAATTGGGCACCCTAAATCATTCGAGCTTGCAGCCCGTTTATCGGCAATTATGCCCTCACCTCTAGATCACCTGTTTTTCACAAATTCAGGCTCTGAGAGTGTTGATACAGCCTTAAAAATTGCCCTTGCCTATCAAAAGTCTATTGGACAGGGAAGCAGAACTCGACTAATCGGCCGAGAACGAGCCTATCATGGTGTTAATTTTGGTGGGATCTCCGTCGGCGGCATTTCTGCAAATCGAAAGCAGTTTGGGACACTACTCTCAGGAGTAGACCACATATGCCACACCCATGACTTGGAAAGAAACGCTTTTACTAAAGGCCAGCCTCAGCACGGTGCTGAACTTGCAGACGACCTCATTCGTCTCATTCAGCTGCACGACCCTTCGACAATTGCTGCTGTGATAGTTGAGCCCGTTGCTGGTTCAACAGGCGTACTCCTTCCCCCTAAAGGTTATCTAAAAAAGCTTCGTGAAATCTGCTCCTTACATGGGATACTTCTGATTTTTGATGAGGTTATAACCGGATTTGGTCGTTTGGGAGCCCCCTTTGCGGTAGACTACTTTGATGTGATTCCGGATCTCGTTACGACAGCAAAAGGCCTCACAAACGGGACTATCCCCATGGGAGCAGTCTATTGTTCTTCAAAAATTTACGATGCCTTTATGGAAGGGCCAAACCACCTCATAGAGCTATTCCACGGCTACACCTATTCAGGGCACCCTGTTGCATGTGCTGCAGCCCTTGCAACACTTGATACCTATGAGGAAGAAGGCTTGCTTACAAGAGCAAGTGAACTAGGCGACTATTGGCAGGAAGGGCTACACACTCTGCGAGACTGCCCTCATGTTATCGACATACGCAATCTAGGCCTTATCGGCGCCATTGAGCTTGCCCCATTGACCGATGAACCAACTAAGCGTGCATTTTCAGCTTTTCTGCAAGCTTATGAAGAAGGAATTCTCATTCGCACAACGGGAGACATAATCGCCCTTTCTCCACCCTTAATTATCCAAAAGAATCAAATTGATGAGCTTTTTGGCAAACTACGCAACATTTTATTGCACTTAAAATAAGCCAAGAGGTTATCGCCTGAACCCAATTTGTTCACCAAAGGCACTTTGGGAAAGACAAACTCGATCCAATAAAGCCGCTTTATATTCAGCGGCTTCTAACTTGACATTTATCCATATAAAGGCCGAATAGGTGGCGTAATCTGCTTACTACAGAACCTGTTAATGCAAGTAACATGTAGTACTCTCAACTATGAGTATTTGCTTCAACAACCATAGACGAATGGATACCACCTAAGCTTTGCACAGAATTCCAATTTCAATTAAATGAGTCTTGAGAAATCTACTCAGATTCCTAAGGGGAGAAGCATATGGCAGGGATAGGTACCAATCACAGAATTAACGGTGATCGCCTATGGCAATCACTTATGGACATGGCTCAAATTGGCCCAGGTGTACGCGGTGGTAACAACCGCCAGACCTTAACGGATGAAGACAAACAAGGTCGTGACTTATTTGCAAAGTGGTGTGATGACCTAGGGCTTACACTAACCGTCGATACCATGGGGAATATGTTTGCCCGCAAGGAAGGTACTGACCCGAGTCTGGATCCGGTTATGATCGGATCTCATTTGGATACACAGCCCACCGGAGGGAAATATGATGGGGTTTTGGGCGTACTTGCTGGACTGGAGGTTATGCGCTCAATTCATGATCAGGGTATCAAAACCAAACGCCCAATTGAAATTGTAAACTGGACAAACGAAGAAGGAACACGGTTCGCCCCTGCAATGCTTTCCTCAGGCGTGTTCGCAGGTGTCCATTCACAGGAGTGGGCGTATGCTAGACAGGACAGCCAAGGCAAAACAGTTGGTAACGAGCTAAGCCGGATAGGCTATAAGGGGGAACTGACCTGCGGTGCCCGCAAGCTGCACGCCATGTATGAATTACATATTGAGCAAGGCCCAATATTAGAACAGGAAGACTGTCAGATTGGCGTCGTTACTCACGGGCAAGGCCTGCGCTGGCTGCAAATCACATTAACAGGAAAAGAAAGCCATACAGGCTCCACACCAATGCCTATGCGTGTCAACGCAGGACTAGGTGCAGCACAACTAACTAACCTAGTAAATGATATAGCATTGCGGTACGCTCCTTTGGCTGTTGGGGCTGTCGGTCAAATGAATGTCTACCCTAACTCTCGCAATATCATCCCCGGCAAAGCTATCTTCACCGTAGATTTTAGGCACCCAGAAAAAGACGTCATTACTGCAATGGAGCAAGCGCTTCGTTTTGAAGGGCAAAAGATCGTTGATGACCTTAAACTATCGATGGAAATTGAGTGTGTTGGTGCGTTCGACCCTGTGAAGTTCGATGAAGGCTGCGTGGAGAAAGTTCGGTTAGCTGCGGAACGTCTTTGCTATAAGCACCGGAATATTGTCTCCGGCGCAGGTCATGATGCGTGCTGGATCAATCAAGTTGCTCCCACTTCCATGATTATGTGTCCGTGCGTTGATGGCTTGTCCCACAATGAAGATGAAGAAATCTCACCTGAATGGGCAGAAGCTGGGGCCAATGTTCTTTACCAGGCTGTTCTAGAAACTGCTGAGATGGATGAAACCGTAAGTTTTGAAACCACCTAGAAGACCGAAAAAACCATAATTATGCTACAAGTAGAGGTAATATAATGGCTAGCAAAGTTATTAAAGGTGGCACAGTTGTTACTGCCGACCTTAGCTATGAAGCCGATATTCTAATAGAAGATGGCAAAATTTCCGCCATCGGTCCAAACCTGAAAGGTGATGAAACTCTAGATGCAACCGACTGCTATGTGATACCCGGTGGCATTGACCCACATGTGCATTTGGAAATGCCATTTATGGGCACACATTCTACCGATAACTTCGAAAGCGGCACACGTGCTGGCCTTGCTGGCGGAACCACAATGGTGGTGGACTTTTGCCTACCCGACCCTGATCAATCTCTACTTGAGGCTTTGGCGATTTGGCAGCAGAAGTCTTCGCTTGCCTGCTCAGATTATTCCTATCACATGGCCGTTACCTGGTGGAGTGAACAAGTTTTTGATGAAATGAAGGAAGTCGTTGACCGCGGCATAAATACCTTTAAGCACTTCATGGCCTACAAAGGCGCTCTCATGGTGGATGACGACGAAATGTTCGCATCCTTCCAGCGCTGTGCGGCTCTTGGCGCTATGCCTCTGGTTCACGCAGAAAACGGTGATGTGGTTGCAACTATGCAGCAAAAGCTGCTCGCAGAAGGAAACTTGGGTCCAGAGGCCCACGCCTATTCACGCCCCCCAGAGGTTGAAGGTGAAGCGACCAATCGCGCAATCATGATTGCTGATATGGCAGGCGTTCCTCTTTATGTCGTACATACTTCTTGCGAGCAGGCTCACGAAGCTATTCGCCGAGCTCGCCAAAAAGGCATGCGCGTTTACGGGGAACCCTTAATTCAGCATCTTCTTCTTGATGAGAGTGAATACGCCAATAAAGATTGGCTGCATGCTGCTCAGCGTGTCATGTCCCCCCCCTTTAGAAACAAACAGCATCAAGATAGTCTATGGGCAGGCTTGCAGGCTGGCTCTCTATCTGTTGTTGCAACTGACCACTGCGCTTTTACTTCCAAACAGAAAAAGTTCGGACTTGGTGATTTTACAAAAATACCGAATGGAACAGGTGGTTTGGAAGATCGAATGCCCCTTCTTTGGACTTACGGAGTAGCAACTGGCCGCTTGACGATGAACGAGTTTGTGGCCCTCACCTCGACCAATATTGCAAAAATTTTGAATATGTACCCCAAAAAAGGAGCTATTCTTGTTGGCTCGGATGCCGATCTCGTGGTTTGGGACCCTAAAAGAGGCAAGACCATTCAAGCATCCTCTCAGCAATCCAGTATCGATTACAACGTCTTTGAAGGTAAAGAAATATTGGGAATGCCGCGCTATACTCTCACCCGCGGGGACGTGGCAATTGAAGAGAGTACGGTCCAAACAAGACCCGGGCATGGAGAGTTTGTTGCAAGAAAACCCAATGCACCCGTCGGACAAGCCCTTTCAAAGTGGAAGGAAATTACTGCACCACGAAAGGTAGAACGCAAAAAAGAAAATATGCCAGCCGGTGTTTAGAAGTCTATTGAGTAGGAGGGGCAGCTCCTCCTACTATCCAGTTCCTACTTTCAACTTTCAACTTTCACCAAGGTAACAATAAAGAATTGGACGTTTGCCCTTCCACCAAACAGGTAACAATTTGCTCTTTTCATAGTTCGCGGATTCGTAACTAGTCACAACTCCGTTTATTAAGCTTTGTATGTGAGTTCCACTTATCGCCATAGCGCTTCCAATATAATCTACTTCACAATAAGAACTTTGTAGACATAAACTCAAACCTGTAACTCATTGCCTTTCCGCTTATAGTTAGATACTACCTCACCAACTTGTACACACTCCAGCAGTAGACCGTATTCACCCAATGAAACCATCAAAAGATATTTCGACGCTTATAGAAATCATGAAGGACCTCCGCACGCCAGTAAGCGGGTGCCCATGGGACCTTGAACAGAACTTTAAATCCATTGCTCCATATACAATTGAAGAAGCTTACGAAGTCGCTGATGCTATCGAAAAAGGTGATATGGAAGATTTAAAGGAAGAGTTGGGTGACCTTCTTTTGCAAGTTGTATACCATGCTAGAATGGCTGAAGAGGTGAGCCACTTCAATTTTGGCGATGTGGTGGAGGCCATATGTCACAAAATGATCCGTCGCCACCCCCATGTCTACGGGGATGAAAAAGCGCGAAACACTGGTATGGCTAAAGGTGTGTGGGATCAAATCAAGCAAAAAGAGCGAGAAGAGCGCAACACCCGCCGGATGGCGCAAGGAGCAGTAGAAGCCTCCTCCTATCATCTGGATAGCATCCCCTCACTCTTTCCGGCTTTAGTAGAAGCAGAAAAACTGCAACAAAGAGCTGCTCTGGTGGGTTTTGATTGGGGGGCAACTGCTCCGGTACTGGATAAAGTCCATGAAGAAGTTAGGGAGCTGTCAGAGGAGGTATTCTCCGATGAAATCGATCTGGATCGGGTTGAAGACGAACTCGGTGATGTCTTATTTGCGGTAACCAATCTGGCGCGCCACTTGGGAGTATCTCCTGAACAAGCTTTGAAACGTTCAAACAGGAAGTTTAGATACCGTTTCCAGTGCATAGAAAAAGGCGCACACAAAGAAGGCCGCCCATTGGACGACCTCACCTTGGATGAAATGGAAGCCTTTTGGGTACAGGCAAAGCACGCCTCTAAATAGGAGAGAAATTTCCATTCCCATCTTCTTTGGCAGACTTCAAAGCATCACTTTGAACAAAGTGATGTGAGAACTTATTTCTTACCCGCTCCTGATGGGCTGCGGGTACTCTCACATGTAGGTGCATTCCATCTTCCTCATCAGCACGCTTCAAAACTTCACAGTGCTGATAGAGCCACGCAAGTCCGGCGCCCTCACTTGCAGGTAGGATAATCTCAACTGTATCTCGTTTCTCAGCCAACTGGTGTTCAATACGCATAAGGAGAGCTCCCATCCCCTCACCCGTTAAGGCTGATAGAGCCACCGGGCCACTTTCCTCTTTAGTTTCCGCAAGAAGTCGATCTCTGTAACCTTCTTCGAGCAGATCTATTTTATTCCAGACTTCAATAACGCGGTCGTTCTCAGAAACTTTAAGCCCCAGAAGCTCCAAGGTTTCATTTACATCCTCAGCTTGAGCCCGCGTATCTTCATGGGCGATATCTCTGACATGAAGTATAATGTCCGCTTCTATAACTTCCTCAAGCGTTGCACGAAACGCCGCGACAAGATTATGCGGTAACTCGGATATAAACCCTACAGTATCGGAAAGAATGACCTCGCTGCCATGAGGTAACTTTAGTCTGCGCAAAGTTGGATCAAGTGTTGCAAATAACAGATCTTTTGCGAACACTTCTGACTTTGTCATCTTATTAAAGAGCGTTGACTTGCCAGCGTTTGTATATCCGACAAATGCAACAACAGGATGGGGAACTTTTTTACGTTGTTTACGATGGAGCGCGCGTGTTCTCTCGACTTTTCTCAGTTCCCGTTCAAGTCTGGAAATACGCTCTTGAATAATGCGTCTATCAGCTTCGATCTGAGTTTCCCCGGGGCCCCCAATAAAGCCAAGGCCACCCCTTTGTCGTTCAAGATGTGTCCATGATCGCACCAAGCGACTTTTCTGCCAAGTCAGGTGGGCAAGTTCCACCTGCAAGCGACCTTCTTTTGTCTGAGCTCGCTCACCAAAAATTTCCAGTATCAAGCCAGTGCGATCGATTACCTTTGTATTCCATTCTTTTTCAAGATTTCTCTGCTGAATGGGGGAAAGGGGATGATCAACGACAACCAACTCAATCTCATTGAGGAGAATTTGACTTTTAATTTCCTCAAGCTTACCCGCCCCGATAAGAGTTCCGGGTTTTACATTCGAAAGACGGATAATACCAGTTTCGATTACGCTAAGCTCAATGGCGGCGGCCAACCCTACAGCCTCTTCCAAACGAGCTTCTGGACTACGTTGGTTACCAAAGGGTCTTTCTGCGCCGCTTTTTGGTTGAGCAAGTACACGGCTGTTTATTATTGGGACTAGAACGAGAGAACGGGTTCCCCGCGTAACCTCGACTTCGCCAGCCTCAATATTTGCATCTCTTTCGAGACGTTTGAGACCGGCTTCCTTCTTATCTTGTAGCTTCAATCAGCTTCCTGTCTTTTCGCCTTCATCATCTGATGGTTCAAACAATTGTACAGGACTATTTGGCATAATTGTAGAGATTGCGTGCTTATAAACGAGCTGTGAATGCCCATCACGACGCAACAGTACACAGAAATTATCAAACCAAGTGACGACGCCCTGTAGCTTCACCCCATTAATTAAGAAAATTGTCAGAGGCGTTTTTTGCTTCCGAACATGATTTAAGAAAGTATCTTGAAGATTTTGAGCGCGGTCAGCCATAACTCTTTTTTTCCTATTTTAGCGGACGCGGCCGCGGCATCCGCCCAGTTTAATGTTCCTATCTGATGCGATCCTGCCCGATTTCAACAAACACAGATTGTTGCCCCTACAAAGGCCCGAACCGAATATACATTGTTTAGGCAACTGCTAGTTTAGTCAACTCAGACCTTTCGTGAAATGTTTTTATTAATTCATGCGTAATTAACCCGACGGAACCATCTCCAACTAAAGTTCCATCTACTTTCACTACTGGTACAATCGGCCCGGAAGCAGAAGTAACAAATGCCTCCGTAGCATTTTGGGCTTCATAAACTGTGAACGGTCTTTCCTCTAGCTGAAACCCCAGCATTTCCGCGAGTTTCACAACACCACTCCTTGTGACTCCTTTCAGAATTCCATGATCATCGGGCCGAGTTAACAACACGTTGTCTTTAGTTACTATCCAAGCGTTCGTTGAACTGCCCTCTGTAATAAAGCCCTCTTTATCCACAAACCATGCTTCGCCGGCCCCTGCATCCCTTGCTTTTTGCTTAGCTAAAACGTTGGGGAGTAACCCAATTGTCTTAATATCTACCCTCTCCCAACGATTCTCCGGTGTCGTTATGACGGCGATACCATTTTGCTGAGCTTTTAACTTCTTCAACTGAGGAACAGAACGCGCTGTTACAACGAGAGAGGGCTTAACTTCGGAACTTGGAAAAAAATGGTTCCTTGAAGATACGCCTCTGGTGACTTGAAGGTAAATTATACCATTTTTAACCAGATTTTTCCGTAGAACCTCCTCCAAGATCCTCTTCAAGGCATTGCGACTCATTGAGAACTGAATGTTCAACTCACGCAAAGAGCGGTCAAGTCGGTTTAGGTGTGCCGTCAGATCTACCAAGTGGCCCTGCAAAACCTCACAGACTTCATAGACACCGTCGGCAAACTGGTAGCCGCGATCTTCAATATGCACGGCTGCAGTCGCGTGGGGAAGATAGCGTCCATTAACATAGGCAACACGAGACATACACTTCTCCTGAGTGCTTGATTGTCATAGAAAATACTAGAAGAACTCCAGTGATACGCGGAACATTTGCTCAACTTGGCGAACTTTATCTGCTACTGCAAAAATTACCACTCGGTCATTGGCCATTACACGATCATCGCCAGTCGGACTGATCACCTCGCCCCTCCGATAAATTGCCCCAATTCTAATGCCTTCAGATAGGTCAATTTCACGTAAAGGCCGACCAACTAGAGGGGAGGTCTCCAAGGCTTCGGCTTCAATCACCTCCGCCGCACCGTTTTGAAGTGCATGAACGGAACGAATACGTCCACGCCTCACATGTTGCAGTATTTTGGAAATTGTGACTTGACGAGGGTTCACAAATGTATCAATCCCCAAAGCATTTGCAAATGCAGGGTAGCTGGAGTTGTTCAGCAAAGCCAAATTCCTTTCGCATCCCATTTTCTTTGCCATCACACAGGATAGGACGTTGACTTCATCAACATTTGTAAGCGCGACTGCGATATCACAATCTTGAACATCCGCCTCTTGTAATACAACCTGATCAAGAGCACTGCCATGCAATACAACGGTGCGCCTCATTTCATCAGCAATGCGAACAGCCCTTTCTCTGGATTGTTCAATAATCTTGACCTTGGTCCTGATTTGCCGACTTTCCAGATGCCGAGCAACATACGAGCCGATATTCCCTCCACCAGCAATAAGTACCCGCTTGGCTTCAGGCTCTTCATGCCCAAAAATACTCAGCGTTCTGCGAACTTGATCCTTCTTGCAGCAGACGTAGGCCAAGTCTCCTTCTCGAATCATATCACCGCTTCGAGGAACAAATATTTTTCCCTGACGGGCAATTCCAACCACTACCGAGTTCAAATCAGGAAACAGACCCGTTAACTGACGCAAGGGGGTGTTGAGAACGGGACAATCTGCTCTACAGTCGATGCCAACAACAATAATATTATCGTCTCCAAAACGGACTGTTTCCATGGCTCCAGGCAGCAAAAGACGCCGTAACACCATGTCCCCTACCTCAATCTCAGGAGAAATAATAACATCAATAGGCATGTTATCCCGAGAGAACAAATTACGATTATCCGAGATGAGGTAACTTTGAGCTCTTACCCGCGCAACTTTAGTTGGAACATTGAAGAGTGAATGGGCAACCTGACAGGCCACCATATTAACTTCATCATAAAGAGTGACAGCAATGATCATATCCGCCTGATCCGCGCCAGCTTGAGCCAGCACGTCAGGGTGCGCACCATGCCCGACAAATCCACGGACATCCAGTGTATCACGAATGACATTTACGAGCTGTGGTGAGGAGTCAATAACAGATACATCATTTTGCTCCAATGCAAGTTTTTCGGCAATGCCATAGCCAACTTGCCCTGCCCCACAAATCACAACTTTCATTTTTGTTCCTTAAAGGCAAATTACAGCTCAAGCGCACAGCGAGCGTCAAGGCCATAGTGAACACAGTACAAGGACTTAATTATCCATTTTAAAGCACAGAATCACTACAGCTTATATCGATCAAATACAATACGGGGCCAGATACCTACATATATGGATAAAAATCCTTTTATCACAAAGAAAACAACCTACGACAGACCAAGGGACTTGAGCTTCCGGTGTAATGCCGATCTTTCCATTCCGATATATTCGGCGGTACGGGAGATGTTACCACCAAAACGTTTCACCTGAGCTTGAAGATAGGCACGCTCAAACTGCTCCCGCGCATCTCGTAGTGGCAACGACATAAGCTCATCCGCTCCAGTATCTCCCGGCATAGTCGGTAGTGTGGATGCAACCTCAGAAGGCAATAGGTCGGCAGAAATTACTGCCTCTTGATCTGCTCTAGTTAAAATTAGTAGGCGCTCTACATTATTTCTAAGCTGACGGATATTTCCAGGCCAATCATGGGTTTGCAGAACAGCCATTGCATCTTCACCAATCCGGCGCATTGGTAAGCCTGAAGCCGCAGAAATCTGCTGCATAAAGAAATGTATGAGCTGCGGAATATCTTCACGTCGTTCAGAGAGAGCGGGAACACGCAGCGGAACAACACTTAAACGGTGATATAGATCTTCGCGGAAATTCCCGTTATTGACTTCTTCTTCCATGTTGCAGCTGCTTGAGGATAAAACTCTAACATCCACTTCAACAGTGTTTGCTCCGCCCACACGGTTAAATCTCTGCTCGGTCAGAACTCGCAAAATCTTATTCTGGGTTTCTCGAGGCATATCGGCAATTTCATCTAAATAAAGAGTACCGCCATGCGCTTGCTCCAGTGCCCCGATTTTCCTAGGGACACCTTCTGTTTCCTCAATCCCAAACAACTCTTCCGCCATGCGTTCAGGAGTAATATTTGCAGCACTTAAAATAACAAAGGGTGCTTTGGAGCGAGAAGATGCCTCATGAATAGTCCGCGCTACGAGCTCTTTTCCAGCCCCGGAAGGGCCACTAACGAGCACACGGCTATTTGTTAAAGAGATACGTTCAATCGTCTGCCGCAGGTGATTCATAGCACTTGAGCTGCCAATGAGCTGGGAGGCATCGGCACTGCGCTGCTTCAAGTCACGGATTTCACGCTTCATACTAGAAGCTTCCAGAGCACGTTCAGCGACTAAAACCAACCTGTCCGCTTTGAATGGCTTTTCAATATAATCATAAGCCCCCTTCTTGATAGCAGAGACGGCCGTTTCGATATTCCCGTGTCCAGAAATAATAACGACTGGTAAATCCGGATTTTGCTTCCGAATGACGTCAAGAAGCTCAAGCCCGTCCAGCTTGCTGCCTTGAAGCCAGATATCAAGAATAATAAGAGATGGCCGCCGGTCCGCAATAGCGGCTAATGCACTGTCACTGTCTCCTGCTGTACGTGCCGTAAATCCGTCATCCTCAAGAATTCCAGCGATCAGCTCTCGAATATCGACTTCATCATCAACGATCAGAATGTCCGCTGCCATTGCTAGCCACCACCACTTCTTCAGTTTGAATTCCAGTTGTATTTTCTTGCGTATTATCACGCAGCATTAGTCTGACCATAGCCCCATGGCCACCGCATGCGACATCTGGAGCATCAAGCAACTCAATGCCTCCACCATGGTCCTCCATAATCTTACGAACAATTGCCAGCCCAAGCCCAGTCCCCTTTTCTCGGGTAGTCATGTATGGCTCCAGCAGCCTATGCCGCTGTTCGTTGGGCAGACCAATCCCATTGTCTGTGATCTCAATTATCCTCAAGTCCCCATCGACGATCAATTTAACATTGACCACTCCGGTTTCTTCGGTCGCCGATGTTGCTAAATACGCTGTAACTGCCTCTGTTGCATTTTTTATAACGTTGCCAATGGCCTGCCCCACCAATCGATTATCAAATCGGGTTGGAATAGCCTCTGGAGGAAGATCCGTTTCTATTTTCAGCTCAGTATTGGCGACAGACTGCAAAAAAGCAGCCTCCCGGACTGTATTGCGTAGGTCCGAAGTACTGATGCGAGGTTTTGGCATTCGTGCAAACGAGGAAAATTCATCAACCATGTGGCCAATATCACCCACTTGGCGTACAATTGTATCCACACATTGATCAAAGACCTTACGATCCCCTTCTTCAATTTTCTTTGCGTACCTTCGGCGAATTCGCTCAGCGGATAATTGAATCGGCGTTAAGGGGTTCTTGATTTCATGGGCAATTCGGCGTGCAACATCTGCCCAAGCCGTATTCCTCTGCGCCGCAACAAGATCCGTTATATCATCTAGGGTCACCACAAAACCATGCTCGCTGCGCGTGGCTTCTTCCGTTGTTACCTGAACATTAACGGTTCGTTCGCGCCCCTTCCTAACCAGTTGAACCTGAAAATAGCGACTTCTTCCATTTCCAACTTCCATAAGTTTGGAAAGAGGATCCGCAAATTCTCGAACAGCTTCTTGAATCGGACGATTAAGCAGCTCATTTTCGTCCTGCCCCAGCAGTTGGATAGCCGAGCGGTTTACCAGAGTAATTAGACCGTCATCATCTATACCAATGACGCCAGAGGAGACACCTGAAAGTACGGCTTCAGTAAAGCGTCTGCGTTTATCAATTTGGTCACTTGCAGCCAGTAAAGCATCCCTTTGCCCACGCAATTGCCCTGTCATATTGTTGAAGGTTTTTCCAAGATTAACCAAATCACCACCCGAGCGATCTGTCTCAACCTCAACATAATAGTTTCCTTTTGAAACTTGATCAGCAGCCCCAATCAGATTTCGTATAGGCTTGACCAATTTATCGGCAAAACCAAACCCTACCCAAATTGAGGAAAGCAGAAGGACCAGCGAAACACCCACATAAACCAGAGCAAAGGCAAGCTGGACACCAAAGCGCCGCTGCTCTAACTCGGCGTATTCGGTCACCCCCGCTTCAGCAAGTCTTTGATATTCAACAACACGAGGATCAAGTGCTCGTGTGACGTACAAATATAAGTCATCATAGGCAGATAGTTTGATCACACCACCAACCAAGTTGGAAACCCCTGGATGGATCAGGATCGGATTCCCGTCTGCAGCTTGCTCCATAGCAACTTTTGGCGGTAAAAGCGGCACAATATTTGGATCACGCAACACCTTCAATACAACTGTACCATCATTTTTTAAAATGTAGGCTCCAAGTAGCCCTCGCACCCATGTCTGGGTTTCAAAAAAGCGGTCAAAGCGGGAAGGCTCGTAGTGATAGGCGCTTCTATTTAGATCTACATCCTTAGCCATAGCTATCAGCGAACTACGCAGAATATTTCCATGCTCTTGTACATAAGCTGCAGCTACGGACTGAGCATTGCCAATAATCTGGCGTGTTCGCTTCTCAAACCATCGATCAAGTCCCTGATCCAAGGTAATCGTTGCCACTCCAGCAACCAAGATCGCAGGCAGTGCCGCAACTAGGCTGAACATAGTCACAATACGGACATGCAACCTTGCTGCAGCTTTTCCGCGTTTTCGGGCTTTCAGGAGCTTACCAAACTCCCAAAGAATAAGAATTGTAAGTGTGGCAACCAAAACTCCATTGGCAGCCAAAGCTATATAGATCACATTCTCAGTTGGGGTAATCGGCGTTAGGCCGGTCAGTACCGCAAAGGAAGCCCCAATAGATATGAGAGAACAACACACGACAACAAGACCGAAAATTCGCGCCTTGCGACCGCCAAGACTGGTGACCTTGACGTCCCCATCACTTTTACTGTTTGCGTTCATGAAGCCCGAACTTGGAATTTAAAATGAACTGCCCGACAGAGCACTATGGCATCATTACCACACCTTGTTGTTAATATGCCACATATCAAACCGATTTCCATTCCCTATGGGGATAACACAACATCGGAAGGTGAATGAACGTCACCTAACGGCCAACAGACGGCTTCCTATCTGGAGCTCCGAATTACCTGCACATCGAGGTCTCTGATTTTCTTCCGAAGGGTGTTCCTATTTACCCCCAAAAGCTCTGCCGCTTTTATTTGATTTCCACGCGTCGCAGCTAATGAGGCGCTGATGAGCGGATATTCCACCTCTTTCAAAATCCGGTGGTATAGACCTGGAGGCGGCAATGTATCCCCGAACTCAGAAAAATACGCGCCCAAAAACCGCTCTACGGCTCCACTCAAGTCCTTACTGGCCGGTGCCTCTTCTTCTACCGTTGACACAACAGGTTGGCTGAGCTCCATGTCAACCAGCCCTGCAGTAATAACCTCCTGCGGGTAGAGGGCGGAGAGCCGTCGGACTAAGTTCTCCAGCTCCCTTACGTTACCTGGCCATCTGTAGCGGCGCAACTTGTCAAGAGCTGCTACTTCAATTTGCTTGGAAGGCAACCCTTCTTTTTCAGCTAAAGAGAAGAAGTGCCTCACAAGGTCAGGAACATCTTCCGTACGTTCTCTTAAAGGTGGAAGGCGAATAGGAACAACATTCAACCGGAAGTAAAGATCTTCTCTAAACAACCCCTGATTTATTAGTTGTCGCAAATCTTTATTAGTCGCTGCAATGATTCGAACATCAGTCTGAATAGGCGTTCGCCCACCAACTGTTGTATATTCACCTTGCTGAAGAACCCTGAGAAGCCGCGTTTGCGCCTCCATTGGCATATCTCCAATTTCATCAAGAAACAGAGTTCCGCCATCTGCCTGCTCAAAGCGCCCTGAAGAGCGTACTTGCGCACCAGTAAACGCGCCCTTTTCGTGTCCGAACAGCTCAGATTCGATCAAATCCCGAGGAATTGCAGCCATATTTACCGCAACAAAGGGACCATTTCGACGCTTACCATAATCGTGAAGAGCTCTTGCAACGAGTTCTTTTCCCGTTCCACTTTCACCATTGATCATGACCGTCAGATCAGTCTGCATTAATCGGGCAAGAACCCTGTAAATTTCCTGCATAGCAGGGGAGCGCCCAACAAGGGGGATATTCTCTTGATTCTCCGCTGCTGCATTTACACTATGGGCTTTGGGCTCAGAAAGTGCCCGACCGACAATTCCGATCAACTCCTTCAGGTCGAAAGGCTTGGGCAGATATTCATAGGCTCCTTGTTCCGATGCTTTAATCGCAGTCATAAATGTATTCTGCGCGCTCATAATGACAACAGGCAAATCCGGGCGCAGTTTTCTTATACGCGGCAGGACATCAAACGCGTTTTCGTCGGGCATCACAACATCGGAAATTACAAGATCCCCTTCACCAGAACTAACCCACCGCCAAAGCGTTGTGGCGTTGGATGTCAAACGAACTGTATATCCAGCCCTTGAGAGAGCTTGATTGAGCACCGTGCGGATCGCAGCATCATCATCTGCAACAAGAATTGTTCCAAGAGGCATCGGAAATCTGTCCTATGACGAAATATTAGTTTCAAGTGGAGAAAAGGTTGGCATCAGGATACGAAAAGTCGTACCCGTTCTAGAACTATCGCATTCAATTACACCGCCATGGTCACCAATAATCTTTGCGACAAGCGCAAGCCCTAGCCCAGAGCCGTTTGTCTTTGTTGTAATAAATGGTTCAAACAGGTGCGGAAGAAGGTCCTCAGGTACCCCTCCCCCATTATCTTTTACGCAGAACTCAAGAGGCAAGCTCACTCGTTCACGAGCCCCTGGAATGGATAGGCGAACTCCAGGTCGAAAGGCTGTCGATAGAGTGATTTCCGCATCACCTTTCACCTCCAACACCTCCGCTGCATTCTTCAAAAGATTAATAAAGACCTGAACCAACTGATCCCTATTTGCATAAACTGACGGTAAGGAAGGATCATAGTTCTCAACAATCCTGACATTCTTGGCGAAGCCGTTTTCTGCAACTCGCTTAACATGATCAAGAACCAAATGAATGTTGACAGGTTCCCTATCTATTGGCCTCTCATCGGAGAATACCTCCATTCGGTCCACAAGCTTAACTATTCGATCTGTCTCATCAGTAATCAAACGTGTAAGCGCTTTATCCTCATTTTCAACGGCCTGCTCCAGAAGTTGGGCGGCACCTCTTATTCCTGAAAGAGGATTTTTGATTTCATGGGCAAGCATGGCCGCCAAACCGGTTACTGTACGCGCGGCACCTCTGGACGTCAGCTGCTTGTCCAGCTTTTCAGCCATTGTTCGTTCTTGAAAGAGAAGGACTACAGCACCCGGCCGATCACTCATGGGAGACGCGTTAATATCAACCAGCTTTTCCACGCCAATGCGCGGCGAGCTAATATCAACTTTATATTCGTTTATAGATGCATTGCGCGAGCGAACCTGTGAAACAAGTGCCAGAAGCGGGCTCCCAAAAGGAACGAAATGCGAAATGGAATGCCGCCGCAATACAGAAAGACTAGCTTGGAAAAAGCCTTCAGCCGCACTATTGGCTCTAAAAATGTGATTATCTTCATCGAGAACCAGAACTGGATGAGGAAGAGAATCCAGAACCAACTGCCCCTCTCCTGCAACTTCGACTAATTTCACTGCATTGTCACCACTCATTTAAGCAGCTCTCCGACTTTCACTTTCAACAAACCATGCATAAATTTGAGATTTTACTGTTTCAGGCTCAGTATTTGTCATTATTGATTTTACAAAGCCTTCTGGGGCGAGATGCAGAGTACCGCTTGCCTCCAGATACCACCCCAAATGTTTACGGGCTGCCCGAACACCAATATGCTCCCCATAAAGCTCCAGTATCGCTTCATAGTGCTCTATAATCAGCTCAGCCAACGCCCTTCCCGAAGGTGCTACACGTTTTTCACCTGTCTCCAAGTAATGCGCAATAAATCCAGGTAACCAGGGTCGACCATAAGCCCCTCGCCCAACCATAACCAAGTCGGCGCCAGATTGCTCCAGCATCAAATCCGCTTCTTCAAATCCAGTACAGTCCCCGTTTGCAACTAATGGAACAGAAACAACTTCCCGAACAGAGCGAATGGCTTTCCAATCAGCTTTTCCTTTATAGAATTGGCTCCGTGTCCGCCCATGTACAGTGATCATCTTAATCCCTGCATCTTCAGCCTGCTTGGCCAACACCGGAGCATTGATCGAAGCTTCATCCCACCCAAGTCGCATCTTTAATGTGACGGGGATATCAACAGCAGCTACGGTTGCTTCAATCAAAGACATGGCAAGGCCCAAATCTTTCATAAGAGCAGAGCCAGAGTACCCACTTGTAACTTTCTTGGCGGGGCAGCCCATATTTATATCAATAATATGGGCTCCTGCGGCTTCGGCCATGCGCGCACCTTCAGCCATCCAATGAGGCTCTCGCCCTGCAAGCTGCACAATATGTGGGCGAATCCCCGCCCCTTCGGAGCGCATACGACTTTCTTCGCTGCCCGTCACGAGTGAGGCGCTTGCGACCATCTCGCTCACAACCAAACCAGCCCCATACCTCAAAGCCAGTTTTCTGAAGGGTAAATCGGTTACGCCTGACATTGGGGCCAGAATCACTTTGTTCGGAACAGGAATTTCGCCAATTTTAATCATGCTTACGCATCTTGCCCTTAAAGTACTGCACATCGAATGTGCAGTTAACTACATGCCTATATTGTAACCACATCCCCTTAACAAACAAGCATTAAATCACTTTTGAGTGCCAAGAACATTGTAGTTTTCTGCCAAATAAGCCAAAAGTCCAAGATTGTCACGGGGCGGTACGCTACGCCCCGACAGAATTAATTTGGTAGAAAGTTTAGGTCATGGGCGAAGAGATTTACCAAAAACGACAAACTGTAGCTGTCATCATCGTTGCGGGAGGTAGTGGTACCCGCATGCACCACAAGAATACCCCTCTACCAAAGCAGTATCTGGATCTGGGTGGTAAAAGTATTCTACGGCATACTTTAGAGTGTTTCTCAGAGCATCCCGAGATAAATTACATCATTCCGATTATCCGCGAACAAGACCGGCAAACCTATACTGCCTGCATAAAAGACCTTGAAACAGATAAACTCATGCAACCCGTTCTTGGAGGAAGTGAAAGGCAACACTCAGTCAGAAATGGCCTAAGCGCACTACGCAAGGTGAACCCTGACTACGTTCTCATTCATGATGGCGTAAGACCCTTTGTATCCAAAAGCACAATTGAAGCCATTGTGAACAGCCTTACAGACCATCACGATACTGTTTTACCAGCCATTCCAATAACAGACACTCTCAAGCGGCAGGACGAAAATCAATGTGTGGCGCAAACCGTTGACCGTAAAGGTCTTTGGGCAGCTCAAACCCCTCAAGGTTTTCTCTACAAGAACATTTTGGAGGCACACCAAACTGCTTTTAATCAGGGATTGGATCACTTCACAGATGACACAGCCTTGATGGAATGGGCTGGAGCATCCGTACAGATAATCCCCGGTCAGAAAGATAATATAAAAATTACTAACCCAGAAGATCTCGTAAATGCTCGAAGAGTAATCGCAATGGTGGGCACTGAAAAACTAGGCGACATTCGTGTTGGAACCGGCTACGACGTACACGCTTTCGAAGATGGAGATGCAGTTACACTTGGCGGGATAAGCATCCCCCATAACCAAAAATTAAAAGGCCATTCTGATGCAGACGTTGCACTTCACGCTTTAACAGATGCAATTTTCGGAGCCTTGGCAGATGGTGATATCGGCTCACACTTCCCTCCCTCCGACCCTCAATGGAAAGGCGCGGCTAGCGACCAGTTTCTTAAATACGCCGTTGAAAAGGTATATAAAACTGGAGGCCGCATAAACCACTTAGATTTAACGATTATCTGTGAAACTCCTAAGATCGGCCCGAATCGCGATGCTATGAGAGAGGCAATCGCAAGAATTTGCCAACTCCCCAAAGGGAGAATCGCTGTTAAAGCGACTACCTCCGAAAAACTGGGGTTTACCGGAAGAAAGGAAGGAATTGCTGCCATGGCATGTGCAACGCTAAACCTTCCAATAAGTTATGAGGAGGACATGGGATGATTGATCTTGAACAACTACACAGTAAAGCGGAACATCTCATCCTCCACTGCCGGCAGAACAAAATTAAAATTTCAACGGCAGAATCTTGCACTGGCGGTCTCCTGTCAGCCGTACTGACAGGAATACCTGGCTCCTCTCAGGTTTTCGAAAGGGGAGCTGTTACTTATTCCAATGAAGCAAAGCATGAAATGCTTGGCGTTCCCACAGATCTGATTGAAGCGCACGGAGCGGTAAGCGAGCAAGTTGCCCATGCAATGGCCGAGGGGGCACTTTTACGTTCTAGAGCAAATATAGCCATTTCGATTACCGGCATTGCCGGACCTGATGGCGGCACAAGTCAAAAACCTGTCGGACTAGTGCACTTTTGTGTGGCCTCCACCCAATCAGGGTTCAGCTCGGATCACAAAATTTTTACATCCGAAGGACGAAACAGCATCAGATCCGACGCAACAGAAAATGCACTTGATTTGCTAATCCAAGCCACAGCAACAGCCGACTCTCTTGCGCCAAATACTTAAGCTGCCCCATAAACTTCGTCGGCACGATTTTCGAAAGCTCTAGAGAACTTGCGAAAAGCCCTATCAAACATGCTCCCCATGAGAGCTGATAGGGCTCTGCTTTTAAATTCATAATCTATGTAAAAGCCTACAGTACTCTTTTGCTCATCAATTGCGAGAAAACTCCAACGATTTTCGAGATGTTTAAAAGGGCCATCAAGATACTCAACAAAGATTTCTTTTGCCTCTTTATCCAAGGTTACTCTGCTCGTAAAAGTCTCACGGATAAACTTGTAGGCAACCGTCATATCGGCAACTATCACTTCACGTTCATCACTCAGCGGCCTTCGCCCCCGTATTTGCAACTGGTGACATAACGGGACAAACTTTGGGTATTTTTCAATATCCGCGACAAGTTGAAACATATCATCAGCACTATGTTTAACAGTGTGCTTGGTATCAAAGGTTGGCATATCTTTTTTGTTATCTCGATTCATCAGGGATTATGACACCTGTCCAATAAACATCAGTCTATCAGAGAACCCCATCTATTTTGTCCAGCAAGGAACCTTTACTTAATGATTGAAAATGACTTCAGAAGATCTTTGCTCGGAAGCCACTTTCATCCCTGAAGTATCCTAGCCTTGCACTTTTGCGGCGCGTGCGGCTTTGAGGTCTGCAAAGTCCTCTCCAGCATGGTGTGAAGAGCGGGTCAGAGGACTTGAGGATACCTTCAAGAAGCCCTTTGTATAAGCAATTCGCTCATATGCTTTAAATTCCTCAGGGGTTGGGAATGATAGCACAGGATGATGCTTTTTGGTGGGCTGTAAATACTGGCCAATTGTGAGAAAATCAACATCTGCTGTCCGCAGGTCATCCATCAGCTGCAGTACCTCATTTCGCTCCTCGCCCAAGCCGACCATGATACCTGATTTAGTAAACATGGAGGAATCCAACTCCTTAACCCGTTGCAAGAGACGGATGGAATGGAAATAACGGGCACCAGGGCGTACTTTAAGGTAATTGGAAGGCACTGTTTCCATATTGTGATTAAATACGTCAGGGCGAGCTTTCACAACAATTTCAAGAGCGCCATCCTTACGTAAAAAATCAGGCGTCAGTACTTCAATGGTTGTTTTGGGTGAGGCTTCACGAATTGCTGCTATAACATTGGCAAAGTGCGTAGCCCCGCCATCTTCCAAGTCATCCCGGTCAACGGACGTAATAACCACATGCTCAAGTCCCATAGACTTAACAGCTTTAGCAACGCTTTCAGGCTCACTTGTGTCTACAGGGCCCGGCATACCAGTTCGAACGTTACAAAAGGCACAGGCCCTTGTACAAGTATCACCCAAAATCATAAAACTGGCGTGTTTTTTAGACCAGCATTCACCAATGTTAGGGCAACCAGCCTCTTCGCAAACAGTGACCAAATTATTTTTTCTTACCAGGTCCTGTGTCTCGCGGTAAACTGGCGATGTGGGGGCCTTCACACGAATCCATTTTGGCTTGCGGGCCACAGGATTGTCGGGCCGGTGCGCTTTTTCGGGATGACGAATGCGCTCGACAGACGCAGCCTCATTTACTGCCTGCGCTGAAGCGCTATCAGAACCCGTTTCTTTGCTTCGATCCAAAGTATTTACAATCGTGACCATGACACCCACATTCTCAGTTTTTATTGGACATGCACATCAATCACCGTTGTATATGCGTCCTATTCAATGTCGTTTTAGAGCACCTTGCGCTTCAGAAACAGCAGTAAAATAGCTCCGACTGTGGCTACAACAAGACTGTCCACAATCCCGCCCGACAGATTAAGATTTAGAAGCTTGCCGAGATAACCGCCGACCAACGCCCCAACAAGTCCGAGAATAAGGTTACCAAACAACCCACCTCGACTATCAAAAACGCGATGCGCTATTGTTCCAGCTACCAAACCGATAATAATCCAAAGAAGCCAACTCAAAGTCATTCCTTTCAAGATTTACACAAAAGTTCGAACGTTATACGCTTAACTTCCCTCGGCATCCCCTACGAACAAAACTAGGGCATACTAGCACTTTTGGTAGGAGACCAAATGGAGACGTATTTTCATACTCTCCATTTGGTGTAAAACCCCAACTACAGACCATAAAACCCAGAACTTCTAGATCTTACATCCTAGCCTTCCCAATCAGATATTGAGAGCACGATCATAAGCATCCAATACACTTTCCTTCATCATCTCCGACAGAGTTGGATGAGGGAAAATCGTATGCATCAGATCTTCTTCCGTTGTTTCCAGACCCATAGCGACAACAAAGCCCTGAATTAGCTCCGTCACTTCAGCTCCTACCATATGCGCACCAAGGAGCTGTCCGGTTTTACGATCAAAGATAGTTTTAACGAGCCCCTCGGGCTCACCCAACGCAATCGCCTTGCCGTTACCCATAAACGGGAAGCGCCCAACACGAATATCATAGCCTGCTTCTTTAGCCATCGGTTCATTCAAGCCTACTGAGGCAACCTGAGGATTACAGTAGGTACAGCCTGGAATTTGATTTTTGTCCATTGCGTGAACATCTTTGCCTGCAATTTTCTCGATGCAGATAACACCTTCATGCTCTGCTTTGTGCGCAAGCATTGGGGGACCAGCCACATCACCAATTGCATAAATTCCGGGAATATTAGTGCGGCCATATCCATCAGTGACAACGCAGCCCCGGTCTGTCTTGACGCCAAGAGTTTCCAAGCCAATGTTCTCGATATTTCCCACAACCCCAACAGCAGAAATCATTTTCTCAGCGACGATATTCTGTTTCTTGCCATCTTTGGTTTCGACAGTAGCTGTAACCTGACCATTGCCTTTTTCAACCTTGGAGACTTTCGCCTCCATGATGAACTTAATGCCCTGCTTTTCCATTTGCTTTTTGGCGATTGCAGAGATTTCCGGATCTTCGACAGGCATAATGGTCGGCATCATTTCGACAACAGTAACATCTACCCCCATTGTCTTATAGAAGGATGCGAATTCGATCCCAATAGCACCTGAGCCCATAACAAGCAGTGACTTCGGCATCTTCGGCGGCACCATCGCTTCAAAGTATGTCCAGATATTTTCTTTATCTGGCTCAATACCCGGCAGCACACGAGGGCGGGCGCCTGTTGCAATGATGATGTGCTTGGCTGAGTAGCTTCCATGGCCCTTCACACCCTTTGGTGTCGGATGCTGAGGCTCGTAGGCGCTGCGGGAAGGTGCCCCAACGCTAATTTCATTGGGTTTCGTAACTTTGGCCTCACCCCAGATGATATCAACCTTGTTCTTCTTCATCAGGTAACCGACACCGCCGTTCAGCTGCCCTGAGACGCCTCTGGAACGCTTGACCACAGCGGCGGCATCAAAGTCAATTTTTTCAGCGGATAAGCCATAATCTTTTGCATGCTGCATGTAGTGATAAATTTCAGCGGATCGCAGCAGGGCTTTTGTGGGAATGCACCCCCAGTTCAAGCAGATACCACCCATGTGTTCCCGCTCAACAATGGCGGTTTTAAACCCAAGTTGCGCCGAACGTATGGCTGTTACATAGCCACCTGGACCTGAGCCTATAATAATCACGTCGTAGGCAGTTCCACTCATAAGT
Source organism: Pseudovibrio sp. M1P-2-3 (assembly GCF_031501865.1). Lineage (NCBI taxonomy): Bacteria > Pseudomonadati > Pseudomonadota > Alphaproteobacteria > Hyphomicrobiales > Stappiaceae > Flexibacterium > Flexibacterium corallicola. Next base: position 2,662,026 of record NZ_JARRCW010000001.1, read on the forward strand.
CAATCCTCGTGTTCATGCCCCGTTTCACGAACGGGGTTCCACATATAGGTGCGAAAACCTGCTAAGGTTTGTTCTAAAATAAACAGGTAGTTCGTTGCTGTCCGTTGGAACCAACTTGCCCCTACCAATTCCCGCATCCAGCCTGTCCAGAGTCCGTCTGGCCCGGCCCAGATACGTTTCATTCATATGCTCGGTGTGGGAATAGGCGGCTATTTTCGTCAAAACCTTTTCCATGTCACCGATATAACTAAAATGCCAACTGCCAGAATTGACAATTTGGCGACCCAAGAAGTTTCGGTAGTTTGCGATAGCATTCATATGCCACATAAACCACTCAATCCCCTTGGGGGCTGACCGGCTTTTCAATGCCCTCACCTCTCGCAGGTCTTGAGCATCTTGAAAATACCGCGCAGAAATCATTCGAGGGCAAGAGGTTAGGTCATTGATGTCATCTTTGAAATTCAGCCGGTAGCGCATGATATCTGCACCAAAAAACGTGATACAGTATCTCGTTTTTGCACTCTCAATAGCCTTCTTCAAAGCTTGCGGCTTAGGAATCTCGTCCACATCACCTACAATAATGAGATCACTTCCCTGCAATTGCGGAAGGCCGTGCTTAATAGCGCGTCTTTGATGATATTCCCGAGACCATGGATTATTTTTGCCCTCTGGAAAATCATCGACAATCACATGGGTGATTTTATCCTCGAACTGAGCAAACCTTTTTCTATTTCCCTCAAAGTAAAGGGGCTTATCTTTTCCTGTGAACGTTTTAGTGGCCTCCACCAAAACAAACTGATCAACATAGTCGTACAGTTCACCCAACCGAAGTTCCAGAACGTCCAGTTCATTGAAAAATGTAAACCCGTCAATAACTTTCATTATCCAATTCCTCAAAATAAAATCCTGAGGATCTTGAAGGGAAATGGCGGCCTAATAAATCCGCCATTTCCTTGAGGCTATGAAAGCTACGGGAGCCGTTAGCGTTAAACCAACATGCTCATTGGATGTTCAATAAACCGCTTGAAGGCCTGTAGAAGCTGCGCACCCAAAACGCCATCCACAGCTCTGTGGTCAGTAGACAATGTCACTGACATAACAGTACCAACAGAGATCTCATCTTTTTTGACAATAGGCTGCTTAATACCCGCACCAACGGCAAGAATGGTGGCATGCGGCGGGTTAATAACTGCCGAGAACTCTTTGATGCCAAACATTCCCAAGTTGGAAACAGCACTGGTGCCGCCCTGATATTCCAGCGGTTTCAACTTCCGTTCACGCGCACGCTTTGCAAGATCTTTCATTTCAAGAGAAATTGTAGAAAGTGTCTTTTCTTCAGCGCGGCGGATAATTGGCGTAATCAACCCACCATCAACAGAAACTGCGACACCGACATCAGAATGCTTGTGCATTAACATGCCGTTATCACTCCATGATGCATTGGCAGCTGGCACGGCCTTGAGGGCCAGCGCATGTGCCTTAATGATCATATCGTTAACGGAGAGCTTATACTTCGCGTTGCCTTCTTTATCGACAGGAGCCGATTTGTTAAGCTGAGAGCGCAGAGCCAGCAATTCGTCCAGCTGACATTCTACAGTTAGATAGAAGTGCGGGACTGTTTGCTTGGATTCTGTGAGACGCTTTGCAATCGTCTTACGCATCCCATCATGCGGGATCAGCTCATAGGAGCCTTCATCAAACAGCTTGAATATTTGCTCATCTGACTGGCCTTGCGGAGCTGCAGGAGCAACCGCAACAACCGGTGTCGGTGCAGGAGCTGTAGCCAGTTTAGTAGCGCCGGCAGCAAGAACTGCTTCAACATCTCTTTTCACCACGCGCCCTCGGGGGCCACTACCACTGACTTGAGCGATGTCCAACTCGTTTTGCTTTGCAATGCGCCGAGCCAGCGGTGAAGAAAATATTCGATCTTTTTGCTGAGGCTCTTGAGTGTTGCTAGATACTTGTACGGAGGCAGGAGTGTCCTCACCTTTAGCTTCAATCTGCGGCTGGGCAGGCTGAGCATCACTACTCATCATAGCATCTACGGCAGAAGCATCTTCTCCATCCTCTAGTAGGACAGCAATCAGCTCGTTCACCTTAACGGCTTCCGTTCCCTCAGCCACTAAAATCTTACCAACAACGCCATCATCAATAGATTCAACTTCCATGGTGGCCTTATCAGTTTCAATTTCCGCGATCACATCACCGGCAGAAACGTTATCACCTTCTTTAACCAACCACTTGGCCAGATTACCTTCTTCCATGGTCGGAGAAAGCGCTGGCATCAATATCTTAATCGCCATGATCGAGCCCTTCGCCTTATGCGGTGTATGTTACGGCTTTAACCGCATCAATGACTTCCTGAACATTTGGAAGTGCCAGCTTTTCAAGGTTTGCTGCGTATGGCATTGGAACATCCTTGCCAGTAATGCGAAGCACCGGAGCATCCAGCCAATCGAATGCCTGCTCCTGAACCTGATAGGCAATTTCGGAGGACACTGAACAGATCGGGAAAGCTTCCTCAACGGTCACAAGGCGCCCTGTTTTTCTAACAGAGGTCAGGATAGTTTCCATATCCAGTGGGCGAATTGTACGAAGATCAATCAATTCAGCAGAGATGCCCATCTGCGCCAGTTCTTCAACAGCTTTGAGCGCATATGTCATTCCGATGCTCCATGATACAATGGTCACATCCGTTCCTTCGCGAACGACCTTCGCCTTACCAATAGGCAGTACGTAGTCATCCAGCTTAGGCACATCAAAGCTGTGGCCGTAAAGCAACTCGTTTTCAAGGAAGATAACAGGATTGGGATCCCGGATTGCCGCCTTGAGAAGGCCTTTAGCATCTGCCGCAGAATAAGGCTGAACAACTTTCAAGCCCGGAATGCTTGCATACCATGCGGCATAATCTTGAGAGTGCTGCGCACCGACACGAGCAGCTGCACCATTGGCACCACGAAACACCATTGGTGCGCCCATTTGACCGCCGGACATGTAGAGAGTTTTGGCTGCGGAGTTAATGATATGGTCAATTGCCTGCATGGCAAAATTGAAAGTCATATATTCCACAATAGGGCGGAGACCTGACATGGCTGCGCCAACAGCAAGGCCAGTAAACCCATGCTCTGTGATTGGCGTATCAATGACCCGCTTTTCACCGAACTCATCCAAAAGGCCCTGAGAAATTTTATATGCACCTTGGTACTGAGCGACTTCTTCACCCATAAGGAACACATTTTCATCACGGCGCATTTCTTCAGCCATGGCATCGCGAAGTGCTTCACGAACAGTCGTGGACACCATCTCTGTCCCCGCAGGGACCTCCGGATCACTCGGAACGATCACCTCCACAGGGGCTGCAACTGCAGGAACTGGCTGCGCTGGTTCAGAAACCTGCTCCGGCTGAGCTGCAGGAGTGTTAGGTTCCTCACGTTTACCATCCAGCGCGGAGGCGTCTTCACCTTCTTCCAACAAAACAGCAATTGGACTGTTGACCTTTACGCCTTCAGTTCCTTCGGCAACTAGAACTTTTCCGATAACACCCTCATCAACAGCTTCAACTTCCATTGTGGCCTTATCGGTTTCAATTTCTGCAATAACATCTCCAGCAGAGACACTATCACCTTCTTTTTTAACCCACTTAGAGAGGTTTCCCTCTTCCATTGTTGGTGAAAGAGCGGGCATCAAAATTTCTATCGGCATTGTTTTTGTACTCCGCCCTCAAAGTAGAATGTCAGTGTAAAGTTCGGATGGCTGAGGCTCAGGTGAGGCTTGGGCAAATTCGGCAGCAGCAGCAACAACAGCGCGCACTTCCTTATCAATTGCCTTCAACTCCTCCTCATCAGCCCACTTTTTCTCAAGAAGGCGAGCTCGAACTTGCTCTAGCGGATCATGCTCAGACCGCATTTTCTGCACTTCATCTTTTGAGCGGTATTTCGCGGGGTCGGACATGGAATGCCCGCGATAACGATAGGTTACCATTTCGAGAATGTAAGGACCATTTCCTTCTCGGCACCAATCCATTGCGTAGTCAGTTGCGGCTTTAACAGCACGAACATCCATGCCGTCAACTTGAACACCGGGAATACCAAACGATACACCGCGCTGAGACAGATCAGTTGTTGAAGAGGCCCGTTCTACACTGGTTCCCATGCCATACTTGTTATTTTCAATGATATAAATAACGGGCAGGTTCCAGAGTTTTGCCATATTGAAGCTTTCATAGACCTGCCCCTGGTTGGCAGCGCCATCACCAAAGAAAGTCAGAGATACCTGGCCGTTTTCTTTATATTTATTAGTGAATGCCAGACCTGTACCAATAGCTACCTGAGCGCCAACGATCCCATGACCTCCGTAGAACTCCTGCTCTTTGGAGAACATATGCATGGAACCGCCCTTACCTTTAGAAAGGCCGCCCTCACGTCCAGTCAATTCAGCCATAACGCCATCGGGGCACATACCACAAGCAAGCATGTGACCGTGATCACGGTAACTTGTTACCATTTGATCACCCTGCTTCTTGGCCATTTCAATGCCAACAACAACGGCTTCCTGCCCGATATAGAGGTGGCAAAAACCGCCAATCAACCCCATTCCGTAAAGCTGCCCAGCCTTTTCTTCAAAACGGCGGATGCGAAGCATTTCTCGATAGGCTTGCAGTTCTTCCTCTTTATTGAATTCGGAAATTGCAGGCGAATTTTTCATTGCACCGCGGGCTTTAGATGCGCTCTTTCGCGCTCCCGTAGACTTGGTTTGAGTTCCAGCCATGACCCTCGTCTCTCGTGACGTATAATTGAATTTTCAAAGCTAACACTAACGTCTAAACAGCACTTTTCCAAGCTCTCAAATTAGGGAGACAAAAAGAATAAACTATTGTATTTAAAAGATATTTTGTCATTAACTAATATTAAGTTAACTACTGATAGTAAACTAAAAACTGGTTAACTCACTTATCTGGAGCTTATCGACGAAAAATTGCGACCTCGTCACTGTGCACCAAATTCAGTGCAGCACGGGCACGCTCATCCACCATATCAGGATGAAGGTTGTGGGGCATGAGAAGCATAACCCTTCGTTCGAGAACGATCCTATCCTCGCTAAGCTCTGACAGCTGCGTCTCCAGTTCCCGAACCTGTCGCTCAATAAGAGCTTTGCCAACTATTCCCAATTCACCATTCAGCGCATGGTACCCAAAGTACCCTAAAAGGCCAATCGCGAGGACCGGAACAAACAATCCCTTAATCTGTGATTGTTTTTTTTGACGCGTTGTAGCAACCACTGGACGAACCTACTCAAACTTACATGCCCATCAAACATTGGGAGTATGAAGATACAGCGTTAATGAATCATTTCTTTCACACGCTTCCTACCAAATTATATACTCATAATCTGCAGTGCGCCGCAGGCAGCCCACCAAATTATGACCCCGCATCAACCAGTGCGACAAGTTTTAGAAGAATTGCAGCGCAACCTTTAAGCCTGTCATTGGCTTCAGGCCAGTCCCTTGTTAGAGATATCTTCTGATCTGGACGAATTTTCGCAAGAAATCCCTGTTCTGCAATATAAGCTACAAGTCCAGCTGGGTTTGGAAATTCATTATCTTTAAATCCAATGACAACCCCTTTGGAACCCGCATCTATTTTTTCAACATTGGCACGGCGGCACAGCCCTTTAATGTAGACGATCTTCAGCAAGTGATTGACCTCAGAAGGAAGCTTCCCGAAGCGGTCAATCAACTCTGCCGCAAACCGGTCAATGTCGTTTGGTTCCGTTAAATCTGAAAGGCGACGGTAAAGGTCCAGCCGAAGTTGAAGATCCGGTATGTAGGCCTCAGGTATAAGAACAGCAGTACCTACCGAAATTTGAGGTGACCACTTTTCTTTTTCAAAAACTTCTCCTCCAGATTTCAGTTGAGCAACGGCCTCCTCCAGCATTTGCTGATAAAGTTCAAACCCAACCTCTTTCACATGCCCGGACTGCTCTTCCCCAAGCAAATTCCCTGCGCCGCGAATATCCAGATCGTGACTGGCGAGCTGAAATCCCGCTCCCAAATTCTCCAAGGACTGAAGCACCTTCAACCTTCGCTCTGCCGCTGATGTCAAAACCTTATTTGCAGGAACAGTAAACAGCGCATATGCCCGTGTCTTTGAGCGCCCAACCCTTCCTCTAATTTGATAGAGCTGAGCAAGGCCAAACATATCAGCGCGATGTACAATCAGCGTATTTGCATTTGGTATATCAAGCCCTGATTCAACAATCGTGGTTGACAAAAGCACATCATATTGCCCCTCATAAAAGGCATTCATAATGTCTTCAAGCTCGCCTGCCCCCATTTGCCCATGGGCCGTGGCAACCTTCACCTCAGGAACAGAGGTCTCAAGAAATTCCCGCATCCCGGCAAGGTCTGAAAGGCGCGGACAAACATAAAAACTCTGCCCACCACGGTAATGCTCCCTAAGAAGAGACTCACGAATCACCATTGCATCAAAAGGAGACACAAACGTCCGGACAGCCAATCGATCAACCGGAGGCGTTGCAATTAAGGAAAGCTCGCGAACACCTGTTAGGGCCAACTGGAGTGTTCGGGGTATGGGCGTTGCAGAGAGTGTTAGCACATGAACATCACTTTTCAGCTCCTTAAGGCGCTCCTTATGCTTCACCCCAAAGTGCTGCTCTTCATCAATTATCAAAAGCCCAAGATCACGAAACTCAATAGACTTGCCCAAGAGTGCATGCGTTCCAATAACCACATCCACAGAGCCGTCCGTTAGTCCCTTCTTGGTTTGGTTTAACTCCTTCGAGGGAACCAAACGGGAAGCCTGCCTGACGTTTATCGGGAGCCCCTTGAAACGCTCTGAAAAAGTTTTAAAATGCTGGCGGGAGAGTAGCGTCGTTGGAACAACAACAGCTACCTGCCTGCCTGACATTGCAGCTAGAAATGCCGCCCGCAAGGCCACTTCTGTTTTGCCAAACCCCACATCCCCACAAACGAGGCGATCCATAGGGCGACCAGAACTCAAGTCCTCGAATATGGCCTCTATAGCATTCAATTGGTCATCCGTTTCATCATAGACAAAACGGGCTGCAAACTCATCGTATGTTCCAGCTGGCACATCAATTGAAGGCGCGGAGCGCAGCTCCCTTTCTGCAGCTGTTTTGATGAGACCATCCGCAATTTCAAGAATGCGTTTTTTCATTCTCGCTTTGCGGGCCTGCCAGGCGCCACCACCCAGCTTGTCAAGTTGCGCTTCTTGGTCCTCCGACCCGTAACGGGTTAGGAGATCAATATTCTCAACTGGAAGGTAGAGTTTATCGCCCTTTGCATATTGTAATTCCAAGCAATCATGGGGTGCACCCATGGCTTCGATGGTTTTCAAACCAAGAAACCGGCCAATACCATGGTCTGCATGAACAACAAGATCACCTTCATGAAGGCTGGAGGCCTCTGTGAGTACGTTCGCACTTTTCGACTTGCGCCGTTTTTGGCGAACCATTCGATCGCCAAGAATGTCCTGCTCTCCAACAAAGGCGTAATCCCCGACTTCAAACCCTTGTTCAAGCCCAAGAATGACCAGTGCGCTCATTCCCTTTGGAAGCTGAACCAGTTCAGAGACATTCCCGGCATACCCAGTTCGATCCAGACCATGGTCAGATAGAATTTGGGCCAAACGCTCTCTGGTCCCCTCACTCCAGCAAGCAATGACCACAGTCTTACCTTCTGAGCGCAACTGCGCGGCATGATTGGTAAACGCCTCGAAAATATTTACATCCCCAGCTGATCGTTCAGCGGCAAAGTTGCGCCCCTGTTTTCCTCCGAAATCCTCTACAATTTGTCCAGTTCCTGGGGGAATGGAAAAAGGATTTAGGCGCGCTGTTGCCCTTTCGGCCAGCGTAACAGTCCACTCTTCCTGCGTTAAATATAAGCTTGCCGGTTTTATCGGCAGATAGGGAACACCGGATGCAAGTGCTTTGTTATTTAAGCCCTCTTCACGGGCTTCATAATGTTCATTTACTTGTTCCAACCGCTGTTTGGTCACATCATCGTCTGCCGAATCCAGCAAGACGGGGGTATCTCCAATATAATCAAAAAATGTTTCCACCTTCTCATGGAAAAGAGGTAGCCAGTGTTCCATTCCAGCGTAGCGCCGTCCCTCAGATATTGACTGGTAAAGTACGTCCTCCCTAGACGCTGCCCCGAATTGTGAAACATAGCGGCTGCGGAAGCGAGATATACTCTCCTTATCGAGTACGACTTCACTCATTGGTACCAAAGCCAAGCGCTTTTTTTGAGCAACTGTCATCTGGGTCGCAGTGTCGAATGTGCGGATAGATTCCAGCGTATCACCAAAGAAATCCAACCGGACCGGCTCTTCGCGCCCTGGCGCAAACAGATCCACTATCCCCCCTCGCACCGCATATTCGCCGGTTTCCCGCACTGTAGGCGTGCGTAAAAATCCATTTAGCTCCAGCCAACCAATAACACTTTTAAGTGGTACTCTGTTACCGGGAGCCAGAACACGAATATGCTCCGAAATCCACTTACGAACAGGCAGTTTTTGAAGGGCAGCGTTGACCGTTGTAAGAAGCACAACCGGCTTTTTAGATTTCATGCCTCTGGCGAGACGACCCAAAGTCATCAACCGCCTTGCGACCACACCTGCATGGGGCGACACCCGATCATATGGCAGACAGTCCCACGAAGGAAGCTGAACAACTTCAACATGAGGAGCAAAGAAGCTCACCCCCTCCGCAATGGCAGCCATCCGCGTTGCATCACGTGCAATAAATGTTAAAGCCAATCCCGTCTCTTTATGGCCTTCTATTGCTTTTGCAAGAGCATAAGCCTCAGCGCCATCTGGCACAGATGAGAAGACCATATTACCGCCATTATAGAGGGGGCTATTTTGCACTTGACGCATCCTTTACTCGGGATATTCTATCTACTTAAGCTGAAAACTTATTGTTCTGGTAATTCAGAATATCTTTGAAAAGCTGGGTATCACGTTCGGCTGGAACTGGCTTGGAGCCTACAAACCAAGCGAATAAATCCTGGTCATTGATTTGCAGCAATGTTTCGAGTTCACTCAGCCGTTCCTCGCTTAACCGTGAGATATGATCTTCAACATAACCGCCCAATAGAATATCCATTTCCTTCATACCGCGATGGGAACAACGGAAAATAATACGCTTGCGGCGATTATCCAGCTCATACAGCGCTGATGGTTCCTGTCTCTGTTCAATTGAGGCCATAACTTCAAATTCCTTTACTTTTGACAGTAATTTTGCTCAAAAAGGACTGGGGAGCACAGCCCGTATAAAGACACCTGTCAGTCATTTCCAATCTTTCGTTGCACAAAACAACAAGACATGCCACAGATCAAGTATCTGTTCACGTTATGGTCCGAAAAGATTTATGCGCCCAGCTCGGCTTGATCCGCTCTTTGCTCCTGTTACTCAACTCAACGGGATTGGTCCCAAGACTGCCAAAACCATTGGAAATCTGTTTGTTGCCAACTCTGAGCGAGAAGCTCGCATTGCTGATCTCCTGTTCCATATTCCAAACAATGTCATCGATCGCAGCTTGAGACCTAGCATCGCGGAAAGCCCAGAAGATACAATTGTGACCCTTCGCTTGCATATAGATGCACACCGCGCCCCGCCGCGTAATAGCCGGGCTCCCTATAAAGTTCTTGCCCATGACGACAGCAGTGAAATCGAAATTACCTTCTTTCATGCCCGACGGGATTATCTGGAGAAAATTCTTCCCGTTGGAGAGGTAAGACTGGTCTCTGGAAAGGTAGAGCGTTTCAATAATCGTACTCAAATGGTGCACCCTGACCACGTTGTTAGTGAAGCAGACAGCCATTCACTTCCCCTTATTGAACCTGTCTACCCAATGACCGCTGGTCTTTCTTCCAAGATGCTCCAAAAAGCAATGGTCACTGCTCTGGCTCTTATTCCTGACCTCGAAGAATGGCAGGACTCAGAGTTTGTGAAACGTCGCGGTTTTCCAAGCTTTAGAGAGGCGCTCCTGTCTTTGCATAAGCCGGAAACTCCTGAACAGCTTCTAGAAGACAGTCCAGAGCGGCAACGTCTGGCCTATGATGAGTTTCTCGCCAGCCAGCTTGCTCTGGCTCTGGTTCGTAACTCACTTCGGCACAAGGGTGGGGCTTCGAGAAAAGGGACGGGGCTGCTGCGTCAGAAAATTCTGACAGCCCTTCCCTTCTCTTTAACGAAAGGGCAAGAACAGGCTTTCTTGGAGATTTCAAAGGACTTGGGGGAGCCTGCGCGAATGCTACGCCTTCTTCAAGGAGATGTGGGGGCGGGGAAAACAATTGTTGGCTTGATGGCGATGGCGCAAGTCATCGAAGATGGTGCACAAGCTGCCTTAATGGCCCCAACAGACATTTTAGCAAGGCAGCATTTCGCCTCCATGGAACCGCTGTGCAAAGCTGCAGGAATACGCATCGCAGCTTTAAGCGGCAAAGATACAGCCAAGACGAAGCGGGAGATCAATCAAGCTCTTGAGCAAGGCGAGATTGACCTCATTGTGGGCACCCACGCCCTTTTCCAAAGTACAGTGAAATTTAAAAATATAGGTCTTGCGGTTGTCGATGAGCAGCATCGTTTCGGGGTTCATCAGCGTCTTGCATTATCTGCCAAGGGACCGGACGTTGATGTCCTTGTTATGACTGCAACCCCCATCCCCCGCACTTTGGTTCTATCATATTTTGGAGATATGGATGTCTCCCGCTTAACTGATAAACCAGTTGGCCGCCAACCCATTAAAACAGTCAGCGTCTCACTGGACAGACTTGGGGAAACCGTTGAAAGATTAAAATCGGCAATCGCAGCTGGACAGAAAGTCTATTGGGTATGCCCCTTGGTGGAAGATTCTGAGAAAGTAGATCTGGCGGCAGCGCAAGAAAGATTTACGGACCTTCAAAGTGCGTTTGGCGATGTGGTTGCCCTCGTTCATGGGCGACAAAGCGCCGAGGAAAAGCACGCTGCGATGGACGCCTTTAAAAAAGGCAGAGCCCGCTTGTTAGTCGCCACGACAGTCATTGAGGTGGGGGTTGATATTCCTGACGCAACCATAATTGTGATAGAACACGCTGAGCGCTTTGGCCTTGCACAACTACACCAGTTAAGGGGACGCGTAGGCAGAGGCAGCGCTGCCTCTACCTGCCTGCTTCTCTTTAAACCCCCTCTTAGTAAGACAGCCGCTGCAAGGCTCAATATTCTTCGTCAGACAAACGACGGGTTTCTTATTGCAGAAGAAGACCTGCGCCTACGTGGAGAGGGAGAGTTGCTCGGCACCCGACAATCCGGTTTGCCTGGTTTCAAAGTTGGAGATATTCAAATTCACGCGCAGTTAATGGAAACAGCGCGAGATGATGCAAAACTGATAGTAGCTAACGATCCCATGTTAAAATCACCGCGAGGAGAAGCCCTTCGCTCCCTCCTCTACCTATTTTCAAAAAATGAAGCTATGAAACTGCTGCAGGCTGGATAGAAACAGTTGCCCTCGAAAATCTGGTCAGTCTTTTTCAACAGCAGCAGCCGAACAGCAACCCTCAACTTCAGGATTTCTTGGCTCTTCTTGAGTATTGGCTGCTTTTCTTTTGCCAAACCCTTTGTATATGCCCGATTTTCTATCCGCTTCAATTAATTCTGGATAGTCAGGGCTGACCAGTCCCGCCGAAATAACCAGCTTTGCCGCATCCTCCACACTCATGGACAACTCCCTCACTTCATCTTTTGGAACAAAAAGTAAAAAGCCAGAGGTTGGATTTGGAGTTGTGGGCAAAAATACTGCCACGGTTTTCTCGCCACCTTCAAGTTTTGCGGCAACCTCTCCTTTGGTGTCCGCTGAAATGAAAACGATCGCCCACAATCCTTTTCTTGGATATTCAATCAAAGCCGCTTTTGTAAAACTCTCTCCACGCTCTTGTAGAACTGTCTCAAAGATTTGTTTCAATGCAGCGTATACATTTCTAACAAGAGGCATTCGTACGAGAATTCCCTCTCCCATACGGATAAAGCCGCGCCCTGCTATATTCGCAGTCAAAAAACCGATAATAGTGAGACCAATGAATGCAGCAATGAGTCCGACGCCTGGAACTTCAATTGGAACATAAGTGTCAGGGTTATACCGGTGCGGAATAAGCGGTTTCACCCATTTATCTACCCACTGAATCAAAGACCAACTCAAATAAATGGTTATGCCAATAGGCCCAGTTATGACCAAACCCGTTAAGAAGTAATTTCGCACCCGCATCATGAGGCTCGGCCTGATCGTTTTCTTCGCTTTTGCTTCAAACTGTTTTTGTTGATTTTCGTGGTTCATTGACAGATACTCTTAAAATGGTCTGTAGATAGTCTAACAACAGATAACACGCTCTTGAAAGAGCCCTTGTCTTGCCCTAAATTAATTCCTGAGTTTAATACTCTTGTTTAATTTCACCAGCCAGAGTACGCCCGCTTCGGAGAGAGCATTAGATGATTCGAGCCTTCTACTTTTCCTCAGGCTTCCTGTTCATTGGAATAGGACTGGTCGGCATCGTATTACCCCTCCTGCCCTCAACAATCTTTTTTATTCTGGCTGCAGGCTGCTTTGCTAAATCCAGCAAACGTTTTGAACTATGGCTTTTGGAGCACCCTGTTTTCGGCCCAAGTGTAATCCAGTGGCGGGCACATGGTGTCATTTCACTAAAAGCCAAAACAATGGCCTTTCTCGGAATGCTGCTAGGCTACTGCAGCTTTTATTACTTCGTTAGCCCTTCCCTTGTTTCTGCAGTGGTTGTAGCCCTTTTTATGCTGGCCAGTGCCTACTATGTTGGTACCCGCCCCTCAAAGCCACCTGCCTTTTAGGCCCATCAACCCGATGGCCAGGATTTCAAAGCACATTTTGCCACAGCAAGCACTTTCTGCATCTGATAGGGCTATAGCACCTCGATGCAGCTCTAGTCTCATTTGAGCCCGTTCCTTTAGGACAATATAGTCGCAGTTTTATAAAGCACCCCATCAATCTGGTGATTATAACCTGAGATTGTGGCACCCAACAGTTATTTAAGTATACATCGCCCTCCTGCAAACCCGCTTCTCCATACACTGTATTGACCTGAAAGTTCTCTTTTAAAAATCAGAATTCGAAAGGGCTACGCAGAATAATAATAATTTCGCTATCAAGTGAACCAACACATTCGAGTTTTTAATGCCAACGAATTTCGCTGACACCTTCCGTCTTGTATCTAAAACAGGTGACAGAAATATTGATGCACTCCTGATTGGTACTAAATGGGATAGTACTGAAATCAGCTATAAGTTTCCAACATCTCGCTACGATTTCCCTAATCAAGACGAAATGTCAGTCGCAACCGCTACTCCAATGAATAGCGCCTGGCAAGACGCCATGCGAAGCGTTTTTGACATGTACGAAGCTGTAAGTGAGCTTACTTTTACGAAGCAGGATCGTTGGGATGACGCTACTCTGGTTTTATCCAGAACGAATAACCCAGATCTGAACACTGCTTATGGGTATTTCCCCAGCGACGCCCCCTCCTATCAAATGTACAAAGCCAGTACCTACGACGCCGAGCCCAATAAAGGTACATATACTTGGGCAACAATTATGCATGAAACTGGACATACGTTAGGCTTGTCACATGCGCATTCACCCGACGACTGGAATCCGTATCAAGGATATTCTCCAACTGGAAGTACCCTAGAGTATGATCGCGATTCCATGGAATTTTCTGTCATGACTTATCGTGGGTATGTGGGTCAGGCGACAACAGGATATCAAAGTGGTTACAGAGTCGGGGAAAACGATTTTGCCCAAAGCCTGATGATGTACGATATTGCCGCCATCCAAGAGCTTTATGGCGCGAACTTCCAAACCAATAGTGGTAACACCACCTACCGATTTTCCGAAAAAACAGGTGAAATGTTCATTGATGGCATTGGACAAGGCACCGTTGATGACAACCGAATCTTTCTTACTATTTGGGATGGGGGCGGTAAGGATACCTACGACTTTACCAATTATACCACAAACCTAAACATAAATTTGGCACCTGGTAGCTGGTCTTTGCTATCAAAAGATCAGCTTTCCCACCTTGGAAAATACTCAACGAACGACAAAGATGAGTATGCTCGCGCAAACGTCTATAACGCGTTGCTCTTTGATGGGGATGAACGCTCCTTGATAGAGAATGCCAGAGGAGGAAGGGGCCACGATACAATACGAGGAAACCAAGCAGACAATTCCCTTTTTGGTTTCAAGGGAAATGATAAATTATATGGAGGGGCTGGCAACGATGTACTCAGTGGAGGCTCTGGCGCCGATCTATTACACGGTGGTAGCGGGTCTGACTGGGTGAGTTATGTTAAGTACATAAACCCCTCCATTTCCTCACGTATCTATCTGGAAGCTGGCAAAGGCACTCAGGGCGTTGCGGCAGGCGATACATATATTGATATAGAAAACGTCAAAGGAAGCCACGGGCAGGACACCATTTTTGGAAGTAGTGCTGCCAATATTCTAGATGGGCATAAAGGTGATGATACACTCGTCGGCCACTCTGGAAACGACCACCTAATAGGTGGGGATGGCAATGACTACCTAAAAGGTGGAGATGGAGCCGATATTCTCGACGGCGGCGATGGTGTAGATTGGATCAGTTACACCGATTACAAGGACCCCACCTCAACATCACGCATATTTATTAGTGATGAAAAGGGCAAAGGAACTCAGGGAGTTGCGGCGGGAGATACATATATTGATATTGAAAACGTCAAAGGAAGCTATGGGCAGGACACCATTTTTGGAAGTAGTGCTGCCAATACTCTCGATGGACATAGAGGTGATGATACACTCGTCGGCTACGCTGGAAATGATCACCTAATAGGTGGGGATGGCAATGACTACTTAAAAGGTGGAGATGGAGCCGACATTCTCGACGGCGGCGATGGCGTAGACTGGGTCAGCTACACCGACTACAAGGACCCGACCTCAACTTCACGCATATATATTGGCGACAGTAAGGGCAAAGGAACCCAAGGAGTTGCATCGGGCGATACATATATCGATATTGAAAACGTCAAGGGAAGTTACGGACAGGACACCATTTTTGGAAATAGTGCTGCCAATATTCTAGATGGGCATAAAGGTGATGATACACTCGTCGGCCGCGCAGGAGACGATCACCTAATAGGTGGGGATGGAAATGACTACCTAAAAGGTGGAGATGGAGCCGACATTCTCGACGGCGGCGATGGCATAGACTGGGTCAGTTACACCGACTACAAGGATCCAACCTCAACATCACGCATATTTATTGGTGATGAGAAGGGCAAGGGGACTCAAGGAGTTGCAGCAGGCGACACGTATATCAATATTGAAAACGTCAAAGGCAGCTACGGTCAGGACATTATTTATGGAAATGATGCAAATAACATAATTTTCGGGCACCACGGTAATGATAAATTAATCGGAGGAGGCGGTGATGACCACCTTAAAGGTGGGGATGGTGATGATTATCTACGAGGTGGATCGGGAGAAGATCTTCTTGATGGTGGGGATGGCGTAGACTGGGTCAGCTATAAGAAGTACAAGGATCCCAACTCAACATCACATATCGACCTTGAGACGGGTAAAGGAACTCAAGGAACTTCCATTGGTGATACCTATATCAGTATTGAGAACGTCGAAGGAAGCAGTGGTCAAGATACCATAATCGGCAATTCTTCCAATAACATCCTTCAGGGACGTCATGGCAACGACACACTCCTAGGCGGAGCAGGAGATGATGTTCTTTTAGGCGGAGAAGGTAATGATACATTTATCTTTACGCGAGAGAGCGGCGGCTCTGATGTCATCAGCGACTTTTCTACTGCTGATGTTCTACAGTTTGCATCGGATATTTTCTCGAGTTTCGAAGACGTCCTAACAGCCTCCTCAGAACTGGATGGCAATGTGATCATCAACTATAGTGACGATGGGCAGGTGACTTTGACAGATACTAGCCTTGCAGTGCTACAAAACGACGACTTCATGTTTGTGTAGAGATTGATCTGATCAAGCTTCGACTAGGTATATCCATCAACAGATCAAACTAACTTTATGGATAGAAGTTTGGTCGCAAAACTCAGCAAATAACTTGAAATTCGCGACCGCAAAACTGTGGGATGAAACTTTATTTTCATCCCACAAATCCCAATTTGAATAGAGGTTCTATTTATTCAACTGTAACTGACTTGGCCAGATTACGTGGCTGATCCACGTCTGTACCCATGAAAACTGCAGTATGATAGGAAATCATCTGAAGCGGGATGGCGTATATGATTGGTGCTACCAACTCTCCGACTTTTGGAAGAACCAGAACTTCTGATGCATCTACTCCTGCAGCGCGAGCGCCTTCCTCATCAGTAATCAGGACTATTTTACCCCCGCGGGCTGCAACCTCTTGCACGTTGGAGACTGTTTTCTCATAAATGTTGTCAAATGGTGCGACAACAAACACCGGCATATCCTCATCAATCAAAGCAATCGGACCATGCTTTAACTCACCAGCACCGTACCCTTCCGCATGGATATATGAAAGCTCTTTAAGCTTTAAAGCCCCTTCCATGGCAAGAGGGTAGCTCGTTCCGCGCCCCAAATATAGCGCATCCTTCATGCCCGAAGTCCAGTGAGCCATTTTCTCAATTTGAGTTTCCAGCTTCATTGCCTGAACGAGATAGCTGGGGAGCTCTGAAAGGCTATGTACCAGCCCAGCCTCTTGCTCATCTGTCAGGTGCCCACGCTGCTTAGCCGCATAAATTGCCAAACTGGCTAAGACGGTTAGTTGACATGTGAAGGCTTTGGTTGAAGCCACACCAATTTCAGGACCCGCAAGAATCGGAAATACAAAATTGGATTCTCTCGCAATGGTAGATTCACTAACATTTACCACTGCACCTATTTGCATTCCCTGCTCCTTACAGTAGCGCAAGGATGCCAAAGTATCCGCTGTTTCACCAGATTGGGAAATGAACAGTGCAAGATCTCCCGCCTTCACCGGCATTTCCCGATATCTGAATTCGGATGCGATATCGATATCAACGGGGAGTTTTGCAATTTTCTCGAACCAGTATTTCGCTACCAGTCCTGCATAATAAGCTGTTCCGCAGGCAGAAATAACCAGTCGATCGATTTTATCGAAGGCCAATGTCTGCTCGTCGGGCAGCGTTGCCTTACGGTTAGCCAAATCCAGATACTGAGAAAGAGCATGTCCGACGACGTGTGGCTGCTCATGAATCTCCTTGGCCATAAAGTGACGGTAGTTCCCTTTGTCCATCATTGCAGCGCTTACTGTTGAGCGCTGAATGGGTCGGGATACAGAGTTACCATTCTCATCAAATAGCTGAGCGCTTTCTCTGGATAAGACAACCCAGTCGCCTTCTTCCAAATAGCTGATCATATCTGTAAAAGGAGACAGGGCTATCGCATCTGACCCAAGGAACATCTCTCCCTCACCATAGCCAACTGCAAGTGGAGATCCTTTGCGCGCCCCGATCATAAGATCCTGCTCGCCCTCAAATAAAATGGCCAGTGCAAAAGCACCTTTCAATTTTCCAAGAACTTCATTAACCGCTTGCTGCGGTGTCTTTCCAGAGCGAAGTGCAATGGAAATCAGGTGGGCAACAACCTCAGTGTCTGTTTCCGTCTCAGGGGTTACGCCACTTTCCAGAATTTCTTCACGCAACTCCAAGAAGTTCTCGATAATGCCATTGTGAACAACGCAAACACCCTCAGACATATGCGGGTGGGCATTGCGAACTGTGGGGCTCCCGTGCGTTGCCCACCGAGTGTGGCCAATACCAGACGTTCCTTGCAAGGGTTCATTTTGCAAAAGCGCTTCCAGATTACGCAGCTTCCCTTTGGCGCGTTTACGAGCCAACTTTCCATTTTCTAGTGTGGCGACACCTGCGGAATCATAACCGCGATATTCCAGTCGTTTCAGTGCATCGACAAGAGCTGGTGCAACAGGCGTTTGCCCTAAAATACCTACGATACCACACATGTGATCTCTCCTTTTGCAGCCAGTGTGAAACACGGCCATATGATCTTAGAATTTCCTTAGCCCACTCGCCTCCCCGCTGTTAAATCAATTGATATTTCGCAAGGTTACAACTGAGGTCAGTTATCTCTAAAAGGCCATCATCTTAGCTGTTTTTTTGTTCTTTTTTCGCCTTAGAGAGACGTTCTCTTATTTCGCTTGCCCGTCCGGGTTTGACAGTCTGGCGAGACCTCGCCAACGCTAAATCATTTTCACTAATATTTTCAGTTATAACTGAACCTGCGGCAACATATGCGCCATCTGCTATTGAGACGGGGGCAACCAAAACGCTATCGGATCCGACAAATACACCCGAACCGATAGTTGTTTTATGTTTTAGAAAACCATCATAATTACAAGTGATGGCGCCAGCGCCAATATTGGACTTCTCGCCAATTGTCGCATCGCCTATGTACGATAGATGGTTGACCTTGGCGCCCGTTTCCACCCGAGTATTTTTAATTTCTACGAAATTCCCGATACGAGCGTTGGAGCCTATATCAGAATTGGGTCGCAGTCTCGCGTACGGTCCGACAATGGCATTCTTCCTGACAACGGCCTGTTCCAAATGTGAGAATGCACGAATTTGAGCACCGGTCTCTATTTGAACCCCGGGGCCAAACACAACGTTCGGCTCAATAACCACATCATTTGCAATTTCAGTATCATAGGAGAAGAAAACCGTTTCCGGCGCCTTGAGGGTAACCCCCTGCTCCATTGCCGAACTGCGCATAGCCTCCTGAAAAACTCGCTCACAATTTGCCAGCTGTTCACGGTTATTAATTCCCTGAACTTCAAGTTCTTCCGCTTCCTCAGCAACAACTTTCAACCCCAGATCTCGGCCAATTTCCACTGCATCCGTCAGGTAGTACTCACCCTTTGCATTAGAATTACCAATGGCAGCAACGATACTTTGAAGGTGTTTGCCCTTAAAGGCCATTATGCCAGCATTGCAGAACTGAACTTTCCGTTCCTGTTCGCTGGCATCCTTTTCTTCGCGAATGGCTTTCAGTTGCCCGTTTTCAACTAGAAGCCGGCCATAGCCAAAAGGATTCTTTGCAGAAAAACCCAGAACGGCAATATCGGCTCCTTGGTGAAGTTTATGACGTAGTTTGTTGAAAGTCTGCGCGGTTACCAGTGGCGTATCGCCAAAAAGGACCAGAACATGATCGTGCCCTTCCAGATAAGCACTCTCAGCAGCTTTGACAGCGTGAGCGGTACCAAGACGATCAACCTGCGTATAGTTACTTGCGTTTGGAGCAATGCGAACGACGGCTTCTTCTACCACAGGCATATTGGGGCCAACGACAACAGCTATCTTGTCGGCACCGGCCTCATTCACGGCGCGCAACACATGACCAACGAGGGGCAGATTACCAACTTCGTGCATTACTTTCGGCAGTGAAGAACGCATTCGCGTTCCAAGGCCTGCAGCCAAGACGATTGCGAGGCAGCTGCTGTCCATTTCTAGCTCTCTTTCATTTATGCGCTTACAAGTTTGAAATGCACACTGCCTCAACAGCTATAGAAAGAAAAGTATGGCTTTTCCCTATCACCAATATTCCCTGAGTTGTAGCCCTTCAATCAGTAGGGTTTCCTAAGAAAAACCACACCTCCTGAAATTGAGACTAAATCCCAGGGAACTATCTATAGCTAGCCAATTTGGCTAAATGCCGGGAACCACTCTAAAAGCTTGAAAGAGAACGCCTGCATGTAGCCTGTCAAAAATGCGAGGCCAGTCACGATCAAGAACGCGCCCATCACCTTTTCAACTTTTCCTAAATGACGGCGGAACCTAACCATAAAGTTCATGAAAGAGCCAGCAAATGCAGCCGCAAGTAAGAAAGGAACCCCAATACCAAGTGAATAGGCAGCCAACAACAAAGACCCCTGCCCGACCGACGATTCTGTGCCAGCAATTAGAAGAATAGAAGCAAGTACAGGCCCAATACATGGGGTCCAGCCAAACCCGAAGGCCAATCCCATTACATAGGCACCCGCAAAACCTGCAGGTTTACGCTCCATATTTACGCGCGCTTCCCTATAAAGAAGCGAAATACGGAACACACCTAAAAAATGGAGCCCCATGACAATGATCAGTGCTCCAGCAATATATCCAAGTATTTGAGAATATTGCAGAACCAACTGCCCAAGGAACGAGGCACTTGCCCCTAGCAAAACGAAAACGGTAGAAAATCCGGCTACAAAGAACAAAGCTGAGGAAAGAATTTTCTGCGCACCTCGTACCGTATTTTTATTGGCACTCAGCTCATCAAGAGACAGGCCAGCGATATAGCCAAGGTAAGGTGGGACAAGCGGCAAAACACAAGGGGAGACAAAGGATAGCAACCCCGCAAAAAAAGCACCCCAGATAGTAACAGTTTGAAGCATAATTATTCCCCGAGAGCAAATGTGCTCTGCCCAGTTATCTTCTACATCAAAGCTAAAAAGCCCCCGAGAAATAACAATAAATGGGTCGGAATGCTAAAAGAATGTGCGGGAAAGGTACCTTTCCCGCACACTTATATGTGATTATGTCTCGTCGCGGACAACCAGGACGGATTGTGAGGCATGACGAACCACGCGAGCGGCATTGGGCCCCAACAAATAATCTTTCAGCTCAGGGCGATGAGAAGAAATAATGATGAGATCACATTTTAACTTATCGGCAGCATTGTTAATTTCTTCATAGATGGTGCCGTGAGCAATATGACCCTTCGCATCCAGACCATCCACATCTGCCAGCTCTCTATCCAGAAGCTCTTCCAATGCTTGTTTGGCTTTTTCCAGCGCACGGGTCTCGAACTTCTTATCAAAGTAGCCACCCACAATCGATTTTCCGAAATCGGGCAGGACAGTCACAATATGGAGTTTGGCTCCATAGTGTTTTGCCATATCAACCGCAACAGGCAGGCACCGTTTCCACGAACTATCCTCGTTAAGATCAAGCGGAAGAAGGATATTTTTGTACATACTCTTTTCCAATCAACAATTTAGAACGCAGGTTGCGTCTGACGGCGACGCTGCGAAATCACCACAATAGCGAGCAGAAGAAGCGCTGGAATATAGAAGATCTCTTTCCACACGCGCTCCGCATCCACTTGGCTGCTGACGATTTCTACTGGTACATCACCATAGAAATCGAAGGTTTGAAGTTCACTGGAAAATGCAGTTCCCGGGAACGGTTCGTCCAGAAGAATTTTTCCATCTTCCGGCATAATCGTCAGACCATTTGCCGCAAGTCTTTCCTCACCTTGCTCACCGCCAACTTTAAACTGGATTGTACGTGATATAACTTTGTCAGGGTCATCAAAGTCAGAACCTCTCAGGTTCAGATAGACGATGCCCCCTTCTGGAGCATTTCCAACCATCTGGACAATTTGAGAGCCGGTCGCCGTTTCTTTTGGATCTTGAACTATGTCCAGCCAAAAGCCCGGACGGAACAACGTGAAGGCTACAACCAGAAGAACTACAGTTTCCCAAAGACGTGATTTGGCAAAGAAGTAGCCTTGCGTCGCCGCCGCAAATAGCATCATGGCTATGACAGCAACGATAAACACAATAACGGCGGGACCGGCATCCACATTGATAAGGAGAAGGTCCGTATTGAAGATAAACAGGAAGGGCAGAAGCACTGTTCTCATGGAATAGAGGAAGCCCTGAACCCCTGTTTTGATCGGATCTCCACGGCTAATGGCTGCTGCTGCGAAAGCCGCAAGCCCCACGGGCGGCGTCACATCCGCCAATATTCCGAAGTAGAACACGAAGAAGTGAACCGCGATCAGCGGCACAAGGAAACCAGTTTGCGCACCCAGCTCGACAATAACCGGAGCCATTAGGGACGAAACCACAAGGTAGTTGGCAGTGGTCGGAAGACCCATTCCAAGAATGAGGCTCATAATCGCAACCAGTACCAACATCAATAGCAGGCTTCCCCCTGAAAGGAACTCAACCAGCTCCCCAATCATCTGGTGCGCACCAGTGAGTGATACAGTGCCCACAATAATGCCGGCAGCAGCTGTTGCAACGGCAATACCAATCATATTGCGCGCGCCGCCAATCATCCCTTGAATAAAGTCGCTGATGCCTCGTTTGATATGCTCACCAAGCCCTTGTTTACGGAACAGAGCTTTCAGCGGGTGTTGTGTCAACACGATAAACAGCATCGCCATGATTGCGTAGAACGCGGAAAGGGATGGAGACAAGCGCTCCAGCAAGATGCACCAGATTAGAACCACGATTGGCAGAACAAAGTAGTAACCGGTCCGCCCGACATCACCTGCCTTTGGAAGCTCTTTAATCGGAGCGTTCGGATCATCCACTTCCAGATCTGGAGCTTGGGCCGCAATCCCAACCAGTACCACATAGGCAACCAAGAAGAGCAAAAGTACCACAGATAGCGTGTAATCCGGCACGACCATTTTGATCCAGCCCAGACCGTAATAGACGGCAAAGCCCAAAATAGTGATACCAAGGAAGCCGGAAAGAACACCCAGAAGGCGGCGCATCATTGTCAAATGAACAGGAGGCTTCGGCAAGCCCTTCAGGTTCATTTTCAGCGCTTCCAGATGCACAATGTAAACAAGAGCGATATATGAAATTACCGCTGGAATGAACGCATGAATAACCACTTCATGATAGCCGACGCCAGTAAACTCGGCAATCAGGAAGGCGGCCGCGCCCATCACCGGTGGCATCAACTGCCCGTTCACCGAAGAGGCAACTTCCACAGCGCCCGCCTTTTCAGCCGGGAAGCCTGTCCGTTTCATCAACGGGATGGTGAAAGTTCCGGTAGTTACAACATTCGCGATGGAAGACCCTGAGTAAAGACCACTCATGGCGGATGCCACCACAGCAGCTTTGGCTGGGCCGCCGCGCAAGTGACCTAGGACCGCAAAAGCGAGCTTGATAAAGTAGTTACCAGCTCCTGCCTGTTCTAGAAGTGAACCAAAGAGCACAAACAAGAAAATCATAGAAGCGGAAACGCCTATGGCGACCCCAAAGACGCCTTCCAACTGCATCCAGTAGTGCCACATGGCCTTGCCATAGGAGGCACCTTTCCACTGGATTGCTTCGGGCATGAAGTTTTCGTTGCCAAAGAACACGTAGAACATGAACGCGCCAGCAACAATAACCAAAGGAAGCCCAAGGGTTCTGTAGACTGATATTCCGAGTATAATCAGACCGACTGTAGAGACATAAAGGTCCATGTCTGTTGGCAACCCAGCACGGTCCGCGATGCCTGCGCGCATGACAACCAGATACAGACAAGCAAAAGCGCCAGCACCCGCAAGGAGCCAGTCATACCAGGGAATTATATCTCGTCTGCTATTTGAAAACAGCGGATAGGCGAAGGCGGCTAAAATCAATCCGAATGCGAGGTGGATGAACCGGATTTCCGAGTTGTTGAAAATAAGATTGATATTCGCATAATCAACAAGCCAAAAAGGTACATTGGACGCGACATAGAGCTGAAACGCTGACCATATAAAAGCTATGGTCGCGACCAATATGCCTAAACTACCTGTTAAATTACGCGCTCCGGTGTCGGCCTGCGCGACCAACTCCTGCGCCTCCACCTCTACTTTGTGTTGCTGCTCGCTCATTCAAGTATTCTCCCCGCCCCGGGCAAGCCCGTCCCTAGCAATTACTCATTTTTATGATTGTTTTTATTCTTAAAACGCTTGTGGGGCCGCAATCGACCCCACAAACAAACTGGAATACTGAGACTTACATCCAGCCACGTTCTTTGTAGTATTTAACTGCGCCAGGGTGCAGAGGAGCTGTCAAAGAATCTTTGATCATTTCTTCCTCTTTCAGATTAGCAAAAGCCGGGTGCAGCTTTTTGAAATCGTCAAAGTTCTCAAACACGCCTTTCACAACAACATAAACAACTTCTTCAGGAACATCCGCAGATGTAACAAAAGTTGCGCCAACACCAAATGTTTTGATTGGCTCATCATTGTTGTACATGCCAGCTGGAATTTCAGCTGTACGGTAGTAGGAGTATTTGTTGAGTAGTTCGTCGATTTCAGGGCCTTCAACGTTCACCAGCTGCGCATCACAGGTGGAAATTGTTTCCTGAGTGGACGCAGATGGGTGACCGACAAGCCAGTAGTACGCATCGATTTTGCCATCGCAAAGTGCCTGACCGGCTTCTGCGGATTTCAGCTCTGCAGCCAGCGCGAGGTCAGCTGTATCAACAATGCCTTCCTGCTCGAGCAGCTTCCAAGTTGCGTACTGGCCGGAACCCGGGTTGCCGATATTAACTTTTTTACCCTTCAGATCGCCTAGGTTTTTAATGCCGCTGTCTTTTGTAGCAAGCATTGTCACAGGCTCTGGGTGTACGGAGAATACAGCGCGCAGGTTTTCAAATGGCTTACCTTCCCACTGGGATTTACCATTGAAAGCATTGGCTTGAACATCAGACTGAGCGACACCGAACTCCAGCTCACCGCTCTGGATGGTGTTGATGTTGTAAACAGAACCACCTGTTGATTCTGCAGAACACCGGATACCATGGTCACGACGTTCCTTGTTCACCAGACGACAAATTGCACCGCCAGTTGGATAGTAAACACCGGTCACACCGCCCGTACCGATAGAAATAAACTGCTGATCAGCCGCAGAAACAGACGAAACGCTGCCTAGAGCCAAGGCTGCTCCAAGTGCAAAACTGCTTACTTTCATGCGTTTTCTCCCATTATTTAATCATTGCGTCACAAAAGAAAGTTAACCACGTTCTAAGTAAACGCAATCAATTTGATCTTTCGCAAACGAGGCATACTGCTGCCACAAATTAAAGTAGTTTAACAGAGGGAAACTACTAATAGACAACCAATATATACGTATATTGAACTACAGGATTCGCTAAAATCCAGCAAATTTAAAATTACAAACCCGAACTAGTTCCCACTAACTCCTAAAGAAAATTATTTGGTATGTAAAACTGCTTGTTTGCATTCAAACATTCAACTTTACCTTTAGGGAATGCAGTATTTTCTGGAAACCTGTATACTTTTCCCGCATATCACTCTAAGTAATTTTGCGCAACCACGCGCAGCGGTTTGGGGGAGCATATGTCTATAAATCGCCGTTACTTACCTGTAGCTTTGATCAGTACTGTTTTTCAAAGCCTGCTGTATCTACCAGCTTATGCAGCTGACATGTGTGATGCCCCGCAGACAACCGCTGACATGATTGAATGTGCAGCAAAGGACTTTGATGCTGCGGATATAAGGCTGAACCACGCCTATAAACGCGCCATGAGTGCTTTGGAGCTGGAAGGGAAGTTTCTTGATGCTGTAGATCGAGACAAAGGCGCAAACGCATTAAAAAATGCGCAAAGAGCCTGGATAACAGTTAGAGACA